>NZ_JBGLRA010000014.1:0-91511 GCF_041402405.1 Aeromonas sp. S13(2024) | reverse complement strand
GCTTGATTCAAATTGTTAAAGAGCGACGCAACAGTGTGTTGCTGCGGGAGTGGAATTCTACTCAACCGCCTTCTCGAGTCAAGCCTTATTTTCAAAGGCTTTTCGAGGTTATCGACGAGGTTGTTTGCGTTGCCGCTTGCCCTGTCGATGTGGCGCATTATAGAGATCCAGCTCACATTGGCAAGGCTTTACCGCAATAAAATTGCAAAAAAGTGCAATTTCTTGGTTATTCATATCAACACACAGCATTTATACAGACTTATCCACAACCAAGGGTGAAGTGAGGACGTTTTACACCGGATAAATGCCTTACAAGGGTACTGGCCTGGCACTCATCCACCATTGCCGCACTGTCGCGTCTAACGCGCAGCGCCCTCGACATCTGCTATATAAGAAGGCGTATGAGGCATATATAGAAGCACTTATCCCAATCCAGCCTCTTTGACCCAGCACGCCATCAGCTCGCCAGCGGGAAGATCCCGGCAGCCCGATACATCCTGCCCAGCCCAGAGCGGAGAGAAGCCACAGTCCCCCGCCTTCTCGGCGGCAACGCGCAGCGGTGCCAGTGCGCCACTGGCATAGGGGAAGTGAGGGGCAAGATCCGAGAGCGGGCCCAGCTCTTTCATAAGACGGTTGACGATCCCCCGCGCCGGACGGCCACTGAACAGATTGGTCAGTGCCGTCTGCTGGCCCTCTGGTGAATGGATGGCGGCGCGATGCAGCGCCGAGGTGGTCGCTTCATGGCAGCAGAGAAAGGCGGTGCCCACCTGCACGGCGCTCGCCCCCATTGCCAACGCGTTGGCGATCCCCTTGCCATCGACGATACCGCCAGCGGCAATCACCGGCAGATCGGTCACCGCGAGGATCTGCGCCAGCAGGGTCAAGGTGCTCTGCTGCAAGGCGAGATCATCGGAGAGGAAATGACCGCGATGACCGCCCGCCTCCAATCCCTGAGCGATGATGGCATCGGCACCGTGTTGAGCGAGCCATACGGCCTCCACCACCGTGGTGGCACTGGCAAATACCTTGGCCCCCGCAGCCTTCACCCGGGCAAGCAGCTCGGGGGCGGGCAAGCCGAAGTGAAAGCTGACCACCGCCGGTCTGAACTCAGCCACCATGGCGGCATGATCCTCATTGAAAGGTGCACGGCTTGGCGCCGTCGTGACAGCTGGGGGAAGTATGCCGAACTCGGCATAGTAGGGAGCAAGGCGCTGCTGCCAGCTGGCCAGAGCAACGGGATCCGGTTCCCGTTGCCGATGGCAGAAGAAGTTGATGTTAAATGGCCCAAGGCCGCTTTGGGCAAGTCGCTCCAGCTCGCCGCGCAGCTCCGCTGATGTGAGCATGGCGGCAGGCAAGGAGCCCAAGCCGCCCGCACGGGTCACGGCCAGCGCCAGCTCGCTGCCCTGCACACCGGCCATCGGTGCCTGAATAATGGGATAACACATCCCCAGCTCGGCAAACAGGCTCATCCGTTCACCCCGAGCAGCATTGCCCGCTCTTGCGGGCCAAACCGGTTGTTGCCATCCATCTGTCAGACTCCTTTCCGATAGCTGTGGTTAAATATCAGGCCCGCAAGGGGCCTGATGAAGAGAGTGAAGGCTTAACGCACGCTGCGCAGCAGGAAGTCCGGCTGACCACAGGAGCGGCGCTCGCGCTTTTGCATCTCGGCGGAGCAGGTGACCGCATCCGTCCCCTCTTTATTGACGCAGATGTAGATCTCCCGCAGGAAGCGGCCACCATCGGCGCACGCTACCGTGATGTTGTCGGGGGCCAGCCACTCGTTGGCGCTCGCCAAATCGGCCTTGAGCTGGAAACTGGTTTTGCGCAGCGGCTCTTCCGGGGATTGATAAGCCGCCGGGATCTTCACCTTCTGGCGCAAATCGCTCGCCAGCTGATGAAAGGCCTGCTGGCTCAAGCCGGAGCAGGTGCCGTGCTTCTCCCACTCATGGCGATAGAGAAAGCGGCTGGGGTAAAGGTCGGCAAACTCGCTCTCCATATCGGGATCTAGCCGTTCGCGGGTGCAGTTGCTGGGGTAACCGCGATCGTACTGGGGCCAAAGACCGTGCAGCACAAACCCCAGCTTGCGGGAACACTGGTCCCGATCGGCCGGTTTGACGGCACAATGCTCGGGCGACCAGGAGAGCGCCATGGCGTAATAGTCAAACGCCCCCGCCTCCCCTTTGGCCTGCACGGCCGAAGAGAGCAACAAACCACCCGCCAACAGGGCAATCATCTTCTTCATCTTTATATATCCACCTTACGCGACTCAGGATGACAGCCATGCTCCCATATTCTGGCGGCGGGAAACAGCCATGCCGAGACGCCGCGCGACAAGGGTCAGACCAGTCAGGGGTTTCACCAGAGGGCGAGCAGGGGTAAGCTGACCGACCGGTAGGCTCCTCGTCCACCACCAGATAATCCCTCTTGGCAACCACAGGATGTAACATGATCCGCAAGAATCCCTCCGGCCATCTGCCTGTCATCGACGAATCCGCCTATATCGACAAGACCGCCATCATCTGCGGCAAGGTGATCATCAAAGAGAATGTCTTTGTCGGCCCCTATGCGGTGATCCGCGCCGACGAAGTGGATGCCAACGGCGAGATGGAACCCATCGTCATCGGCGCCAACTCCAATATTCAGGATGGCGTGGTGATCCACTCCAAATCCGGTGCCGCCGTCACCATCGGCGAGTACACCTCCATCGCCCACCGCTCCATCGTCCACGGGCCATGCGAAGTGGGAAACCGGGTCTTTATCGGCTTCAACAGCGTGCTGTTCAACTGCCATATCGGTGACGGTGCCGTGGTGCGTCACAACTCGGTGATCGATGGCTGCGATCTGCCGCCGGAGTTCTACGTCCCCTCCACCACCCGCATCAACCAGCAGAGCGATCTGACCCATATCCCGCGGGTTTCGGTGGATGCCGCCGAGTTCTCCGAAGACGTGGCCCATACCAATATCGATCTGGTCAAAGGGTACAAGGCGCTCTCCAACGAGTTCTGATCCCTTTCTTTATTACCAGAGAACAAAACGGGCGCCGAGGCGCCCGTTGCTGTTTCTATCTCTACTTATATATGTGCGGGTCAGGAGCACTTCTTCAGGCTGATATGCCAGTTGGCGCCGGATTGCACCTGATGTTTGGCGGCAAAGCTGTCCATGTTCAGCGCCACCGACACCTGCAGCAGGCTGTTGAGGTAGACCAGCGGCTGACCTTCAGGCACATCGCCGAAGCTGCTGACGTACGGCGCCTTGCCGTCATATTTGACCACATCCCCTTCGCGGATCTTGATGCAGGCTGTATCCCCTTTGTTGATCCCCGCCTTGGTCAGCAAGGCATCGTCGATATTGGTCCAGACGTTGCCGTACTGCACATCGAGGATCGGGATGGTGCCCTTGAGGGTGCCATCCTTCTCGGCGACCGCAGGCTGATAGGGGATCTTCACCACTTCGGCGGGCAGCAGCGGGCCGACCTGCTCATAGCTGATAGCGCCGGAGGCGAGCCGTGCGCCGGTATAGGCGTACACATCGCGGCCATGGAAGGTGTAGGACTTCTCGGAGCCCTTGAGGCGGTTGAGCTTCTCGTCAATCTGGCGCACCGCCTCGATACCGAAGTGCTCGGCCACCAGAGTCAGGGTGCCGTTGTCCGGAGTCACGATGTAGTGGCCGCTCCTGGTCTTGAGGACTACTGACTTGCGCTCGGTGCCGACACCGGGATCAACCACGCTGACAAACACTGTGCCCTTGGGCCAATACTGCAGGGTCTGGTAGAGGCGGTAGGAGGCTTCCCAGATGTTGTAAGCCGGGATCTCGTGGGTCAGGTCATAGAGCGGCAGGGTGCGATCCACCCCGAAGGCGACCCCCTTCATGGCCGAGACGGCGCCATCTTTAAGGCCAAAGTCGGTCTGGATCACCAGCGCCTCGTTGGCGGTGGCAACACTACTGGCCAGCAGCAGGGCAAGCGCAATGGCGCGGGGAGCGGTGCGAATATCCATATCTGAACTCCTGAATCATCTGAGGATAACGAAACGGCGAAAGCCATTTAGACATCCAGACTGCCACCAATGAATTTTTTTGCAAGGGGTTTGCAACAAAGTGAGGGACGACTCGCAGAAATTGTGCTCGCCAAACGGCGACAGCGGGGGTATCAAAGGCAGAATGGGAAAACGTTTACAATACAGGAGCTCAGCACCATGACACAACCCGTACCGGAGATGATGACCCTGCTGCTGGAGATTGGTGAACAGAGCAGTCAGCTCTGGCTGAGCCAGCCAGATGCGGCCCCGTCACACTACCCGCTGGCCTTTGGCACCCACGCCATCCAGCCAGGACCGTTTCGCCACGCGCCGCCCACCCCGCTCGAACTGGAGCAGGCCATCATGGTGGTGGAAGATGAGCTGATGCGCATCGCCCCGCAGATCCCGCCCGGCTTGCAGCTGACCCTGCGCAGTCAACCATCACTGGCCGAAGCGCTGGGGGACAACCAGCTCGATCGGGATCTGGTGGAGCAAGCCTTTGGCCAGCTGGCCGCGATGGCGGAAGGGGATCCCCTCGCCGCCAACCAGCTACCCCGTGACGAGCACTTTGCCGCCGTGCTGCTGATCGTCAGGGAGTGGCTGCACCATCTGGCCAGCGAGAGCGTGCTGATCGTGGAGTAGGGATAAATAAGTGGTAAGGGCTTCAGCTTCTGGCAAGGTTTGTCGGTGGATCCTGTCGGGATTTCCTTCGCGTATACTTTGCCCGTATGGCGCCCGCGCCCCTATCGGTACTCTAACCAGACACCTATGACCTTATTTTCAGGTAACCTCCCAGCCTTGCGCTGGCCATCGGCGTGTGCTCGCCAGTTCATCGTCAAAGTGGCCGGATTAGCCCTGCTCGCTCTGACCGGGCTGGGCATTGTCTTCTACTACACCTATCTCACTATCCAGCACGACATGGATCTCATCACCGCCAGACAGAAGAACGTGTTCGAGGTCTTCTACCAGCGAGCCAAGATCCTCAAGGTGGAGAACATCACCAGCTATCTGGCACAACACCATCTGCTCGATCAGCCACCGCCCCCGAATAGCATCGGCAGCGACTATCTCTACGGGTATGACCTCAAAAGCAAATACCGCTTTGCCGATATTCCGCTGCAATACCCGGCAGCCAATATCCTCAACACCTTCCGCTATGCCCTCTCCTATCCGGAGGTGATCAATATCTACACCATCTGGAATGACTACCGGCTGATCGGCATGGTGGCCGACAACAATGTGCTGCCCACCAGACTGGCGCCGATCAAGGTGGATCTGATGACACTGCCCGCCTGGTATCACTACTTCGGTTGCGCCAGCTTTGCACCCGGCCGCCCTTTGTGCAGCGCCGATGAGGCCTTTGTCTCCGATATCGAGATCGACAGCTTCAGCATGCGCAACACCATAGTGATGTACTTCCCCTTCATTCATCAGTCAGGGCGCGGCGGTTACAAATACGGACTGCTCGGTATCGATATCGCCGTCGATGAAGCATTTAACGATGTGCTGCACCCCTTCGACACCATCAACCCGACCCGCACCAACATATCGTTTGAAGCCGCCGAGCCCTGCCGCCCGAGGCATCTCTGCCTGAGCAAACCCTTTATGCGCACCAAGGCGGGGGATGATCTCTATCTGAAGTGGTCCTACAGCTGGTTCGATTTCGTCAAGCTGGCCCTGCAAAGTGCGGCCTTCAAGGTCTATCTCATCGTGCTGTTGCTGGGCATGGTGGCCTGGAAGCAGATCTACCTGCGGCTGCGCACCCTGGCGCACACCGACCACCTGACCCGGCTGCCACGCAGAGATGTGCTCTGCCAGAGTCTGCTCCATGAGCACGACTACCTGATGATCCTCGATATCGACAACTTCAAGTCGATCAACGACACCTATGGCCATAGCGTCGGGGATCTGGCCCTGGTCGCCTTTGCCCGCCATCTCAGAAGCAATATCCGCAAGGTGGACAGCGCCATCCGTTGGGGCGGCGAGGAGTTTATCGTGCTGTTCAAGGGGATGGAGGATGACGAGATGATGATCCACTCCGCTGGTCGCCTGCTGGATCGGCCATTGGGGATCCCCGAGCTGCCCACCCCCATCACCTTCTCCGCCGGGGTGATCCGCATTCGCGACTACCTCACCGTCACCGAGGCGGTGCATCTGGCCGACGAGCTGCTCTACCACGTCAAACAGCACGGCAAACACAACATCGCCTGCTACGAGGGCAAAAAGATCCGGCTGATCCGCCCGTTGCCGGACGACGCAGAGGCATAGCCGCCTTCTGCCGCTCCCCCAGCTTCTGTTACCATCGCGGCCACGATCACTCATTGCATCGTGGCCGCAGGCCGCGATAACCCCGACTGGTGCCCCTATGTCCACAGCCTCCTTTGCCGAACTGGCCCTCTCCTCCCGCTTGCAGCAGACCCTGACCGAACTGGGCTATGCCGCACCGACCCCCATTCAGGCTCGCGCCATCCCGGTCATTCTGGCAGGGCGGGATCTGATGGCGGGGGCCCAGACCGGCACCGGCAAGACCGCAGCCTTTGTGCTGCCGCTGCTGGAACAACTGCAACAACAGCCACAAGCAGAGCCCCGCCCGCTCCGCGCGCTGGTGCTGGTGCCGACCCGCGAGCTGGCGGTGCAGGTTGCCGAGAGTGTCGCGCGCTACGGCCAGGGGACAGGTCTCACCAGCACACAAGTCTACGGCGGGGTGAGTATCGCGGCTCAGGTCGAGGCGCTTCAAGCCGGGGTGGATATCCTGATCGCCACCCCGGGCCGCCTGCTCGACCATCTGCGTCAGGGGGCATTGAGCCTTGATAGCCTCCGCCATCTGGTGTTTGACGAGGCGGATCGCATGCTCGACATGGGCTTTATGGACGAGATCAAGGCGCTGCTCAAACAGATCCCGGTGGATCGCCAGACCCTGCTCTTCTCCGCCACCTGCGACGACAACCTGTTTGCCTTGAGCAAGGTGCTGCTGCGCGACCCCGAACTGATTGAAGTGGCACCGCGCAACACCACGGCGGCCGAGGTGGAGCAGCGGGTCTACACGGTGGACAGTGATCGCAAGCTGGCGCTGGTCGAACATATGCTCAAAGTGAAAGGTTGGGCACCGGCGCTGATCTTCAGCCGCACCCGCCAAGGGGCTGACAAACTGGCCCAGCAGCTTGGCAAGGCGGGCATCAATGCGCTCGCCTTCCACGGCGATCTGTCGCAAAGCGCACGTGAAAAAGTGCTGCTGGAGTTTCGCGCCGACACCCTGCAGGCGCTGGTCGCCACCGACGTGGCGGCTCGCGGCCTCGACATCACGGATCTCAACTACGTGATTAACCTCGAATTCCCGTTTGTGGCCGAGGATTACGTCCACCGTATCGGTCGCACAGGCCGTGCCGGCAACAAGGGGCTCGCCATCACCCTGTTCAGCCCGGAAGATGCCCCCCTGTTGGAGAAGGTGGAAGCTGTGCTCGACACCCGTTTGCCCCAGCAGTGGTTTCCGGGCTTTGAGCCAGATCTCACCCGCTTCGAGCCCGAGCCGCGCCGCAACAGCAAGGCGGCCCAGAAGCAGCGCGCCAGAAAGCAGGCGCTCGCTGGCAACAAGGGTGGCAAGGGCAAGCGTTAAGCCGCCCTGCGCGCCAATAAAAAAACGCCCGCACGGGCGTTTTTTGTTATCTGACAGGGGCCAGCTCTTGACGAGTAGCACCCTAGCGGGTCGCCAGCACCAGTGGCAGGGATCGCAAAATTTGCCGCTCCGCCAGGGTCGAGAGGATAAACATCACCATATAACCGAGCCCCAGCGCCACGATAATCGCCACCACGTTGGCGGTGAACTCGGCCACCAGATAGTAGGCGGCGACCAGCGCCACTATGCCCGCCAGCCGGATCAGCAAACTCTGGGTAAAGTGACCGTGAGCCTTGATATAGGCGAGCTGATAGCCGTTGAGCATCATAAAGATAAAGAAGATGGAGAAGTGGAACAGCACCGGCACAGCCCCCACGTAGTCGGCAGGGAAGAACAACAGCACCAGCGGCTTGCCCGCCAGCAGCATCAAGCCAAAGAAGGCCAGACTGACGATGGCGGAGAGACGGAAGATCCAGCGACGAATAAGCCTTATCTGGCGGTGATCGCCGTTGCGCAGATTGACCGCCAGCTCAGGCAGCACAAAGCGGTAGATGGGGAAGACAAACAGGGTGGTCATATAGGTGAAGATGGGGCGCACCACCACCTGAAAATCCCCCAGCTCGTCGATGCTGAAGTGGCGGATGGTGAGCAACACAGTGATGTAGATCATCAGGATACTGGCCCCCGCCTCCAGCGAGGCGGTAAAGCTCTTCTTCACATAGCTCACCATCTCGGGGCCGAGCGCCACCTTGGCCAGCGGCTTGGTGGCGATGGCCCGACGACGCGAAACATACATATAACCGGCGATGGCGAGTGACGAGAAGGTCAGCCCGTAGAAGAGCGAAGGGAGCGCATCCATCCCGAGTCCAAAGTAGCAGGCCATAAACAGCAGACCGTTGGCCAGCGGCTCCAGCCAGGTGACCCGGTTGGAGAGCTGATACATCCGGTACATGGCCACTAGATTGGTAAAGTAGACCTTGAGCCCCAGCCCGAAGATAACCCCCACCAGTTGCAGATACTCCACCCGGATATGGAGCCCGTGCTTGATATAGGGGATCACCGCCCCCCAGGTGAGCAGCACGATGCCGATGAGGAAGTAGCGGAAGATATTGATGATGTCCCGATCGTTTTTGGTCTGGGAGTAGCTCACCACCATGGATGAGCGAAAACCTGTCATCAGGATAAAGGAGAGGGAGATCAAATCCACCACACTGTTGAACAGCGCCAGCTCCCCCTTGGCGACCCACTGCGCCAGCCACACCTTGAAGGCGAAGCCGATAACGATGCTGACCAGCGAGGCCCACATCCCGGTGATAAAGGCCTGTTTGAGGCGGGCGAGAGAGGCGTATTGCATAACGAAAATGGATAACTTTCAGGGAAAAGAGAGAGGGCCATCTTATGAAAGCCCACACGCCTTGAACAGCCTTAATCTCGCCGTGCCAACGCCCGCAATAAGTGGCCGCAGAAAAGCCGCAACAGCAAAACCCCCGCTTATTTCCTGAAAGCGGGCGTTTTGTGGTGTGCCGTTATGGCTGCTGATTGCAGCGATGGCACGGCTTGCTGCCAGTCTGTCGCGCAGCCGTTATGACTGCGGCACCGCCTTGATCAACTCTTCATAGTGATCAATCAACTCGGGACCGTGAAGCGGCGAGTCGTGCCCACCTATCACCGTCTTGATTGGCAGCTTCATCGCTTTCAGCCGCTCGATTGTCTGCGGATAGGCCTTCACATTGGCAAAGCTCAGGTTGCCCAGCTTCTCCTTGAGGATACAGTTGCCATAGAGCACCTGCTCATCGGGGAAGTAGACAAAGATGCCGTCCGGCGTATGGGCCGGGCCCGCATAGAAGGCGCGCACCTTGCCCTCTTGCAGGATGAAGTCGCCATCGTGCACCACGTTGGGCAGCACCAGCGGCAGATCCGGATACTCCGGCAGCCCCTTGCGGGTAAAGGCGACAATCTCGGCCCAGTCGCTCTTCATCAGATCCCGGGTCTGGCGCGTCGCCACCACCTTGGCCCCGATGGACTTCCAGTAGGCATTACCGCCCGCCCGGTCGGTGTGGTAGTTGGTGTTGATCACCTCCAGCACCGGCTTGCTGCTGACCCGTTTGATCAGCTTGTGCAGCTCGCGAGCGGTATCCGGCGTCCAGGTTGCTCCCACCACCGTCACCCCCTTGGCCCCGAAATAGACCATGGAGTTCTCTTTGACGTAGTAGTTGTCCTCCACCACATAGACAGGGCCGCTCACCTGTTTGAGTTCGATCCCCGCCGCCCGCACGCTGCCCCCCCAGAAACTTGCCATCAGCACCACGGCCCCGACCAATCCACACTTCATCCAACTTTTCATCATCTTGCTCCCTCGAACCAACTGCCCCCTCGCCACCCCTGTGGCAAGCCGGGCCTTTTAAGCAGTGGGCAGAAGATACGGGGGATTTGTGAGGGGAAAATGAGGCTGTGTGAAGTCTGGGTGAAGTCAGGGGGAATGCAGAAAAATCAGGGGAAATCGGCGGCGATCCACGACCAATATGGCGATTGACGGTGCGGGAAGTGGAGAGAGGTAAAGGCTCAAAACGAAACGACAACACAGATAGCAGCCCCTCACCCTAGCCCTCTCCCGAGGGAGAGGGGATGGCCTGTGCCATTCCCCCCCATACCCACCCGTACCTCGTACGTAAAGCACAGTCAGCTGAACCGTTTTTCTCCCTTCTCCCCTTGCGGGAGAAGAGCTGGGGATGAGGGGGAGGTAACAATATGCCACATCATGTAGGGTCGATTAGCGCAGCGTAATCGTCCGTTTACCGCCGTACACCACGTTATGGCAAGACCGCAGGAAACTCTGGAATCAGCGGCCCCTCAGCCACTACCTATTCGCGATCGTCCGAATACGCTTCGCTATTCGAACCTACGGCCCTAATGAGCTTCAGATAAATCATGACAAGCTTTATAATGACTCAAATATTAATTATCTAGGTGCGTGATATGTCTCATGTGTTCTACTCTCAAAGAATTGGAGTCAATCCAAATCTCAATGGTCTTGAACTACAGGATGTCGTTGAGCTATTTGTTAGAGTTTTCAATCAATTTATGTCGGAAGGTTACTTCGATGAGGCCTTTGGGTTTAACTGTGTCGATGCTGGCCCGATAACAGGGAATATAAAGGATGTCGAACTAGACATTCTATTGTCAGTCAGAAAAAAGTATTTATGGCCAATTGAGTTATATTGCAAATCATATAGTGAGGACGATCTTCTAGATATCATAGAATACCTCTACCAAAAGGTTTCAAAACCAATTGATGGAGTAATGCATTCATGGGGTGAATGTGGGATGCATTGGGAAAAATTTAGTAAAGAAGATGGTCAGATTGAATTTAAAGAAAAAATAAATACTGTGCTTGGCCACTATAGAGTGAAGTTTGAACTAACAGATAGCGGAGAGGTGCTTCATATACCTGAGAAGGGCTTCGAGGCGATATTTTCTGCAGAAATCCCATCCCAGGACAAAAACATAATAAATAGAATAAATGCGGCTACAACTAGTTTTCGTAGACATGGTGCAAGCATTGATAACAGACGTCAGGCAGTACGAGACCTAGCCGATGTTTTGGAGTATTTAAGACCTCAGTTACAAGAGCATCTTACAACGAAAGATGAAAAAGACATATTTAATATAGCCAACAACTTTGGAATAAGGCATCATAATGACAGACAAAAGACAGATTACGATGCTGCAATATGGTTAAGCTGGATGTTTTACTTTTATCTATCAACCATCCACATGGTCTTAAGGAAAAAATCCCATACCGATTAAAATGTTAGCTGTGAGATTGGGGCTCATTATCTCTGATTCTTTAATATTTCAGCGAAATCTTTTACAAAGAAACAATAAGTCCTCTACTAAAATATAAACCGCCCATGTTACATGAGCGGTTTTGTTTTATTTATCACCGAACCAATCCGGAATATTCACCCCAACGGCGGCGTGCGCGGCGGCACCACACGCTTGCTGCCGGTGGACTCGAAGGCCGAGGCAAAGCGCAGCAGGTTGTTGTCGTCATAGGCGCGACCGGCGAAGGTCAGCCCCACCGGCATACCGATATCGGCCATCACCCCCATGGGGACGGTGACGGTCGGCACGCCGAGGTGGCGAATGGCGAGGTTGCCGTTGGCAACCCAGATGCCGTTGCTCCAGGCGATATCGGCAGAGGCCGGATTCACGTCCGCGTCGGCCGGGGCGACGTCGGCGACGGTGGGGAACAGCACGGCGTCGAGCTTGAGCCCGTCCATCCAGTCTTCCAGATCCAGCTTGCGGGTCTTCTCCAGGCCGCGCAGGCCGTCCGGCACTGTGGGGATCTCGTCAAAGCGCTTGATGCCGCGCTTGGCCATATTGACGTACTCGTCCATGCCCGCCGCCAGATCGCCCTCGCGGTTCGGCAATGTGCCCGGATCGTGAGGGAAGATCTTCGGCCCATCGACATCCTCAAGCTTGTTCAACTTGGGATCGCCGTTGGCGCGCAGGAAGTCGTCGAACGCCCAGCCGGAGAGCTCCCACAGCTCGTCGTTGAGAAACTCCGGGCTCACGATGCCGCGATTGAACACGGTCGGCGCGCCGGGTCGGTCCCCTTCGCAGTTGGAGACCAGCGGGAAGTCCACTTCGATGACTTCCGCGCCAGCGGCTTCCAGCGCCTTGCGCGCTTCTTCCCACAGGGCAATCACGGAGTCGCGGGTATGGATGCGCTGACCGGTCGGGCCGCCGATACCGGGGTTTTCGCTAGTGCCAGCCAGTTCATCCTTGTTGATAAACATTTGCGGCACGCCGAGGCGCTTACCCTTGAGGGCATCGGCCTTGGCTGCCAGTTCCAGATAGGAAGCCGGACGCACTTCGGAGGCCTTGGGCAGCTTCACCCAGGGCTGCATGCGCCACAGATCGCCACGGGTGTCGGCATCGTCAGCCACCACTACGTCGAGCACTTCCAGCAGATCATTCATGGTGCGGGCATAGGGCACCACCACATCCATGGTCGGAGTCAGCGGCCAGTTGCCACGCACCGAGATGACGCCACGGGACGGGGTGTAGGCACACAGGCCGTTGTTGGAGGCAGGGCCACGGCCGCTCGACCAGGTCTCTTCCGCCAGACCGAAGGCGGAGAAGCTGGCGGCGGTGGCGGTACCGGCCCCGTTGGAGGAGCCGGAAGCAAACGGCGCGGTCAGGTAGTCGGCGTTGTAGGGGCTCTCGGCACGGCCATAGACGCCGCGCTGCATACCGCCATTGGCCATCGGCGGCATATTGGTTTTGCCAAGGCAGATGGCACCGGCGGCGCGCAGCCGCTCAACGGTAAAGGCATCGCGCTGGGCCACCAGATCCTTGAAGGCCGGGCTGCCGGAGGCAGCGGTCAGCCCCTTGACCAGATAGCTGTCTTTGGCGGTGTAGGGGATGCCGTCGAGCGGCCCCAGGGTTTCACCACGAGCGCGGCGGGCATCGGAAGCCTCGGCTTCTTTCAGCGCATCGGGATTGGCGACCACCACGGCATTGAGTTTGGTGGCAGTCTCGGGGCCATTGTAGGCCTCGATACGGGCCAGATAGGCCTTGACCAGTTCGACCGCAGTAGTGCGGCCTGATTCGAGCGCGGCACGCAGCTCGGCAATGGAAACCTCGGTCACTTCGATCATTTAGGATCTCCTGTAAAAGGGTGACTGTTTGTCATGATGATCGCCGTATCAGCGCCTGCGACCATCACACCATCAAGAGATAAAACCCCACGGCGTGGGGTTTGGAATACCAACCTCAGCTGGCTTGGAACAGGTTCTTACTTGCCAGAAGGAATTTGCTGAGTAATGCAGTGGATATTGCCACCGCCCAGCAGGATCTCGCGAGCCGGTACGCCGATCACTGTGTGCTCCGGGAAGATCTCTTCCAGAATGCGCTGGGCTTCACCATCGGTGGCAGCATCCAGCAGCGGGTAGACGATGCGATCGTTGGTGATCAGGAAGTTCACATAGGAACCGGCCAGACGGCCTTCTGCCTCGCGCGGCACACCGCTGCCGCTCTCGACACCGGCAGACTCCTCTTCAGTGCAGAACAGCGGGCCCGGCTGGGGCAGCTTCCACACTTTCAGCTTGCGACCCTTGGCATCGACCGCCGCTTCCAGCACCTTGAGGGCGGCCACGGAGCGGGCGTACTGGGGATCGTTCTGATCGTCAGTCCAGTGCAGGGCCACTTCACCCGGACGCACGAAGCAGCACATGTTGTCGATGTGGCCGTCGGTTTCGTCCATATAGACGCCTTCGTCCAGCCAGATAAAGCTGGTGACGCCCAGATAATCGCGCAGGTGCGCTTCGATCTGCTCTTTGGTCAGGTGCGGGTTGCGGTTTTCGTTGAGCAGGCACTCGGCGGTGGTCAGGCAGGTGCCTTCGCCATCGACGTGGATGGAGCCCCCTTCCAGAATCAGCGGCGCATCGTAGCGAGCCATGCCGTGCTGGGCCAGCATCTGGGCTGCGACCTCTTCATCCTGATTCCACGGGTAGTAGAGACCGCCCTTGTGACCGCCCCAGGCGTTGAAGCCCCAATCCACCCCACGGCACTCGCCGGCAGCGTTGGTGACGATGGTGGGGCCGGTATCGCGGGCCCAGCAGTCATCGCTGTCCATTTCGACCAGAGTGACGTGGGCGGGCATGATGGCGCGGGCCTGCTCCATAAACTGGGCCGGTACCCCCATAAAGACCGGGGTGGCGCCACCGATGGCATCGGCCACCTTGGCGAAGGTCTCTTGCGCGAAGCGACCGGCTACGCGCCAGTTATCCGGGCGAAACGGCCAGATCATCCAGACGGCCTGCTGGTGCGCCCACTCGGCGGGCATGGTGAAGCCGTCGGCGGCCGGCTTGGAGTTAATGGTCTTGATGCTCATCGCAAGGCTCCTTGCATGGATTGAGGCCCCCGTTTACGTCCGATGCGGCGCGGGAACCCGGAAAAATAACAGTGGGTCGCAGATTAAGACGTTGCGCCCCCATCCATCAAATGAATAGGATGGATTGTCCCATAAACACGGCGAATAATCCCCCCCATGAAACTGCACCAGCTCGACCTCAATCTGCTGCTCGCTTTTGACGCCCTGATGACGCAGGGCAGCGTCACCCGCGCCGCCGAAGCGCTCTTTATCAGCCAGCCCGCCATGAGCCACTCCCTTAACCGGCTGCGCACCTTTCTCGGCGACCCGCTGCTGGTGCGCACCCCGCAGGGGATGCTGCCGACCCCGCGCGCCCAGCGGCTGCATCTCGGGGTGCAGCAGGCGCTGCGGCTGCTGGAGCAGCAGCTCACCGAGGAAGAAGAGTTCGAGCCGAGCCAGTCGAAGCGGCGCTTCGTGCTCTGCACCACAGATTACGTGGAGTGCGTGCTGATCCCGCCGCTTATTCAGCGGCTCAGACGGCTGGCGCCTGGGGTCACCATCGAGATCCGCATCCTGCGCGACACTCTGCCAGAGGCGGAGCTGGCGAGCGGCGAGATCGATCTGGTGCTGGGGTTTGACGAGTACATGCAGGTGCCGGGGTATCTCGGCAAGGAGACCTGGCTCACCGAGCCGCTGGCCGGGCTGGTACGCGCCGATCTGCCGATTGCCAAATCGGCCCCCGCCGGGGCCGAGGATGATCCCTCCCAGTGGCAGGAGCGCATCACCCTGCAGCAGCTTATCGCCATGCCCCATGTGTTCCACTCGCCGCTGGGCACCTCGGAGGCGAGCCTCGACCGCTATCTAAAGAGCCAGGGCTTTAGCCGCACCATCTCGGTCAACAGCCAGAGCTATATGTCCGCCGCCGCCATCGTCAGCCAGAGCGATCACCTCTTGGTGCTGCCCAGCATGGTGGCCGAGCTGCTCGCCACCCACTGGCCGCTGAAAAGCCTGCCGCTGCCCGAAGACGTGCCGGATTATCACCTCAACTGCGTCTGGCACCCTGTTCACGCGCAGCAGCCTGCACTGGTATGGCTGAAAGATTTGATGAAGGAACTGGTGGGGCCGAGGTAAGGCCGCAGCGTCTGGCATACCCCATCGGCGCATACGCAACAACCGGCGCAGGTGTGGCTCAAGGATTTGATGAAGGAGCTTGTTGGCCGACCACGATGCCCGCACAGAACCTCGATCAGTTCCCTCTCCCTTTGGGAGAGGGTTAGGGTGAGGGGGCTTCTTTCCCCTCATCCCCAACCCTTCTCCCGCAAGGGGAGAAGGGAGCAGTTACGTTACCACTTGCAGCATCGCTGACAACCATTCAGCCAGTCTGCCAGCCAGCTAAGCGACTCCCAATACATTCGAAAAGTTATCGCCATCTGCTATCACCCAATCCAGCTTCCCCTGCTCAAATCCGGCAATAAACACAGTGATGATCAGCCCAATCCCGATAGCTCCTCGAGCTGTTCCCTCTCCCTCCGGGAGAGGGATAGGGTGAGGGGACGCAATACCCAACCGGTAAACAGATGGGAAGCTGGCTATATCTATAGGGCGATACGGAGCAGAGACAATTTATGGAGAGTAACCTCTTTGCCAAGCGACTGAGACGGGATGCCACGCTGGCAGAGCAGAAACTGTGGCAACAGCTGCGCAGTCGCCGTCTGGCGGGGCTGAAATTTCGCCGCCAAATGCCCATCGGCCCCTATGTGGTGGATTTCATCTGCCTTGAACAGGGATTGGTCATCGAAGTGGATGGTTCGCAACATGGAACACAAACGAACCAGATGCATGACGAGGCTCGGACAGCCTATCTCAATCAGCAGGGATTTCGGGTGATACGAGTGTGGAATAACGATGTGCTGAGTCGGATGGAGGTCGTACTGGCCCATATTTGGCTCTCATTGCGCTGAGCAGAGCACTCCCCCTCATCCCCAACCCTTCTCCCGCAAGGGGAGAAGGAAGCAAACAACCCGGCGCGTGTGGCATCCCCGGAAACAACCATGGCTCCCGCAGGAGCCATGGTTGTTTCCGGGCGCGCGTTACGCCCGCAGGGCCCGCATCAGCTGGGCGACAACGTCATCCAGCAGGGGGCGATCGGGGCGGCACTGGGCAAAGGTGACCAACCCTTGCAGGTTGATCAGCAGCAGGGCGGTGAGGGTGTGGATATTGCTATCCGGGGCCAGTTCACCCTTGGCCTGCGCCTGCGTCAGCAACTCGGCCAGATCCTGCTCCAGCTCGCCATAGATCCCCTTGACCCGCTGGGTCAGCTCCTCATCCTGCTCGCTCAGCTCCATCATGGTGCGGGTCACCAGACAGGAGCCGCAGAGCGCCTCCCCCACAATCCGGTCGAGATAGGCAGCAAGGCCCGCCAGCGGGCTCGGGTTGTCGAGCAATGAGCGGCGCAGGGTGCGTTTACCCTCGACATAGTGATCCACCGCCGCCAGCAGCAGGCCGCGCTTGTTGCCAAAGGCGCCGTAGATGCTGCCCGGATGGAGGCCGGTGGCGGCCACCAGCTCCTGCATGGTGGTCTTGGCATATCCCTTGGCGCGAAACGCTTCCATGGCATTTCGCAGTACCTCGTCCCGATCAAACTCGGCTATGCGCATGGTTCCTCCCGTGGGAAATGGTTCACCGGCAAGGGGCAACAGGGCCCGCCGATAAAGAGTGGCTGGAAAGGGCGGCAAGTTTACCCCAGCCGCCCGCTCGGGCCAACCTTCTTGAACGCGCATTCAAAAAAAGCTTGCGCCCGACGCAAAAAACGTCTTGAATGCACGTTCAAGAATAACCCGTTCAGGACAACCTATCATGAATACCCTGTTTCAGCCGTATCGACTCAATGACACTCTGACCCTGGCCAACCGTTTCATGATGGCCCCGCTCACCCGCTGCATGGCAGGCCCAGGTCTGGTGCCGACCGAGCAGATGGCAGCCTATTACGGCCGCCGCGCCGACATCGGCCTGATTGTTTCCGAGGCCGTCATCATCCGCCCCGATGCGCAGGGCTACCCCAATACACCGGGCCTCTTCACCCAGGCGCAGATCGATGGCTGGAAGAAAGTGACCAGCGCCGTACATGCCAAGGGCGGCAAGATCTTCGCCCAGCTGTGGCACGTCGGCCGCCTCTCCCACCCCTTCTTCCATCAGGCTGAAGTGTTGGCCCCCTCTGCCGTGGCGCACGAGGGCACTGTGCCCCGCATGCGCGAACTGACCTATCAGGTGCCGCGCGCCCTGACCGAGGCCGAAATAGCCCAACTGGTACAGGATTACGCCCAAGCCGCAGCCAACGCAATCGAGGCGGGCTTTGACGGGGTGGAGATCCACGGTGCCAACGGCTACCTGATCGACCAGTTCCTGCACCACTCCACCAACCTGCGTACTGACAACTACGGTGGCAGCCCGGAAAAGATGAGCCGCTTCGCGCTGGAAGTGGTCGATGCCATCAGCGCCCGTATCGGTGGTGATCGGGTAGGTATTCGCCTCTCCCCGGGTGCCTATGTCCATCTGGCGGGCAGCCCGGAAGATCGCGCCGTGTTCGACTATCTGCTGGGTAAGCTCAACGATCGCCCGCTGGCCTATATCCACCTCGGCATCTTTGATGACAACCTCACCTTCGATTATCTGGGTGGCCGTGCCTCCGACTATCTGCGCGCCCACTACAAGGGCAATCTGGTCGGTGTGGGCAACTACGACGCCGAGCGCGCCGCTACGGCCATCGAGGCTAACCGCTTCGATCTGGTGGCTATCGGCCGTCCGCTTATCGCCAACCCGGACTACCTCACCAAGGTGAAGAAGGGAGAAGCGCTGGTGCCCTACGCCGACACCATGCTGGCCGAGCTGGTATAACCGCGAAGCCATCGCCAGACGACAGGCAATAAAAAACGAGGGGAGCTGTTGCTCCCCTCGTGCTATCTGGCTGATGCGCTGATCAGTTGGTGCGGACTTAATTGGTGCGGAAGAGGGCCTCAATGGAGAGCCCCTGGCTAAGCAGGATCTCCCGCAGACGGCGCAGCCCCTCGACCTGGATCTGGCGTACCCGCTCGCGGGTCAGGCCAATCTCGGCCCCCACATCCTCGAGGGTGGCGGGCTCGTAACCCAGCAGACCGAAACGACGAGCCAGCACTTCCCGCTGCTTGGGATTGAGCTCCTCCAGCCAGTGCACGATGCTGCTACGCATATCATCTTCCTGTGACTCCAGCTCAGGCCCCATGCCACGCTCGTCGGAGAGCACATCCAGCAACGCCTTGTCGCGATCGCCGCCGATGGGGGTGTCCACCGAGGTGATCTTCTCGTTGAGCTTGAGCATGCGATTCACATCGTCCACCGAACGATCCAGCGCGAAGGCAATGTCCTCGGCGGTCGGTTCATGATCGAGACGGTGAGAGAGTTCGCGCGCGGTGCGCAGGTAAACGTTTAACTCCTTGACCACATGAATGGGCAGACGGATGGTGCGGGTCTGGTTCATGATGGCCCGCTCGATGGTCTGGCGGATCCACCAAGTGGCATAGGTGGAGAAACGGAAGCCGCGCTCGGGGTCGAACTTCTCGACCGCACGGATAAGACCGAGGTTGCCCTCTTCGATAAGATCCAGCAGCACCAGGCCGCGGTTGTTGTAACGACGGGCGATTTTCACCACCAGTCGCAGGTTGGACTCGATCATGCGCTTGCGGGCAGCTTTGTCACCCCGCAAGGCACGACGGGCGTAGTAGACTTCCTCTTCGGCAGTGAGCAGCGGGGAGAAGCCAATCTCCCCCAGATAGAGTTGCGTGGCATCCATCACCTTGTTCAGTTCCGGTGCCAGCAACTCATCGGAGATAGTCTCGTCCGCCTCGGCGGCTACCTCCTGCAACTCTTCTACCTCGTGAGATTCGGGTTCAGCGTCAAACTCTAACTCTGCATCCTGCATTACCAGTTGTTCTTGGCTCATGGTGTGTCTCCCTGACGTTACCAGAGTAAGACGGTCTCTCTGGGGTTAACGCTTTGGCAAATAGCTCATCGGATTGATCGACTTGCCTCTGTACCGGATCTCGAAATGCAATCGCACATCCGGCGCGTCCGTGCTACCCATGTTGGCAATGACCGAGCCCCCCTTGACGCTGTCCCCTTCCTTCACCCGCAACTCGTCGTTGTGTGCGTAAGCGGAGAGATAGTCATCATCATGCTTGAGGATAATCAGCTTGCCGTACCCCCTTAAAGCACTGCCAGCGTATACCACTTTACCGCTGCTGGCGGCGTAGACAGGTTGCCCCTTCTGGCCGGCTATGTCGATCCCCTTGTTACCCTGTTCTGCAACAGAGAACCCCTCGACAATCCGGCCTTTTGCGGGCCAGTGCCAAGCAAGTCTCGACTGGGAGTTGTTTGTTTTTTGTTCTTTGACCTGAGCGTATTCCTTCGGTGCTGCCGGAGCAACGGATTTCTGAGAGATGAACGGCGTGGTCTGACCAGATCCACTCGGCTCGGCCAACGGACGCGGACCGCTGCTCGGACGGCTCACGGCCACCGGCGTCACGGTTGCCGGACGAGTCGCAGCCACCATCTGGGTCGAACCGCCGCCTGCGGTCTGGACATTGAGCACCTGACCCGGTTGCAGCGCATAGGGGGCGCTCAGGTTGTTGCTCTGGGCCAGCGCCTGCGGCGTCATGCCGAACTGGCGGCCGATGCTGCTCAGGGTATCGCCGCGGCGCACCTCATAGGTACCGGCACTGCGGCTGCTGCCAACACTGGCACTGGAGCCATCGAGGCGCAGCCGCTGCCCCGGATAGATGTTGTAGGGCGGGCTGATATTGTTGAGGCTGGCCAGTGAGGGCACATCATTACCGGAGTTAAAAGCGATGGAGTAGAGAGTATCCCCCTTCTTCACCACATAGCTGCCGCCCTGAATAGGGGCGCTGACCTGGGCACCACTATGGCGAGCCGGAATGGTCGAGACGAACTGATCATCACCGACCCCATCCACCGGAGCTGCAGTTTTACTGGAGGAGCAGGCAAGCAGCAGCCAGGACAACACCACGACACTGCTTCCCTGCCAAATACGCGAACGCATAATGGATCCTTAACGACTAAACCAGAAATAGGCCACCACGGCCAGACCAATACAGAGCCAACCGAGCACATCTACATAGTGCATCAGTTTGCGTTCCATCTTCTCGCCACCCCAACGCATCAGGCCAGCAACCAGGAAAAAGCGCATGCCACGACCGATGAGGGAGGTGATGATGAAGGGCAGCAGAGCCATTTGCAACAACCCAGCCGTCACGGTAAACACCTTGTAGGGGATCGGGGTGAAGCTGGCAATGAAAATGACCCAGATCCCCCACTGCTCAAACCAGTGGCGGGCGATCTCGATCTTTCCCTGATAGCCAACAGACTCCACCAGTGGCAGCACCACCGGATCCCACAAGGCGTAGCCAAGGGCATAGCCAAACAGCGCACCCAGCACCGAGAATACGGTAGCCAGCGTAGCGTAGTGCCACGCCTTGTGCGGCTTGGCGAGCGCCATCGGCGCCAGCATCACATCCACCGGGATCGGCCAGAATACCGATTCGATAAAGGCGGTGATGGAGAGATACCAGGGAGCATGCTTGTGGCGGGCCCACTGCATCACCAGTACGTACAAACGGGAAAACAACTTCACTCAACATCTCCGTCAATCAGGGGAACAAAACGTACCGGCTCCAGAATTCGGCTGGTCAGCTGGGAGCCGGATCGTTCAATCAGCTGCAGGGTCTGCTGACTGTCACCGACAGGCAACACCAGTCGACCCCCTTCGGCCAGTTGATCGGTCAGTGCCGTCGGGATCTCGCTCGCCGCGGCCGTCACCAGAATGGCGTCATAAGGCCCCTTGTTAGGCCACCCCAACCAGCCGTTGCCGTGCTTGGCCGAGACATTGTGCAGATCGAGCTGGCGCAGCCGGCGCCGGGCCTGGAACTGCAGCGACTTGATCCGCTCAACGGTATACACATGCTCCACCAGATGGGCGAGGATCGCCGTCTGGTAACCCGAGCCAGTGCCAATCTCCAGCACATGGGCCGGATTGTTTTGCATCAGCAACTCGGTCATTCGCGCCACCATATAGGGCTGCGAAATGGTCTGGCCGTGGCCAATGGGCAGGGCGGTGTTGTCCCACGCCTTGTGTGCCATGGCCTCGTCCACGAACAGCTGGCGCGGCACTTTCGCGATGGTCGCCAGCACGCGAAAATCGCGAATATCCTGTGCAATGAGCTGATTTAACAGGCGCTGTACTATCACACCACCCTCATCCCTGCAGATCTAACCAGGCCCCCAGACCGGCGAGACTGTCATAGGCAGTCATGTCGATGGTCAGAGGGGTAATCGAGACATAGCCCTGCTCGATGGCGGCAAAATCGGTACCTTCACCGGCATCCTGCTGGCTGCCGGGAGGGCCAATCCAGTAGATGGGCTGGCCACGGGGATCCTCGGTACGGATCACCGACTCCGCCCGGTGGCGATTGCCAAGGCGGGTGGTCTTGATCCCCTTGATCTGTTCGAGGGGCAAGTCCGGCACGTTGACGTTGAGGATCTGATCGGCAGGCAGGGGGTGTTTCATCAGCCCCTTCACCAGCAGGGCCGCATAGTGGGCCGCCGTGGCGAAGTGGGTCTTGCCCACCAACGAGATGGCGATGGAGGGGTAACCAAGATGGCGCCCCTCGGTGGCCGCGGCGACCGTGCCCGAGTAGATGACATCATCTCCCAGGTTGGCACCGTGGTTGATGCCGGCCACCACCATGTCGGGTTCAGGGCGCACCAGCTCGTTGACCGCCAGATGCACGCAGTCGGTCGGCGTCCCCTTCACCGCATAGCTCTCGCACCCATTAAAGCCGTTTTCTGCAATGCGGGTAACCCGCAGCGGTACTTCCAGCGTCAGGGAGTGACTCGCGCCGCTGCGGTTGCGATCCGGCGCCACCACAATGACCTCGCCGCAGGCGCGCAGCGCCTCGCTGAGGGCACGAATCCCCTCGGCATGCACACCATCATCATTACTGACCAGAATTCGCATCGGTCTGATTCCTGAAACCGTGATCGGCCTCTTCGGCCTGCATTAACTCGCGCACCACGCTGGTGGCAAACGCGCCCGCCGGCAGGAAGAAGGAGAGGGTCAGCGCCTCGCCGTCCAGCTGCCAGCTCATCTGCTCCGGCTTGAGCAGCAGGGGGCGCCTGTCCTGATCCAGCCCGGCTTTCTCCAGCCCGTCACACCAATCGCTGTAAGGAGCCAGCACGCCCTGTTCGAACTCGGCAGCGGCGCCCTGACTGGCCAGGCGGCCACGGCCCCACTGGGGCGCGGTCAGCTGCACGTCGCCGGAGGCGAGACGCGCTTCCAGCTCGGGGGTCACGCTCTCTTCGCTGAAGATGGAGTGGCTGCCCTTGAGCATCACGCAATCACCGGCCAGCAGCTGATGGGCCAGCCCCTGCTCGATACGGGCGCTGACAATGGCGTTGAACAGCATGCTGCGGGCGGCAGAGAGGTAGAGGGAACGCTTGTTGCGATCCTTGATCCGCTTGCCGGCAAACATCGCCTTGGCCGCTTCCAGATTGTTGCCATCGCGGCCAAAACGCTGCTCACCATAGTAATTGGGTACGCCCTGAGTGGCGATGGCCTGCAGGCGCGCCTCCAGCCCGTCGGCCTGTTCCAGACCGGTGAGACGCAGGGTGAAGCGGTTACCCTTGAGGTAGCCGACCCGCAATTTGCGGTTGTGACGCCTGGCTTGCAGGATCTGGATGCTGTCGCTCTCGATGACCGACAAGTCCGGCTCGGCCTTGCCTGGCAGGTGAATGCCAAACCACTGCTCGGTCACCGCGTGGCGATCCTTCAGGCCCGCCCAAGTCACCGCATTGCGGTTGACACCGGCCGCATCGGCCAGCAGACCCGCCACCCAGGCGGTGTTCTCGCCGGTTTTGCGCACCCGGACGAAGATGTGCTCCCCTTCACCGCAAGGCTCAAACCCGAGATCTTCATTGACCACGAAGTCGGCGGCCTCGGCCTTGAGGATACCGCGGGCGGTGGGCGCCCCGTGCAGATAGGCAAGTTGTTCCAGCATTATTGTTTCACCAGTAGGACGACGGCTTCGGTGGCGATCCCTTCCTTGCGCCCCGTAAACCCAAGCTGTTCGGTGGTGGTCGCCTTGACGTTCACCCGGTTCAAATCACATTGCAGATCGGCGGCCAGCACGGCGCACATGGCGTCGATATGGGGGGCCATTTTGGGGGCTTGGGCGATGATGGTCACATCCAGGTTGCCGATGGCATACCCCGCCTTCTGTACCCGGGCAAAGACATCACGCAGCAGAATGCGACTGTCGATCCCCTTGAACTCGGCAGCGGTATCGGGGAAGTGGCGACCGATGTCACCGGCACCGATAGCCCCCAGCAGGGCATCGCTTACCGCGTGCAGCACCACATCGCCGTCAGAGTGGGCAACCAGCCCCTGCACGTAGGGAACCGGCACGCCACCCAGCATGCAGGGGCCAACACCACCAAATTTATGAACATCAAAACCATGACCAATGCGCATCATCAGCAGCAACCTCCCAACATGCTGAAACCAACCCCATCAATTTTGTGTACGTCCACACCATGTCCAATCCGGATCATGCTAACTCCTTGTTCGGGCCTGTTTGTTCGAGACACTCTGCTCTGAACGGTCTGTTCTGACTGAGGGGCTTATGCCTGCTGGCTTAAAAACAGCCCCGCCAGCGACAAGTCTTCCGGCCGGGTCACTTTGATATTGTCGGCGCGCCCCTCCACCATCCGCACCGTGAATCCGGCCCGCTCCATGGCGGAGGCCTCGTCGGTGATGGTGGCGCCCAGCAGTAGCCCCTCTTCCAGCGCCCGCTTCAGGGCTCGGGTCGGGAACATCTGCGGCGTCAGGGCATGCCAGAGCTGCTCGCGCTCGACGGTAGCGATGATATTGCCCTCCCCATCGGAGCGCTTCATGGTATCGCGCACCCGACTGCCGAGAATGGCACCGCCGCAGTTCATGGCCGCGGCAATCAGCGCATCGAGATCGCCGTGAGTCAGGCAGGGACGGGCCGCATCATGCACCAGCACCCACTCCCCTTGCGCCACATGGAGACCATTGAGGACGGAAAAGGCGCGCTCGGCGCCCCCCTCGACCCGCACAATCCGCGGGTCGGCCGCCACGGGCAGGGCCTCGAACCAGCGGTCATGGGGCGCCAGCGCCACGATCACCTGGGCGATGGCCGGGTGGGAGAGCAGCCGCTCCAGGGTATGTTCGAGAATGGTTTTACCCGCCAGTTGCAGGTACTGCTTGGGGCAATCGGCCCCCATTCGGCTGCCGATACCGGCGGCAGGGACGATCGCCGTCAGGCCGGATACCCGGCTGGCATCAGTCATCGTAGGGCTCATCGTCCGGCGCTGTCTCTTTGTCTTTCTCTTTGGGGATGATCCGGTAGAAGGTCTCCCCCTGCTTGATGTAACCCAGATCGTTGCGCGACAACTCCTCGATGGCCTCGAGGCCAGAGGTGAGATCATCTATCTCGCGGTAAATGAGGTCGTTACGATCCTTGAGAGTCTGGTTGTCCCGCTGTTGCTGCGAGATGGCCTCCGACAGGTTCTGATAATCGGATAGCCCGTTCTTCCCCAGCCAGAGGTCATATTGCAGTCCCCCCAGCAGGAGGATCAGGATCAGGGTGAATAGCCGCATGCACTAGGTCTCCTTCAGGCGGCCTAGTGTCCCATATTCGGTGCCAAGACAAAAGAAAGCGAGCACCCGGGAGCCACCGGCCGAACATAAAAAAGTGCCCAAGAGTGAATCAGATAGCACAAAGCCCCGCCAAACCGGTGCAAGGATGGCCAACCAGGGCGCTCCTTGTCCGGGGGCGGGGCTCTCAATCAGAAAGCGGTAAGAGGGATCAGTTCACCACGACCGGCTCTCCCGCGCTCTCGGCCGGAGTGTTGTACTCCTCCTCGGCATCTCGGAAACGCTCCAGCATCGCTTTAGAGGGCGCTTCGCCCAGCAGGCTGCCCACCACAATGGCCAGCAGTGCAAACAGGAAGCCCGGGATGATCTCATACAGCCCCAGCCAGCCGAACTGCTTCCAGACGATGACGGTGATGGCACCGACCAGCATGCCCGCCAGCGCGCCGTTGCGGGTCATTCGCGGCCACAGCACCGAGAGCAGCACCACGGGGCCAAAGGCGGCACCGAAACCGGCCCAGGCGTAGCTCACCAGCCCCAGCACCCGGTTCTCCGGATTCATGGCAACGGCGATGGCAATCACCGCGATCAGCAGCACCATCAGGCGACCCACCCACACCAGCTCACGCTGGGAGGCGTTCTTGCGCAGGAAGGGTTTGTAGAGATCCTCTGTGATGGCGCTGGAGCAGACCAGTAATTGACAACTTAGAGTGCTCATCACCGCCGCCAGAATGGCGGAGAGCAGCACACCGGCGATCCAGGGGTTGAACAGGATCTTGGAGAGCTCGATAAAGACCCGTTCCGGGTTGCCGGTCACCCCAGCCGCCACTTCCGGGAAGCGGGCGAAGTAGGCCAGACCGAAGAAGCCGATGGCCACCGCACCAGCGAGGCAGAACACCATCCAGGTCATGCTGATACGGCGGGCATTGGCCATGGAGTGGTGGGAGTCCGCTGCCATGAAACGGGCCAGAATGTGGGGCTGACCGAAGTAACCAAGGCCCCAGGCCATCAACGAGACAATGGCGATCACATCCAGATTCTTGAACATGTCGAGGTTGGTAGCGCTCTTGGCGGCCACCTCGATCATGGCGCTGTCTATCCCGCCGACGGCGATGATGACGAAGACCGGGGTCAGGATCAGGGCGAAGATCATCAGGGTCGCCTGCACCGTGTCGGTCCAGCTCACCGCGAGGAAGCCGCCGAAGAAGGTGTAAGTGATGGTGGCGGCGGCACCGACCCAGAGGGCGGTGTTGTAATCCATGTCGAAGGTGCTCTCGAACAGACGGGCACCGGCCACCACGCCGGAGGCGCAATAGATGGTGAAGAAGAGCAGGATCACCAGCGCCGAGAGAATGCGCAGCACCTTGCTGTGATCTTCAAAGCGGTAGGTGAAATAGTCCGGCAGGGTCAGGGCATTGCGGTTCTTCTCGGTATGTACCCGCAAGCGACCCGCTACCCAGCGCCAGTTGAGGTAGGCGCCGATGACCAGACCGATGGCGATCCAGCTCTCGGAGATGCCGCTGACGAAGACGGCGCCGGGCAGGCCCATCAGCAACCAGCCGCTCATGTCGGAAGCGCCGGCAGAGAGAGCGGTCACCCAGCTCCCCATCCGGCGGCCGCCCAGAATGTAGTCATCAAAGTTGCGGGTGGCGCGATAGGCGACGAAGCCGATCAACACCATTCCGAGGATATACACCAGGAAGGTGATTAACATGGGTGTGCTAGCTGTCATGCAAAACTCCGTTTTGTGTCATTTTCTGCCCGCTCTGGTGACGGGCTCATCCCTAAAAAACCGGCCTAGCTTAATCAGCCGTTCGCGCCAGCTCAATCACTTTTAACAAACACAAAACACAATAAAAACCTTTGCGCATCAAATCATCTGCCACATCAAGAAGATGGCGCCAGATTTCCTGCCGTGGCCGTGGCTGCCATATCGCCGCAACGGCGGCTATTGAGCGTTATGTTTTCACATTTTGTTACTATCCATTTTTTTACAAGCCAGCGCCCCGCTCCTAAACTCCCCGCCCTGTCTCATCACTCCAGTCAGAGGTCGGCACCATGTCATCTCATCTGTCACACCTGCGAACCCTCGCCCGCCGCCTTCATCCGGCGGAGGAGTCGGGTCATCTCATCCGACGGGCCAAGTATGTGGGGCGTCTCTGGCTCAATCCCGGCGCCCGCGCCCTCTATCGCCAGCAGCAGGAGCAACCGCTGCTGGCGCAGGCGATCAGCCGCTTCCCCGATATTCTGGAAAAGCCGATCCACCCCTATCGCCACAAGGGGCTCAGTAAGCGCCTGCGAGCCGGGCTTATCAGCGGCCACTACCAGCAGCTGGCACGTCAGCTGCCCAAGGCGCAACAACTGGCAATCTACAGCGGGCGCGGCCTGCTGCTGGCCCAGTGGCAGAGCGACAAGCTGACGGCACCGCTGACCCTGCAACTGGATTACCAAACCCACATGGGCAAAGAGGGGGAGATGAGCCTGACCCTCAAGCTGGGTGACGCTGCCCTCTATTACATGGCCCTCAATCTGCGCCCCGCACCGAACCCGACCCTCGAGATCTGCTCGCTGCAGGGCGGCAAGGGGCAGAGCGAGGAGATCAAGCAGGTCACCAAGGCGTGCGGCGGGCTGCGCCCCATGTC
Organism: Aeromonas sp. S13(2024); assembly: GCF_041402405.1. Taxonomy (NCBI): domain Bacteria; kingdom Pseudomonadati; phylum Pseudomonadota; class Gammaproteobacteria; order Aeromonadales; family Aeromonadaceae; genus Aeromonas; species Aeromonas sp. S13(2024). The sequence continues at coordinate 63,637 of NZ_JBGLRA010000014.1, read as the reverse complement.
CCTGCTGGTCTATATGGCCGCCGAGCTGGCCCGGGGACTAGCGTGCAAGAGCCTGCTCGGGATCCGCACCCAAAGCCACGTCTATCAGAGCAGCAAGCGAACCGCCGATCGGGTCAAGTTCGACCTCGACGGCTTGTGGCAGGAGCATCAGGGCAGCGTGCAGGATGAACTCTGGATGAGCCTGCCGCTGGAGGTGCCCCGCAAGACGCTGGAGGAGATCCCCTCCCGCAAGCGGGCCAGCTACAAGGCGCGTTATCAGCTGCTCGATCAGCTCGGCAGCGAACTGCAGACAAATCTGCTGCGAAGCTGAGTCAACCTAGCAGAAACAAAAAGGGCGAACAGCATGCTGTTCGCCCTTTGTCGTGACGGGGATTTGCCGTTAGCGGTTGATCGCCATCGGCATGCCGTTGCGCTGCTCCAGCGCCTGCTTCACCAGTTGGGAGTCGCTGTCGGCGTGGGCAATGAAACGGGTCACCGCCGGAGTCATCGGCAGCGGTGCCGGCAGCTTGGAGTTGAACTCCTCTTCGCTGCGCGACAGCGGCTGATGCACTTCCAGATAGCGGACACCGTTGGGCTCGAGAGAGGCCTTGATCGGCTGGTTGACGAACTGGACGCGGGTACCGACCGGTACCTGCTTGAACAGGTAGGCGATGTCGTCGTTGCGCAGACGCACGCAACCGTGGCTCACCCGCAGGCCGATGCCGAAGTTGGCGTTGGTACCGTGGATGGCGTACATCTTGCCGATGTAGAGGGCAAACAGACCCATGGGGTTGTCCGGACCGGCCGGCCATACCGCAGGCAGGCTCTCGCCACGGGCGGCATATTCGGCATGCATCTTGGCGGTCGGGGTCCAGGTCGGGCCCGCTTTCTTGCGCTGCACGCTGGTCACCCAGTTTTCCGGGGTGTCGGTACCGAGCTGGCCGATGCCGATGGGCAGCACTTCCACCACTTTTTTACCCTTGGGGTAGTAGTAGAGGCGCATCTCGGCCACGTTCAGCACGATCCCTTCACGGGGGGCATCCGGCAGGATCAGTTGCTGGGGGATCACCAGCTTCTCGCCGGTCTGTACCAGCAGGGGATCCGCATCGGGGTTGGCTTCGGTCATGTTGGTCAGCCCCAGCTGGAATTTGGCCGCAATGGCCTCCAGCGGCTGGCCGTTCTCTTCGGCCGGAACCACATATTCCAGATTCTCCCCTACCAGACGGCTGTTGGCCGCAGGCAGAGCATATTCAACAGCGAAAACCGGCGCAGCGGTCAGCAGCAGGCTGTAGCAGAGTGTTGCCACACTATTGCGAAGGAGCTTCATAACTTTCCCATGATGATGACTTGAAGTGACGTCTCTGGGCTGGCAGCTGATCAAGAGGGGATCAGGGGCGCGAAGAGAAGGCCGCCATTTTTCTCCTCTGCACGGCAAATTTCAACTGACAAGTGGCGACGGGTCGATGATTAATATGCGGTTTTTTCCGCGTCCCCGACCCGCCCCATTTCCCTGTCTATCCCCGTTGCCAGGCACGCATATCGTAACCTGTGGGAGATTGATGCAACCGCAGATGAAATTGCTCAATGATGGCGAAGATATGGTCGAAAATATCGGCCTGAATCCCTTCGTAATCGGCCCATGCGGTAGTCGCGGTGAAGCAGTAAATTTCCAGCGGCAGACCGTCTGACGTGGGTGCCAGCTGGCGCACCATCAGGGTCATGTCCTTGCGAATGCCGGGGTGGGCGCGCAGGTAGGCATCCAGGTAGGCGCGCAGGGTACCGAGGTTGGTGAGGTGACGACCGTTGATGGGGCAGCTCAGGGCATCGTTCAGCTGCTGGTTGTACGCGCTCAGCTCCTGCTCCTTGCGACTGAGATAGGGTGCCAGCAGCTGCGCCTGCTTGAGCTGCAACTGCTCCTCGGCCGTCAGAAAGCGCACGCTGGTCATGTCGATATTGACGCTGCGCTTGATGCGGCGGCCGCCGGACTCGGTCATCCCCTGCCAGTTCTTGAAAGAGTCGGAGATCAGGGCATAGGTGGGAATGGTGGTGATGGTCTTGTCCCAGTTCGATACCTTGACCGTGGTGAGGCCGATGTCGGTCACCTCACCATCGGCGCCATACTTGTCCATCTGCAGCCAGTCACCGACGCTCAGCATCCGGTTGGCGGAGAGCTGGATCCCCGCCACCAGCCCGAGGATGGGGTCCTTGAACACCAGCATCAGCACTGCGGTCATGGCACCCAGACCGCTGAACAGGAACAGCGGCGACTTGCCGAGCAGCAGGGCGATCATCAGGATGCCCACCAGAATGCTGCTTACCAGCTTGGCCCCCTGGAAGATGCCGCGCAGGGGCAAATCCCGACCAAGGCGGGTGTAACGGCTCACCGACAACAGGCAGTCGAGCAGGGCGAAGAAGGCCAGCAGCAGGAACAGCAAGATCCAGAGCTGGGCCACCATCTCGATAAGTTTGAGGCTATCCGATTGACGGGGCAGCCAGATCTCCGCCTGACCGAGCAGCACGGCCCCCTGCAACACGAAAGCGAGCCGGTTGAAGAGGCGCTGTTGCAGCTGGGGCGGCAGCCACACCTGCTTGGCCTTGCCGAGGATCCCCACCAGCCGGACCAGCAGCACCCGGTGCAGCGCCATGTGCAGCAGCAACGAGGTGATGACGATAAAGCCCAGCGCGATCACCAGCGCCATCATGCTGGTCACTTCCACCCCAAGGCCCGACAACCAGTTAAAAAACGCCTCTTTCATTGCTCTCTCCCGAACCGGGCAGCCCGCTGGCTGCAAAAACAGTGGTGGTCAGGGTACCGCTCCCCTCCCCCATGTCAAATCGGCGTATGCCAGAAATGACAACGCCCGGCACTGGCCGGGCGTTGTTTCAAAGCGAGGCTGACTTAGCAGACCAGGCTCAGGGCATCGCGAGCGATAACCAGCTCTTCGTTGGTCGGGATCACCATGGCACAACGGCTGTCAGCGGTAGTGATGCGACCTTCGCCACCCAGTACCGCGGCGTTGTTGGCCTCTTTGTCCACCTTGAAGCCAAACAGAGCCAGACGGTTCAGCACCATCTCGCGCACCATGGCGGCGTTCTCACCGATACCACCGGTGAAGACCACGGCGTCCAGACGACCGTCCATCGCAGCGGCATAGGCGCCGACATACTTGGCCACACGGTAGGTGAAGACATCCAGCGCACGCTTGGCACCGGCGTCGGTGGCGTAGTTGGTGGTGACGTAGCGGCAGTCGCTGCTCGCTTCGGTCATCCCCAGCAGACCGGACTCACGGGTCAGGGTGTGGTTGATCTGCTCCACGCTGTAACCGAGCTGGTCGTGCATGAAGAAGACCACGGCCGGATCGATATCACCGGAGCGGGTACCCATCGCCAGACCTTCCAGCGGAGTCAGACCCATGGAGGTGTCAACGGATTCGCCGTTCTTGATGGCGCAGACAGAGGCACCGTTACCCAGGTGGCAGTTGATGATGTTCAGCTCGTTCAACGGCTTGCCCAGCTCTTTCGCGGCTTCTTCCGCGATGTAGCGGTGAGAAGTACCGTGGGCACCGTAACGACGGATACCGTGTTCGCGGTAGAGCTTGTGCGGCAGCGCATAGAGGTAGGCCTCTTGCGGCAGAGTCTGGTGGAAAGCGGTGTCGAAGACGGCCACGTTCTTCTCGGACAGCTGCGGGAACACTTTCAGCGCGGCGCGAATACCGATGAGGTGCGCCGGGTTGTGCAGCGGGGCGAACGGAATGGCGGCTTCGATACCGGCGATCACGCCATCATCAATACGCACGGAACGGGAGAACTGCTCGCCACCGTGTACGATTCGGTGACCGATGGCCACCAGTTGCTCGGCAAGAGTCGGATCCTGCGGCAGGATGTGACCCACGATATGGTCGAGGGCCTCCTGGTGAGCGGCACCCGCTCCCAGCATGGCTTCGCCCTTGACCCCGTGGAGTTTCCATTTGATACGTGCATCATCCAGATTGAAGCATTCGGCCAGGCCGGACAGCATGTCCTCACCTGTTTCGGCGTCCATTACGGCAAATTTCAGGGAAGAGCTACCGCAGTTAAGGATCAATACCAACTTGCTCATTTTCTACATCTTCCTGTGCTTCGGCTTTATGCCGACAGTGTCGTGTCATCCAAAAGAGGATGGGATTCCCCTGCCGGGGGCTTATGGTCGCAGGAGGGTGCGTCCAATTTTTCAATTCTTGCTCTTGAAAGAGTGATCGCAACTTGTGGTGCGTATCACTGGTTTCAATGCTTGCGAGTCTCAACGCATCAGCTGCGCAGGGCTCACCTCAATGGGAATGCTCAGGCGATAGCCAGCAGATCCTTGTGTACCTTGACCACCAGCTTCTTCACCCTGGCGGGCTGATTGAAGGTACAGAGCGGGCGGTGCAGCTCGCCCGGCCAGAAGATGGCGAAATCGCCCGGTTGCAGCGCCAGATAAGTGGTCTGCTCGTCATCGACAAACCAGAGGTCGGGATGGGGATGGTCGGCGCCGTCGCTCACGTAGTCGTGGGGGCCCACACCTATCCACTCTTCACCGCGCAGCAGCAACTGGATATCGAGATACTGCTGATGGAATTCGCCACGGCGATCCGCGGCTGGCTCGGTCAGATCCTCGCTCACCAGACAGAACAGGTTGAGGCCATCAATCTCGGTCTTGCCGAGCGGAGCGTCACCCCAGTGAGCCACGCTCTTCACCACCTCGGCCATAATGCGGGCCAGCGGGGCGGGCAGCGGCGTCCGCTGCAGGGTGTTCAGGCTACCGGTGATCATGGCGTCTGTTTCCTGTTAGGTATATCTGGGCGGCATCTTTGCCAGCCAATGAAAAAGGACCTGTGACAGGTCCTTCAATAATGCCGTCTGCAATCCGTGCAAACCGGTTTAGAGCTTTTGCTCATGTTCAGCTATATGGGCACTGTTACACACTCGTCAGCACCTTGCCAAGAGACATAATCCCATTTTCATAGTGATCGTACCAGCTGAAACCATATTATTCACCACCCTTTCCCCCTCGACTTTGACCAGACGCAAAAACGGGCGCATCAGCGCCCGTTTTTTTCGCAAAACCGTTTAACAACCGGTTTCATTCAAGCCTTTTTGGCGTTTTCCACCGGTTTGGCGTACATGGCCCGCCAGATCGCCTTGTGCTCTTCCGGCACCTCTGACTGACGAGTCAGGAAGGCCGCCTGTTCGATGGTATTGGCCTTGCCGGAGACATCTGCCGCCAGATAGTTGCTGGGGAAGAGGTGGTAACTGCTCCAGATCGCCTTGTCGATCAGCGCGGCCAGTTCGTCCGGATCGCTGAAGCCCTCGGTGATCGGCGCGCCGAAGGAGACGTGTACCCGCCCCTTCATGCCGACGATACCGGCGACGATACTCTCGATATCCTCGAACTCGCCCTTCTCGTAGCTGCCGTTGACCGACTTCTCGTAGAGCTCGCGCGCCTTCGCCTTGTCGGTCGGGTCCAGCTCGTAGCTGATGCTGACCGGTACGATATTGAGGCTGCGCATGTAGTCGACGAAGTCGATCTTCTGCTTCTTGCCGTCGACGTAGAACATCTTGAGGATGGCGGGATCTGTCTTGTCATCGCCATTCTTGGCGCGCCCTTCCTTCTGGGCGATCCAGATGGAGTGACCTTCGTGAACCGAGTTGCCAATATAGGCAGACAGCTCGCCGAGCGCCTTCATCATCTCCCGCGGCCCCTTGGCGGAGCGTTTGACGATAAAGCTCTTGTTGAGCTTCATCAGCTCGGTGGCGCAGGGTTTGCGCAGCAGGTTGTCACCGATGGCGATGCGCACGGTATCGAAACCGTGGGTGTGCAGCCCCCAGTTGACGAAGGCCGGGTCCATGGCGATGTCTCTGTGGTTGGAGACAAAAAGATAGCCCTGCTCTTTCTTAAGATGCTCGATCCCGGAGAAGGTCACCCCCTTGGTGGAGGTGGCGATCATGCGGGACATGTACCGGGTGACCCCCATCTGGACCTGATGCACAGTGGTCACTTTTGACCATTTGCGGCGCAGGAACAGGCGGATCATCGGGCGGATGGCCCAACCCAGCCAGCTCATCAGGGAACCGAAACGATACTTGGCGATGGCGCCGATAAATTCATCATCCTGGATCAGCCGTTCGATGGCTGCCGGCACTTCTTCATCGCGGTAGGGGCGAATATCCGCGAATCTATCTACTTCAGTCACAATGTCAGCCTTGCATGCTAGGAAACCGCAGCCAACCCGCGTTGGCCGGGGAAAATTCAGGGCGCAATTTTACACGCTTTTATGGCAAGGGGTATGAGACAAGCATGAATAGTGAGATCTGACCAGTTTATTAATCGGATGCCAGTGCCAGCGCGACCGCCGCTTCGGCATGGATGGCAGTGGTGTCGTAGAGCGGCACCGCCGCCCGGGCATCCCCCACCAGCAGGGCAATCTCGGTGCAGCCGAGGATCACCGCCTCGGCACCCGCGGCCGCCAGCCCCGCGATAATGGCCAGATACTCGGCCCGCGACGATTCACGGATCTCCCCCAGACAGAGCTCGTCATAAATGATCCTGTGTACCCGCTCCCGCCCGGCCTCATCGGGTACCAGCACCGCCAACCCGAAGCGCTCCTGCAAACGACCCTTGTAAAAATCCTGCTCCATGGTGAAGCGGGTGCCGAGCAGGCCGACCCGGGTTATCCCGTCCGCCTGCAATTTGGCCGCGGTAGCATCGGCAATATGGAGCAGCGGGATATCGATGGCCGCCTCAATCTCGGGCGCCACCTTGTGCATGGTGTTGGTGCCGATCAGCAAGAAATCGGCGCCGCCATCCTGCAACTTGCGCGCCTCCGCCGCCAGCAGGCGGGCGGTAGCGGGCCAGTCACCGGCATGCTGCAACCGCTCGATACCGGCAAAGTCGACGCTATTGAGCAGCACCCGCGCCGAGTGCAAACCGCCGAGCTGTGCGCGCACCCCGCGGTTGAGCGCCTGATAGTAACTGACGGTGGACTCCCAGCTCATGCCACCTAACAGACCGATACATTTCATAGGAACTCCTTTCATCCCAAGGGAGGGCAGAACCACGCTACCTTGCAGGCAAGGTCACGCGGGCGAGATAAAAAAGGCCCCGCAGGGCCAACAAGACAGCCGGTAAAGGCCCGGGCCAACCCCGGGCTAAATCCAGATCATCCCGACACAGGCGGCCGTCGCCAGCCCCATGCCGAAATTGAAACGCCGCCAACCCCGGGCGGTGCGGATGATTTGCCGCACCTGGGCACCAAACAACACCCAGAACGCCCCGGTGTAGAGGCCGGTAATAAAGAAGATCACCAGCACCCAGAGCGCGGAGGGCCAGTAAGCCTCCCCCGCCAGAGTGAAACCGCTGATGGCGGAGAGCGCCATCATCCACGCCTTGGGGTTGAGCAGTTGCAGCATGGCCCCCTGATGGGCGGGAATGAGCGGCCGGTTGCCCTCGGCCGGGCCGCTGGCGGTCGCCACCTTCCACGCCAGCCAGAGCAGATACGCCGAACCGATAAGCTTGAGGCCATCGTGCAGCAGCGGCACCTTCTCGAACACCACGCCAAGCCCCAGCGCGGTGGCGAGGATCATCAGATTGATCCCCCCGACCACCCCCACCAGCAGGGGAATCGTGCGGCGAAAACCCTGCGCCGCCCCGGCGCTGGTGAGCAACATATTGTTGGGCCCCGGCGTGCCGCAGGTAACCAGGGCAAACCCCGCCAGGGGCAGTAACCAGTTCAGATCCATCTCAACCTCTTGTCGATGCAGCGCCCCCGTTATGGGGAAAGCCTTCTAATATGCAGAGCCAACCCCGTGGCGACAAGTCAGAAATGCCTCTTTCTCGGCCACCTCCCCCATCGGCGCAACACGGCTCAATACCAGAGCATCACCACGCAGAGCGCCGTCAGCAGACCGAGGGAGCCGTTGAGTCGCCGCCAGCCCCGATCCGAGCTGATCCAGTTGCTCAGCTGATGGCCGAACAGTACCCAGACAAAGCAGACCGGCAGGGCCACCAGCACAAACATGACCATCACCGCCAGCTGACTCGACCAGTAACTGGCGCCGGGCAGGCTGAACAGACTGATGGCGGAGATCCCCATCATCCACGCCTTGGGGTTGAGGAACTGAAAGCCCAGCCCCTCCAGCATGGTTAGCGGACGGGCGCGCCGGGCCGGATCCCCCGGCGCCCCGGCCACCGCGATACGCCACGCCAACCACAGCAGATAGAGGCTGCCGAAGATCTGCAAACCGAGGCGCAGCAGGGGCCAGCGCTCGAACAGCGGATAGAGCCCCAGCGCCAGCACCAGTTGCAGCACCGGCTGCCCCAATCCGACCCCAAGCAGATGTGGCAGGGTGCGCTGCACCCCGAAGTTGGCGCCGGAGGCCGTCAGCATCAGGTTGTTGGGCCCCGGTGTACCGCAGGTGAGTACGGCAAAACCGAACAGGGTGACATACCACTCCATCGTCATATTGTGACTCCTTGCCCGCCACATTGTATCGATACAATGTGTGCTATTTGGTTGTTACCAGGTTGAAATTCACGCTATATTGACAACAAATTTTGATCAATGGATTTATTGTCACCATGACAATCTGGACGCCCGACCTTACGGCCTTCGATGGCCCCCTCTACCTCAAGCTGGTCAAAGCGATCGAACAGGGGATCGTGAATGGCGAGCTGCCACCGCAGACCCGATTGCCTACCCACCGATCCCTGGCGGATCGTCTGGGTGTCACCGTCGGCACCGTCACCCGCGCCTACAGCGAGGCGGAGCGGCGCGGCCTGCTTGCCGCCCGGGTGGGCCACGGCACCTGGGTCAAGGGAGCGAACACGGATCCCGCCAATGAGTGGGTGATCCGCCAGGAGGAGGGGCACCGCATCGAGCTGTGGCAAAACCTGCCGGTACAGCTGGATCGGGCGGCCATCATTCGCCCCATGTTGGGGGAAGTGGCGGACGGGGATCTCAACGCCCTGCTCGGCTACGACAAGGAGGCGGGACGACCGGATCAGCGCCAGCTGTTTGTCGACTGGCTGGCGGAGCAAGGGGTGGCCTGCAGTGAGGATCGCCTGCTGTTCAGCCACGGCGCCCAGCACGGCATCATGCTGGCGCTGCTGGCGACCAATTGCGTGGGGGAGACCATCCTGTGCGAGGGGCTAAGCTATCCCGGTATGCTGGGCAATGCCCGCCAGCTGAAGAATCAGGTGATGGGGCTCGCGATGGACGAGGAGGGGCTGCTGCCCGAGGCGCTGGACGCCGCCTGCCGCACCCGCCGGGCCAAGCAGCTCTACCTCACCCCGACCCTGCAAAACCCTACCACCGCCATCATGAGTCTGGCGCGGCGGGAGGCCATCGTCGCCATCGCCCGTCGCCACGATCTGCTGATCATCGAGGATGACGTCAACGGCCTGCTGCCCCAGCAACCTGTGATCCCTCTGGTCAATCTGGCGCCGGAGCGGGTCATCTATCTGGGCAGTCTGGCCAAGATCGCCTGCGGCGGCCTGCGGGTGGGCTTCGTGCTGACGCCCCCTGCCCTGCGCAGCGCCTTCGCCCAGACCATGCGGCTGTCGAGCTGGATGGTGAGCCCGCTGTTGATCGAGCTCGCCTGCAAAATGGTCAGTCAGCGCCAGATCATGCCGCTGGTCGAGCAGCAGCGGGAGATCCTCAAACGCCGTGGCGAACTGCTGCGCCACCTGCTGCCTGCCGCCCGCTGGCAGCCGGGCAGCATGCACGCCTGGCTGCCGCTGCCTGAGCCCTGGCGCAGCCAGCAGTTTGCCGCTGCCGCCGACGCCCTTGACGTTGGCGTGGCGAGCGGGGAACACTTCGCCGCCGGTCAGTTTGCCGCTCCGCAGGGGGTGCGCCTGAGCCTGAGCCAACCCGCCACCGACGCCCGGGTCGGCGAAGGGCTGGCCCGTCTGGCCCAACTGCTGCAGGGGACGCCCCCCAGCAATCCCCTGCTATAGTCAGGCCAACCGACCTGACCGTCACGCTTCATCGTCATAGCCAAGGAGATGCCGTGCCCCCCATCAGAGCCACCCTGCTGCTTGCCACCCTGTTGTTGGGTGGCTGCGCCTCGTCAACGACCCACCAGCAGCTGGGGGCCGCGCTCAATGGATTGGAAGGGGAGTTGCAACGACTGGAAGAGGAGCTGGCGGCGATGAACGGCCTGCACTATCAAAAGGCGATCGATGCGCCGCTCAGTTTGCGCCGCGCACTCGGGGCGCTGCAGCCCACCCCAGAGGGGCTGGTGCCGGTGGCCAGCAAGCTGGAAGATGGGCCACTCCTTCACTATCAATACCGACTGCCAGCGGGGATGGCGAGCCTGCCCCAGGACAACCTCTGCCAGCGCTACGAGTTCGAGCTGCGTCATCTGGGCCGCCTCGGCAAGCTGGAATTGAGCTGGCTGGGGGAACAGGGCAAGGGGTCGCGGCTGATCCGCCAGAGCGACTGCCCCTTCGGGACGCAGATCCGCCCTCTGCAATAACAGGTTGCCGCCCTGAGAGGTGGCATAACCGATTGAAATAACAGCCCATAGTGCGCCTTCCAGCACACTGCTGGCTACTGTCAGCTTTTCACTCAGCGAGTGCTGTGCCTATGTTCCTCTTGGGTCTACCATAATCAACCTAATGGTTTGCTCACAGGAAGTACCTGCATGACGATACTGCTGCTCGAAGAGGATCCCCTGCTCCGTAGCGCCATCACCCGGGAACTGACCGAACAGGGGGTGCCCGCCGACCGGATCCACTACCATAGCCATCCAAACCACGAGCGCAGTGGTCTGCTGGCCCTGCTGCAACAGCACGCCTTCGACGCCATCATCTGTCAGCAGGACAAGCAGCAGGATCTTGACGGAGCCCGGCTGCTGCACGAAGCGCACTATCTCGGCCTGCTGCAACCCGGTTGCGTATTGCTGCTGCTCGATGCCGATCAGAGCGAGCAGGAGTTTCTCCCCTCGGATCTCTACTTCTCCCTCTATCTGCCCCTCCCCTTCATGACCCAGCAGCTCACCGCGGTGCTCGGCCAGCTGGTGAAGTTAAGCAGCCTGACCCGCACGCTGGCCGCCCCCATTCTGCTGCGGGAGTGGCAACTGGCTACCGCCCTCTGTGAAGACCTGCTGTTTCAACGGGAGAATCGCTCGCTGACCCCCTGGCTGGATCGACTCAAGGGCTACCTGCTGCTGCAATCAGCCGAGCGGATCACTGCCGCCCAGCACTATGCCCTCTGTGCCAACGAATATCAGGCGAGCTGGCCAAGGGCCGGGCTCTTCTACGCCATGCTGGGGCTCGGCAAATTGCAGAGCGCCCAGACCGACTTGCAGCGCCATCAGGCCAGCGTCTCGATGGCCACCCGGCTGGAGCTGCAACTCGCCAGCCAGCTGCATCAGCATCACTGGCTGGCGGCGTGGGAGACCATGGGAGAGCTGCTGCAGATCCGCCCCCATCAGCCGCGCTGGAATCAGCTGGCGATGTTACTCGGGCTGGTGCTGCAAGATGAGGAGAAGGTGCTGGAGCAGGCCAACAGCCTGACCCTGCGCCACTTCAGCGAGCAGCGCGTCCGGCTCGCCATCGACAGCTTCATGCTCAATGCCAGTCTGGCTGTGCTGTGGCACGCCCCCTCCAGCAACCGGATCCGCTCCCTGCAACAGGAGTGGGAGCACCTCAAGCGCACCGTCCACCTGCAACCCCACGAATATGAGCTGCTGCAAGCGTTGATGCTGGGGCTGGATTACCGCTTCGACGAGGCGCTGATCCTGATTGCCAACCACCAGCCGGATGAGGGGAGCGACAACCACCTCACCCTGCTGCTCGGCTTTACGGTCAGCCAGTTCTGCGGTTTGCCCCACCACGCCCAGCGCTACCTGATCCAGCTGACCCAATACCGCGTCAGGGTGGCGCCCCACCCGCTCACCCGCCAACTGTTCCACCATCTGGTGGCCGAGCTGGGCCAGCGCCTGACGGCGAGAGAACAACGGCTGAGCGAACTGCGCCAACTACGCCACAAGTCGATGCAGGCCAGCCAGTATCAGACAGCCCTGCAAGCGGGCTTGCAGCTGCTGGAGGAGTTCCCCGCCCTGCCGGGCGATGCCTGGCAACTGCTGGAGCTGCTGCAACACTGCTGGCCAGCGGGTATGGCCGCTCCCAGGGTGGCACTGCTGGTCGATACCCTGGAGCGGCGCCTCAAGCACAGCCCCGCGTTTCTCGATCAGCATGCCCAGCAGTACCAGCGCACCCTGCTGGAGATCCGTACCCACCTGCAGCCGCACCTCTCCGGTAGCGGCCCCTCCTGTCTTGTCGCAGGGCCGCCCGAGCCGTGAGGATGCTGGCGGCGTGCAAACCGGCATTGTCGGCAAAGCCAATATAGAGAGAGGGGAGCCTTGGCTCCCCTCTCTCTATGTTGGTTCTCTGTCAGCTGATGGCGATGAGCGTTGGCTCAAACCAGCGCGTCACTCTCCAGCGCCGCCTTGAGAAAATCCTTCCAGCTGATGATGCCGACCAATGCGCCATTCTCCAGCACCGGCAGGCAGGAGACCCCCTTCTCCAGCATCAACTTGACGCCATCGCGCACGGTGAGATGGGGGGCGATGGTCACGGGGTGGCGGCTCATGATCTGATGGGCCCGCTTGGTGAGGGTTTCGGTATCGCGGCTCATCTCGGCTTCGGAGTCGAGATAGGGGCTGATGGCGCGGAACAGATCCCGATCCGAGATGACCCCAACCAGCTCACCCTCCTCCAGCACCAGCAGGTGGCGAAAGTGTGCCTGCTCGAAGATATCCTTGATGACACTGAGTCGATCATCCATTGAAACGGTGGCGACCCGGGTCGTCATAATATCCCTGATATGCATGCTAACCTCCCGTAACCAAACTGGTTTCTCTGTTATGGCATGTTTTTGCAGCGCCAGCCAGTGGCCAGCCCTTCGCTACAGTGCAAATCAGCGTCATTTCACGTAAGATCCGCGCCAGTTTTTCTCCTCCATTTTGAGCAAGCAGATCCCACCCATGATAGTTGCCAGTCAAATCGAACTGATCCGCGGCGGCCGCAAGCTGCTGGACAACGCCTCTGCCACCATTCACCCCGGCCACAAGGTGGGTCTGGTGGGTAAAAACGGCTGTGGCAAGTCCACCTTTTTTGCACTGGTACGGGGCGAGCTGGCCATCGACAGCGGCACCTTCAGCCTGCCCGCTGGCTGGCAGATTGCAGGCGTCGCGCAGGAGACCCCGGCGCTGGACTGCTCCGCCCTCGAGTATGTGATCGACGGCGACAAGGAGTTCCGCTCGCTGGAAGCCCAGCTGGTGCAAGCAGAACAGGATGACAATGGTCTGCTGGTGGCCGAGCTGCACGGTCGCCTCGATACCATCGGCGCCTACAGCATTCGCGCCCGCGCCGCCGAACTGCTGCACGGCCTCGGTTTCAGCGACGAGCAACTCGGCTCGCCGGTGCGCAGCTTCTCCGGTGGCTGGCGTATGCGCCTGAACCTCGCACAGGCGCTGCTCTGCCGATCCGATCTGCTGCTGCTGGATGAACCGACCAACCACCTAGATCTCGATGCGGTGATCTGGCTGGAGAAGTGGCTCAAGGGCTATCAGGGCACGTTGGTGCTCATCTCTCACGACCGCGATTTCCTCGATTCGGTCATCAGCCGCATCATCCATATCGAGAACGGCAAGCTCAACGAATACACCGGCGGCTACTCCGACTTCGAACTGCAGCGCGCCGAACAGCTGGCCCAGCAGCAGTCGATGTACGAGAAGCAGCAGCGGGAGATGTCCCACATGCAGGCGTATGTGGACCGCTTCCGCTACAAGGCCTCCAAAGCCCGTCAGGCCCAGAGCCGCCTTAAAGCGATGGAGCGGATGGAGAAGATCCTGCCCGCCCACGCCGACTCCGAGTTCAGCTTCGAGTTTCGCGAGCCGTCTGCCCTGCCGACCCCACTCATCGCCATGGAGAACCTCTCTGCCGGTTACGGCGACAAGGTGATCCTGGAGAAGATCAAACTCAATCTGGTACCAGGTTCCCGTATCGGTCTGCTCGGTCGCAACGGCGCCGGCAAGTCCACCTTTATCAAGATGCTGTCGGGCTCCAACCCGCCGCTCTCCGGCAAGCTCGAAGTGAGCGCCGGGGTGAGCATCGGCTACTTCGCCCAGCATCAGCTGGAGACCCTGCGTCTCGACGATTCCCCGCTCGATCATCTGGCCCGCCTCGCGCCGGACAAGACCGAGCAGGAGCTGCGCAACTATCTGGGCAGCTTCGGTTTTCACGGTGACAAGGCGCTCGACAAGGTAGCCCCCTTCTCCGGTGGCGAAAAAGCACGGCTGGTACTGGCGCTGATCACCTGGCAAAAGCCGAACCTCCTGCTGCTCGATGAACCGACCAACCACCTGGATCTGGAGATGCGCCACGCCCTGACCATGGCGCTGCAAGGCTTCGAAGGGGCCATGGTAGTGGTCTCCCACGACCGTCACCTGCTGCGCACCACCACTGATGACTTCTATCTGGTGCACGGTGGCCGGGTCGAGCCGTTCGACGGCGATCTGGACGACTATCACAAGTGGCTCGGCGAGCAGGAGAAAGAGGCCAACGCCAAACCGGCCGATGGCCCCGTCTCTGCCAACTCGGCGGTGGCGCGCAAGGATCAGAAGCGGCGCGAGGCGGAGTTCCGCCAACAAACCCGTCCCCTGCGCCAGAAGCTGGAAAAGCTCGAAGCGAGCATGGAGAAGCTGCAGGGCAAGCTGGCCGACATCGAAAATCAGCTGGCCGACCCCGCCATCTACGAAGAGAGCGCTAAAACCAAGCTCTCCGAACTGCTCAAATCCCAGGGCCCCCTAAAGGAGCAGCTGGAAGAGGTGGAGCTTGAATGGATGAGCCTCTCCGAAGAGCTGGAAACCATGGAGCAAGCCTTCTTTGCGTGACGAACAGCTGATGGCCAGCGAGCGAGTCGCGGTCCACGAATTGCCGACGCCGATCGGCTTCTGGCACTGGAGCGGCAAAGTCTATGGTGAGCGCAGCCAGGATTGGCTCACCGTGCAGGAGCAGGGGGGCAACGTCAATCTTGCGCTGCTGCTGCACCGGCTCGATCAGCTCGGCATCGTGGTCGATCTCACCGACCTGCAACCGGCGCTGGTGCAGACCGAAGCGGTGCTGACCCCGTGGCGTGCCCTGCGCCAGAGCGCCAAGACGCGACTCGACGAGCAACAGTATCAGTCGATGCTGGCCCACGAGCTGGAGCTGGAGCGGCTGCAACAGGGCGTCCTGTTGCAGACCCTGCGCAGCCTCTCCCTGTTTCGCGGCAACAGCCGCAATTTGTTGAACTATCTATCGTTACTGGGTGCCCAGCAGGGCCCCCTCAGAGATCTAATATGCTGAGCTACCGCCACGCCTTTCACGCCGGCAACCATGCCGACGTGCTGAAACACGCCGTTCAGGCCCTGATCATCGAGTCCCTCAAGAAGAAGGAGAAACCCTTCATCGTGCTGGACACTCATGCCGGTGGCGGTCTTTACGACCTGCGCGGCGACTGGTCCCAGAAAAAGGCCGAGTATGCCGACGGCATCGGCCGCCTGTGGGACGAGCGGGCCCAGTGGTCTGCCATGGCCCCCTATCTTGGCGTTATCGAAGAGATGAACCAGAACGGCGAGCTGCACTACTACCCCGGCTCGCCGGAGCTCTCCCGCCGCCTCACCCGCGAGCAGGACAAGCTGGCGCTGATGGAGCTGCACAACAACGAGGTCGAAGACCTGCGCGCCAACATGGGGTACGACCCCCGCGTGGCCGTACACCACCGTGATGGCTTCGAGGGGCTGATCGCCCTGCTGCCACCGACCCCGCGCCGCGGGCTGGTGCTGATCGATCCGCCCTATGAGCTCAAAGAAGATTACTTCGCGGTGGTCGATACCCTGAAAAAGGCGCAGAAACGCTGGGCGACCGGCATCTACGCCCTCTGGTATCCCATCCTCGGGCAGGAGGCGGACAAATCCCGCGACATGCTGCGCGCCATCAAGCGCGAGAACTTCGGTAACGTGCTGGTGGCCGAGCTGGAAGTGGCCGGTCAGACTGCCAACTGGGGCATGAACGGCTCAGGCATGCTGATCATCAGCCCGCCCTGGATGCTGGACGAGCAGATTGAAGCCTTCCTCAAACCACTCTGTGCCAAGCTGGCGCAGGGCGCCGGCGCCCAGTACAAGGTGGAGTGGCTCAACAAGGCTGAGGATTAATCCCCCGCCCCTACGGCGCTCACCGAGTTCAAACGCAAAAGCCCCATCACGGGGCTTTTGCTATTGGTGCGGCCGGTGTGTGCGGCAGCCTGAACCTGCGAGCCCTATGAACGAACAGGCAGATCCTGTTTCAGCGCAACCAGCAACAGGGCCAGCAGGCCAAAGGGCGGAAACAGACAGAGCAGGGAGCAGATAAGGGTGATCAGCGCCGGATGCTCGCTCTTGCGGCGCGCCAGTCGCCAGGCGATGACGCCGACGATGACCATCAGCAACGCAATGAACTGGCCAAGCAGGGTGGCATTGATATTCATGAAAGATCCTTTTTCATGGGCAAGTGTGAAGAACCTGTACTTTATCGCCTTGGCTGCGATTGGCAACCACTGAACCGCACCGGCCACTCGCCCGTTGATAGGTTCTCTCTATTCCGGCAATAGATGAGAATAGTTTTCATTTAATCTCATTTCGGCGGATACTCTCATCATCAACAGAGGGAGCGCCATCATGAAAAAGACCATCAGCTTTGCCATCCTGCACTTCGGTGTCGCCTTTACCGTGGCCTACCTGCTGACCGGTGAACTGCTGACCGCCAGCCTGATCGCCCTGATCGAGCCCGCCGTCAACACGGTCGCCTTCTACTTTCATGACCTTGGCTGGCACAAGCTCAAGCCAAAGCACAGCCTGCAGGCCAAGACCAGCAGCTTCGCGGTGGTCCACTTCTCGGTGGCCTTCGGGGTTGCCTTCCTGCTGAGCGGCGAGCTGCTCACCGGCGGCGTGATGGCGATGATCGAACCGGCCATCAATACCGTGGTGTTCTTCTTCCACGAGCGGCTGTGGCGCGCCCGCAGTCAGCAACTGGCGCTGGCCTGATCGACCGGGCAACCCGCCTCCCCCTTTATCGCGGCCACAAAAAACCCGACATTCCGGCCAGGAGTGTCGGGTTTTTCCGTTTGGCAGCCATTCAGCAGTGCAAGTGGGCTCGGCTCCCCTGCTGCATTGCCCTGTAGAGTGTGCTGTAGTAGGCAGATATTCCCTCTTATTGCTGGTATCTATCCGATGAACAAGACCTTATTTGCCACCCTGCTGTTTACCCCTCTGCTGGCCAGTGCCGCAACCCCCTCCTTTGACTGCACCAAAGCCTCCGGGTCGGTCGAAACTCTGATCTGCAAGGATGCCGAACTGGCCGCCCTTGATAACGAACTGGCGGCCCTCTACCCCAAGGCGATTGCCGCGCTCTCTCCCGAACAGCTCAAGACCGAGCGTGCCATGCAGCGCGGCTGGATCAAGGGTCGCAACGACTGCTGGAAGGGGCAGGATCTGCGCCAGTGTGTGGAGGATAACTACCTGCTGCGGATCACCGAACTGCAGATCAGCGGCGGCCAGCTGATGGTGCCGGCACCGGTCAACTACCAGTGCGGCAAGAACGTCACTCTCTCCACCTACTTCTATAACGATGCCAAGCTGCCCGCCGCGGTGATCAACCTGAGCGAGGGCGACAAGCAGCAACAAGTGCTCGCCTATGAAGCCCCCAGCGCCAGCGGTGCCCGCTATGAAGGGCAAAATCTCACCTTCTTCACCAAAGGGGACGACGCCACGCTGGAGCGTTACGGCCAGCCAACCCTCACCTGCATGGAAAATCCGACCAAGGGCTGAGGCTCATAGGGGCGGCTCGTCTTGCCGCCCCCCACCTTGACTAGATAGCGATATCCAGCGGTTTTCCTTCCCGCACAATCCGCAACTTGAGCGACCCCGGCTTGCCTGTGCTGAGCAGTTCACGCACCTTGTCGATATCGAGGGGACGATAAGCCACCCCGTTGATCTGTTCCAGAATGTCGCCATTGGCCAGACCATAGGGGGCAAGATCCCGTTCGTCGCTGTAGTAGATCTGCAGATGCTCGCCATCAAAACGCACCCCGATATTGCGCAGGGTTGGCAGCACTTTGCGCGCCAGGCTGTCGGCGTCGTAGCAGAACATCATCCGCCCGGGCATGATCGCAAAGCGATTGAAGCGGTTAACAAAATCCAGACCCAGACCATACTGCTCATTGCTGTTTTCCGACACGCGCAGCTCACCGAGCTGGCGCTCATCAAAGTGCAGGCCGGTGAGGATATGGTCACGCCCCTCCACCATACCGCTGGCATCCACCCCTTTGCGTGGCATCGCATCTTCGCCAGAGATCGCCTTCTGGCTCGCCATAAAGTCGATAAAGGCATGGTCGGCATAGCTCTGATCGGCCCCGGTATCCAGATACATGCGCACGCTGCTCTCGCCGTGGGTCAGATACACTGCCGGTGAGCGGTTGTAGCTATCTTCATAGCCGATGCAACGCTCGAACGTGGCTGCCGACGGTGCCGTCAGCAAAGCAGTTAGCTGATGCTTGTCGCGATCAAACACCCAGTTGAAACGGCGGATGGTGTCGATCCCGAGGATGCCATCGATACGGCTGCCGAGAGACTGGGAGAAAAGATCGAGATCAATAGTTGCCCACAGCTCGCTGTCATCAATGGTGACCGACTCCAGCGAGAAGGGCTGCGGCTCAACAAAGCCAAGCTGCTCGCTGCCCAGCTGGCTCGAAAAGCTGCTCACACTGGCAAAATCAGCCTGATAGGCCCTGGGCAATTCGCTTAAGGTCAGCGCCTTGAAGCGGCTGGCCAGACGACGGTCGATAACGGTGATACTGGCCCCGGTATCGAGCAAAAACTGGTACTGCTCACCAGCTATGGTAACGGGGATCAGGGGCGCACTTTCGTAATGCACTGTCAGCACCGGGCCGGGTGCATTGCGCTTGGTGGATGAATTCGGGGCTGTGCAGCCTTGGACGACGAACAGGACCAACATGGCCAGCGCCACTTTGAACTGAGACTTCATAACTCTCCTTCCCGATAGCAGATGCCCCCGCGACGCCACCACATAATGCTATCTTGTTGATTTATAGATAAATAAGCTATTTAAGCGGGGAGTACGGACAATAACAAAGAGTTTTATGCTGGTTCAAGCCAGATATGACCATTAATATTCTATGGAGATAGTTCAAGAATGGTTGTTCACGCTATCTCGGCGCGTCATCAATCGTGGTTGAGATTTGATTAATTTATTGATCTTGCACAGAAATTCTAAATATTGAGTTTTCTCTCCACAGCGCCATGGTTAATATTGCCATTTGGCAACACTTGCCTCGTCGGAGTCTCCCATGAGCCATGCCAACCCCATCCCGTTGGTGAAACGCAGCAGACTGGAGGCTGAAATTCAGGGGCGGTAGCCATGTCAGAGCTTGCCGCATCACTGTTGTTATACACAGTCGTAATGTCGTAATACTGGAGCAAAAAGAGGAGGTCAAGCGAACGCGTTCAGCTTCAGAGACCAGTAAGTAATAGATTGATTTAAAATATAATTATTGATGCCTTGTATCAGGGCGGCGCGGAATTAGATAGAAGACACTACTAACGCGTTAGTACCGCCTTCCATCTAATCACTGTTAGAACCCTTTCAAAGCAACGGAGTATTTAATGGAAATTGGCATTTTAGATGTCCTACTTAATGGGAATAATGAAATATTCACAGGTGCATTATCGGGAGTCGTTAGTGTCCTCATTGCTTTACCTATGCTCAGGATTATTGAGAGAAGAAAGCTATTTTACTCTGAAGATTCAGGTAGGGATATTGAAGATAGAGATCGACTAAAGATACTTGAAAAAGAGGTAGTTAAACTTAGAAAAGAACTATCAAGTGACCTCCTAAAGAATGCATCTAAGCTCATAGATCAGGAAGTTTCCGCTTATTTATCTGAACACCTTGAGACAATGATAAATAAGCAGTTGAAAGATACTGGCGTTATCGAAAAGCAGTTATTTGAACAATTAGAGAGTCGTGTTAACGAGCGAATTGATAATTTTCTATCTTCAAAGTCAGATGAAGACTTTGCTGCTTCAAAACGAGAAAATCACCTCATTCATAGAAGGGAGTCTGTTGAGAGAGAACTTTATCATACAGTAGAACAAGAGAGAAAAAGTGCTGGCTTGTTGAAAAGTGTAATGATCAATCTATTTGTAATTGTTAACTTTGGATTGATCGCGTTATATCTACTAAAAGGAGCTGACATTTCTCAGTATGGTGCAATCTCATTGTCAGGCCTTTATGTGAGTCTTGCTGGTTTTATTATTTATATTTTCCGTGCTTCAAATTCGAGAACGTCAGTCCTTCTTGCTATAAAAGAAGACCTGAAAAAACAAAATTCAGCAATGGAGTACGTTGAAAACTCTAAGCAGTCAGGTTCATTAACAGCGCACGATATAGAATTTATCCGTATGCTAATGACAAACCATTCTGAAAGGGAGAAAAAAATAGATCACCCCTATGAGATAGTTCTTAAAGGTGTATCTGGTACAAATATCCAATTCAAAGGTGGGAAAATGGCTATCGCGGAGAAATCGGGTTCTAACAAGTAGTTCAAAAGAACATAAAACGCTTGGCTTGCGCTCATTCTTCTTCGCTAATTCTAGCCAAGAATTTTACGACTCTTAGCTAAGAGTTAGGCATATTTGGAGATATTCATAATGATTTATAAATATATTGGGACAAGCAGTCCAGAAGAGTCGATTAAGTTACTAGAATTTTTTGTTAATGATGGGAGTATAATGGCAAGTAATCCTAGAACTTTTAATGATCCATCAGAGTTCAAAGTTAAATATAACTTTGAAGCAGATAAAAAGACGATTCAGGAACGCTACTTTTTTGATAACCCCTCAAAATCTATTCGTGATTTTGAGAGTTGGTATAGCTCTATTGACGAAAAGAGCAAATGGTACACTGGTTATCAAACACGTCACAACCTTTTAAATGCTGCAGGAATAGTTTGTTTTACTACAGAATCTGAAAACTATTTGATGTGGTCACACTATGCAAAATCTCATACAGGTTTTTGCATAGGGTTTGATAATGAAATCTTGGATACGATAGAGGATTCTAATGCCAAGGGACCAGTCGAATATAGTGACGACGTCCCTGAATTTAAGTATTACTCACAGACAGTTGAAGATTTTTATAAAGCCGTGTTTTTTAGCAAGGCGACCTCTTGGGCGTACGAAAAGGAATTTCGAGTTGTAACTGATGGGTATGGTATCAAGAAGTTCAATAAATCATTGGTTAAAGAAATTATCATAGGCTGCAAATCTCCAATTGAGTTAGATCATTACGTTAGACAATATATCAACTCCGAGATTGCTGTTTACCAAATGATTGACTTACCAGATGCATATCAATTAAAAAAAGATAAAATGAAGCATGATCATTATGTAGAAAGGTGTGCGCTTTGATATGCCTAACAAACAATTAGAGAGTGATTCCATACGATTGGCACTTTTGTTTTTGGTTTAGTTTAGTGTTTACGGCTTTCAAATTGAGTGTTGTGGTAGCCCGTTGGTTCGATTAGCGAAGCGTAATCGGACGCTCGCGATAACAATATTTCTTGATAGTACCAATTGTCTTTAGAGACCAACTTTTATACGGACTATTTATCCACCTGTAGCTTTGCTGGTGTAACACTCCTCAAGGAGATTTATGAAGCCTGACTTAACCGGCACTCGGATTGTGCTGCGCACCATTGGCCCGCAGGATGCTGCCGATCTGTTCGAGATTTATGGCAATCCGCTGACCATGGAGTTTGCCTCTGATTCCTGCTTTACCTCTCCCACCATGGTGGCGCAGTTGATGGCGAGCGTGGTGCGGCTGGAGCAAACGGGGGAGTCGCTGGAGTGGGCGATTGTCGAGCGGAAGAGCAATAAGGTGATCGGCACCTGCGGCCTGCACAGTTTCAGTGAGGCGGGCCGCTGCTGCGAAGTGGGTTGCCTGCTCAATGCGGCCTATTGGCGCAGAGGGTTTATGTCGGAAGCGCTGGGATTGCTGTTCGCCCATGCCAGCAAACTGGGAGTCACCTGCCTCACCGCAGATATCGATGCAGATAACGTCCGCTCTATCGCCCTGTTTGAAAAACTGGGCTTCAAGGCGCATGCAGGGCGCTATCAGCGCACGCCCCCCTTTGTCTGACCCGAGACCAGAGCCACAGCCCCCTCACCTCTCAGGCCATTGTGGCAAGGCTCAGGCATAAAAAAACCGGAACCCAAGGGTTCCGGTTTTTTTCATTCCAGCCGAGGCTGGCAAACCAGCAAAATTAAGCCTGGTTTTTAACTTCTTTCAGACCGCGGAAAGGAGCTTTGGCACCCAGAGCTTCTTCGATACGGATCAGCTGGTTGTACTTGGCAACACGGTCAGAACGGCTCATGGAACCGGTCTTGATCTGGCCAGCAGCGGTACCAACAGCCAGGTCGGCGATGGTCGCGTCTTCGGTCTCACCGGAGCGGTGGGAGATGACGGCAGTGTAGCCAGCGTCTTTGGCCATCTTGATGGCAGCCAGAGTTTCGGTCAGGGAACCGATCTGGTTGAACTTGATCAGGATGGAGTTGGCGATGCCGTTGTCGATACCGCGCTTCAGGATCTTGGTGTTGGTTACGAACAGGTCGTCACCCACGATCTGGATTTTCTTGCCCAGTTCAGCAGTCTGGTAGGCGAAACCTTCCCAGTCAGATTCGTCCAGGCCATCTTCGATGGAGACGATCGGGAACTTGGTGGTCAGGTCAGCCAGGAAGTCGGAGAAACCGTTGGAGGTGAAGACACGACCTTCGCCTTTCAGGTTGTACTCTTTCTTCTCTGCGTCGTAGAACTCGGAAGCAGCGCAGTCCATAGCCAGGGTGATGTCGGTGCCCAGTTTGTAACCGGCAGCGGCAACGGCTTCAGCGATAACTTCCAGCGCTTCGGCGTTGGATTTCAGGTTCGGAGCGAAACCACCTTCGTCACCAACTGCAGTGTTGTAGCCCTTGGACTTCAGCACTTTGGCCAGGTTGTGGAACACTTCTGCGCCCATGCGAACGGCTTCTTTCAGGGTCTTGGCGCCAACCGGCTGGATCATGAACTCCTGGATGTCGACGTTGTTGTCGGCGTGCTCACCACCGTTGATGATGTTCATCATCGGCAGCGGCATGGAGTAAACACCCGGGGTGCCGTTCAGCTCGGCGATGTGGGCGTACAGCGGCATGCCTTTGGCAGCAGCGGCAGCTTTGGCGTTAGCCAGGGAAACAGCCAGGATGGCGTTGGCGCCGAACTTGGATTTGTTCTCGGTACCGTCGAGGTCGATCATGATCTGGTCAACGGTGGCCTGGTCCTTGGCATCTTTACCCAGCAGAGCTTGAGCGATCGGGCCGTTTACGGCTTCGATGGCTTTCAGCACGCCTTTACCCAGGAAACGGCTCTTGTCGCCGTCACGCAGTTCCAGCGCTTCGCGGGAACCGGTGGACGCGCCAGACGGAGCGGCTGCCATACCAACAAAACCACCTTCCAGGTGAACTTCGGCCTCAACGGTCGGGTTACCACGGGAGTCGATGATTTCACGACCGATCACTTTAACGATCTTGGACATGTGTATTTCCTCAGGTTTCGTAAAAAAACAACAAAAATATGCCAAAAAAAGCGGCTGTGGCACAGTGCCCCAACCGCATTTATTTTCAATTACTTCAAATTACGCTTCTGATACTCGCCTGCCGCCTTCACAAAACCGGCGAACAGAGCGTGGCCATCACGGGGAGTAGAGGTGAACTCCGGGTGGAACTGCGCAGCCACGAACCAGGGGTGATCCGGGATCTCGATGATTTCCACCAACTTCTTGTCGGCGGAAAGACCGGTCACTTTCAGACCTGCCGCTTCAATCTGCGGCAGCAGCTTGTTGTTTACTTCGTAACGGTGACGGTGACGCTCGTAAATGGTCGGGCTGCCGTACATCTGACGCACCTTGGAATCTTCGACCAGGTGGCAGAGCTGGGAACCCAGACGCATGGTACCGCCCAGATCAGACTTCTCGGTACGGGTCTCGATGTTGCCCTCTTCATCCACCCACTCGGTGATGAGGCCGACAACCGGGTATGCGCAATCTTTCTTGAATTCGGAGGAGTGAGCCCCTTCCATGCCCGCCACGTTGCGAGCGAATTCGATCATGGCAACCTGCATGCCGAGGCAGATACCCAAGTAGGGGATCTTGTTCTCGCGGGCATACTGGGCAGCCAGAATTTTGCCTTCCACACCGCGCTCACCGAAGCCACCCGGCACCAGGATCGCGTCCAGACCTTCCAGCAGCTCGGCGCCACGGGTCTCGATATCCTGAGAGTCGATGTACTTGATGTTGACGGAGTGACGGGTCTTGAGACCACCGTGCTTGAGCGCCTCGTTGACGGACTTGTAAGCGTCCGGCAGGGAGACGTACTTGCCGACCATACCGATGGTTACTTCACCAGTCGGGTTGGCCTCTTCGTAGATAACCTGTTCCCACTCGGACAAGTCAGCCTCTTTGCACTCCAGACCGAAACGCTCGGTGAAGTAGGAGTCCAGGTTCTGGGATTTCAGCAGCGCCGGGATCTTGTAGATGGAGTCGACGTCTTTCATGGAGATGACGGCGCGCTCGGGCACGTTGCAGAACAGGGCGATCTTGGCGCGCTCATTGGCCGGAATGGCACGGTCGGAGCGGCAGATCAGCACATCCGGCTGGATACCGATGGAGAGCAGCTCTTTAACGGAGTGCTGGGTCGGCTTGGTCTTCACTTCACCGGCAGCAGCCAGGTAAGGAACCAGCGTCAGGTGCATGAACATGGCGTTGTTGCGGCCCACTTCGGCAGCCAGCTGACGAATGGCTTCGAGGAACGGCAGGGACTCGATGTCACCTACGGTACCGCCCACTTCGACGATGGCAACCTGATGGCCTTCGGCACCGGCAATCACCCGCTCCTTGATGGCGTTGGTGATGTGCGGGATAACCTGAATGGTGGCGCCCAGATAGTCACCACGACGCTCTTTACGCAGTACGTCGGCGTAGATACGGCCGGTGGTAAAGTTGTTGCGACGGGTCATCTTGGTGCGGATGAAACGCTCGTAGTGGCCCAAATCCAGATCGGTTTCGGCCCCGTCCTCGGTTACGAACACTTCACCATGCTGGGTCGGGCTCATGGTGCCCGGATCCACGTTGATGTACGGGTCCAGTTTCATGATGGTCACATCCAGACCACGGGCTTCCAGAATGGCTGCCAGAGAAGCTGCGGCAATGCCTTTGCCGAGGGATGAAACAACGCCACCAGTAACAAAAATATATTTGGTCGTCATGCTGAACCTGAAAGAAGTTTAGGGAATTTTAAGGGGTGCTTCGGGGATGAAGCAGGACGGGGAAACAGTATACCAAAAACCCCTCTCCCAAACAATGAGCAAAAATCTATCAGGCTCACCGCCCCCCCATCTTGCGCCAAATCAACTTTGCTCGGTTTCCTTCGCCTTATCCCAGGCGGCATCGAGCTTTTCGAGGGTGCAATCGGTCATTTTCAAGCCTTCTGCGGCGATTATCTGCTCAACCTGACGAAAACGACGTTCGAACTTGGCGTTGGCACCGCGCAGCACCTGCTCCGGATCCTTGCCCAGATGACGCACCAGATTGACGGTGGCAAACAGCAGATCGCCGAGCTCGTCGCTCACCCGCGCCTCGTCCACATCGGCCATCAATGCCTCTTCCATTACCTCGTCGATCTCTTCGTGGATCTTGTCCACCACAGGCCCTAACGTCTTCCAGTCAAAACCGACAGTGGCGCAGCGTTTCTGAATTTTGGCGGCGCGGGTCAGGGCAGGCAACGCCTGCGGGATGTCGTCCAGCACGCTCTCTTTGTCGAGGGCCGCCCGCTCTTTGGCTTTTTCCGCTTCCCAGTTCGCTTTTACCGCCTGCTCGTTGGCAAGGTCTGCATCGGAAAAAACGTGGGGATGACGGCGAATGAGCTTCTCGCTCACCGTATCGACGATATCGGCAAAGTCAAACAGCCCACGCTCCTTGCCAAGCTGGGCGTAAAACACCACCTGAAACAGCAAATCCCCCAGCTCCCCTTTCAGCCCCTGCCAATCTTCGGTCTCGATGGCATCGGCCACTTCGTAGGCCTCTTCCAGGGTGTGCGGCACTATGGTCTGGAAGTCCTGTTTCAGATCCCAGGGGCAGCCGTTTTGCGGATCGCGCAGGCGAGCCATGATGTCGAGCAGTTGGGGCAGATCGTAACGTTGGGACATGGGATATTCGCTTTCAATTCGTTAAAAAAGGGTCGTAAATGCAGACCGGCCACTGGGGCCGGTCGGTTCGATATCAAAGCCGCTTGGCGCTGATCACGTCGTTAAGCTGACTGAGCTTGGCCAACGCCCGGTTGAAGGCGTTGATGTTGTAAATCTCCAGCTCCATGTCGATCTCCGCAGTCTGCTCACGCACGTTGGAGCGCGAGCGCACCCCCATCACATTGATCTTCTCGTTGGCCAGCACTGTGGTGATATCGCGCAGCAGGCCGGAGCGATCGTTGGAGATGATCCGGATGGTGAGGCCGTAACCGCCGGAGTAGTTCTCCCCCCACACCGCATCGATCAGCCGCTCGGGGTTGCGACGTGACAGCTCCTTGAGCTGCTCGCAATCTTCCCGGTGAATGGACACCCCGCGCCCCATGGTGATAAAGCCCTGAATGGAGTCCCCAGGGATCGGCTGACAGCAACGGGCGATATGGGTCATCAAATTGCCGACCCCTTCCACCACTATGTGGTCTTTGGGCTTGTGGCGCATCGGCGCATTGGCCTTCTGCTCCAGCTTCTCCAACAGGCGGCGATCTTCCTCTTCCGCCGTCGGCTTGTTGTAGCAGGTGTCGAGATAATTGAGCACCTGGTTGATGCGGATATCGCCGCTGCCGATACCGGCCAGCAGATCGTCGGTGCTCTCCAGATTGAAGCGGCGCAGCATGTTGCCCTTGTCGATCTTGGACATGCTGAGGTTGTGGCGATCCAGCTCCTTCTCGAACAGCTCGCGACCGGCCACGATATTCTTGTCCCGATCCAGTTTTCTGAACCAGGTCGCCACCTTGGCCCGCGCCCGGCTGGAGCGCAGGAAGCCGGCGTTGGGGTTCATCCAGTCGCGGCTCGGGTTCGGCTCTTTCTGGGTGATCACCTCCACCTGATCGCCGGTCTGTAGCGCGTAGGTGAACGGCACGATGCGGCCATCAATCTTGGCGCCGATGCAGCGGTGGCCGATCATGCTGTGGACGTGATAGGCAAAATCGAGCGGGGTAGCGCCTGCCGGCAGGTCGATGACATCCCCTTTCGGGGTGAAGACGTAGACTCTGTCCTCGAACACCTGACTGCGCAGATCTTCCAGCAGGGAGCCGCTCTCGGAGAGATCTTCCTGCCAGGCGAGCAGCTTGCGCAGCCACTCGATCTTGTCTTCGAAGGTGTTGGCCTTGCCGCCAGCCTGCGCCCCTTCCTTGTAACGCCAGTGCGCCGCGACGCCGAGCTCGGCATCCTGATGCATCTGGTCGGTACGGATCTGGATCTCGACGGTCTTGCCCTCAGGCCCCACCACTACGGTGTGGATCGACTGATAGCCGTTGGGTTTGGGGTTGGCGACATAGTCGTCAAACTCGCGAGGAATGTGGTGGAACTGGGTATGGACGATACCGAGCGCCGCATAGCAATCCTGCAGCCGCTTGGTCACTACCCGCACCGCGCGCACGTCGAACAACTCGTTGAACTCGAGGTGCTTCTTCTGCATCTTGCGCCAGATGCTGTAGATATGTTTCGGCCGACCGTACACCTCGGCGTCAACTCCCGCCTCTTTCAGGCCATTACGCAGGGATTGCACAAACTCGCGGATGTAGTGCTCGCGGTCGAGCCGCTTCTCGTCGAGCTGCTTGGCGATCTGCTTGTATGTATCCGGGTGCAGGTAACGGAAGGCGAGATCTTCCAGCTCCCACTTGAGCTGGCCGATGCCCAGACGGTTGGCGAGCGGCGCATAGATGTTGGTGATCTCCTGGGCCATCAGCACCCGGGTCTCTTCATCTGCTGTCTTCGCTTCCCGCAGGCAGGCGATCCGCTCCGCCAGCTTGATCACCACGGCGCGCACATCCTCGACCATGGCAAGCAACATGCGACGCACGTTGTCGACCTGCTCCGGCGAGGTTTCACTGCGATGGAGGGTTTGCAGGGAGCGGATGGCCTCCATCTCCAGCACCCCTTCCACCAGCTTGGCGATCTTGGAGCCAAAGTCCTCGTCCATCCGCTCCTGGC
Source organism: Aeromonas sp. S13(2024) (assembly GCF_041402405.1). Lineage (NCBI taxonomy): Bacteria > Pseudomonadati > Pseudomonadota > Gammaproteobacteria > Aeromonadales > Aeromonadaceae > Aeromonas > Aeromonas sp. S13(2024). The sequence continues at coordinate 35,277 of NZ_JBGLRA010000014.1, read as the reverse complement.
TGATGAGACCGGCTTCGACGAAGGGGTAAATGATGGCCGCTTTGAGGGTACCGATATCCATGCTGAGCATCTGCAGGATGCCCACCATTTCGATGCCGCGCACCAGCAGCTTGCTGGTCAGCGCCTCGTCACCGAGCGTCAGACAATACTGGTAGACGGTTCGCAGCTGATCCTTTTCACTGTCACTCAAGGAGAGCGAGCTGACCCACTCTTCCAGGGTGAAGTTGTCTTTCAAATGAATATCGCGAACCGCAACCATGGTATCAATCCTTTAAATTATCGGGCCGAAAGCTGTCACTTTCTCCCCTCATGAGATTGCCTCAAATGGGGATATCCAGCGCACTTTTCAAGGCATATTGTCCAGAAAGACAATAGAGCGCGCCAACAGGCCCTGCCGAACGACGAGGGTCTAGATTACCCCAATCACACCAGCTCAAACAGCCGCAGACATGCCAGATTACATATCCGCATCGCCGAACTGATGAGTCATTTACTCCCGTTCAAACAGCGCCATGGACTCCAGATGACCGGTGTGAGGGAACATGTCGAGCATGCCGAGGCGCACCAGACGGTAACCCCCTTTCACCAGCACCTGACTGTCCCGCGCCAGGGTGACCGGGTTACAGGAGACGTAGACCACCCGCTTGGGTGAAAGTTTCACGACGTGTCCCATCACTTCCAGCGCGCCTGGGCGAGCCGGATCCAACAGCACCAGATCAAACCCTTCCCGCGCCCAGGACATGCCGACGATGTCATCGCTCAGGTCGGCTTTGTAGAAACGGGCATTGGTGATGCCGTTGCGACGGGCGTTCTCTTCGGCCCGCTGCACCATGGCCAGTTCACCTTCCACACCCACCACTTCGCGAGCCTGACGGGCCAGCGGCAGGGTGAAGTTGCCGATACCGCAGAAGAGATCGAGCACCTTGTCATCCTTGCTCGCCCCGAGCCATGTCAGCGCCTGCTCAACCATGCTCTGGTTGATGGGGCCGTTGACCTGAATGAAATCACCGGGAGCAAATGCAAGAGACAGGCCATCCAGCGAGTAGGATGGGGAAAAATGTTGCTGCAGCGCTTCGATGCGATCATCCGCCGCCTGCAGATAGAGGTCGATCCCCTGCGCTTTTGCAAACTCCACCAGCAGGGCGCGATCCGCCTCATTGGGACGGCCGGTGTGACGCAGCAGCATCATGATCCCCTGCTCGGCCTGGATAAGCTCCGCATGACCCAGCTCGCGCTGGCTCTTGAGGCGATTGAGGCACTCACGCAGCGGGGCAATCAGCGCAGAGAGCGGCTCGGCCAGCACAGGGCAACTGTCGATCTCCACCAGATCGTTGCTGTTGCGGCGGCGGAAACCGACCCGGGTGCAGCGACCATTCTTGTCAAATTTGATGGCCAGACGACAGACCCGGCGGTAGGCGCGATCTTCACCGGTCAGTACCGGCTCCAGCGCCGGCGCCTTGATGTTGCCCAACCGCTCGAACAGGCTGACCAGTCCCGCCGCCTTGGCGGCTTGCTGATCGGCAACCGACATGTGCTGGGCACTGCAACCGCCGCACTCGCGATAGTGGCCGCAAAAGGGAGCGATACGATTAGCCGCCGGGGTCACCACCTGTTGCAAGGCGGCGTGACCATACTGCTTTTTCTCTTCGGTGATGCGTGCCTTGACGGTCTCGCCGGGCAGCGCCCCTTCGACGAAGATCGCCTTGCCCTGATGGCGACCGATACCGACGCAGTGGTGATCGAGGGTGTCTATCGTAAATTCAATGCGTTGGAGCTGGGTGGACTTCTTTTGGGGCTTGAAAAACTGGGCCATAAAACTTGGTGCCTATAGGTGGCTATGTCATGATTGTGGAATCTGCTGCCGGGTATTGTCCCACAAGAATAATAGTATGACCAAATACGGCCACAGAGCCCGTGTATTGCCATCAACCCTATCGCCAACCCTGTTCACTGGTGGCCTGTTCGTATGACCAAATATGGCCTGAGAGCACGCGTTCTCGCCTTCACCATCCTGCCAACCCTGATCATCGGTGGCCTGATGGCCGGTTACTTCACCTTCCACCGCTACCAGCAGCTGGAAAACAACCTCATTGATCAGGGGATCAACATTATCGAACCGCTGGCGATCGCCAGTGAATACGGGATGACCCAGCACAGCCGAGAATCCCTCAAGCGGCTCATTGGCCTGACCCATCGCAAGAACTCCCCCTTTATCAAGTCCATCGCGGTTTTCACCCAGGACAACCAGCTGTTCGTCACCTCGAACTACCACCGGGATTTCACCCGGCTCAGGCTGCCCGATGGCGAGCCAATTCCGGATCTGACCAGCGTGACGTTTCAGGGGGATGACATCATTTTGCGCACCCCGATCCAGGCTGAAACCAGTCTGGATGGCTTCCCGCTACCCAGCGATGTAGAGCCGCCGATGATCGGCTACATCTCGATGCAGATGGCGACCGACAGGGCCATGTTGCTGCAGTACCGCGACACCTTCTTTGCGGTGATCATGGTGCTCATCGGGGTGGCCTTCAGTACCCTGTTTGGCTTCCGGCTGGTCAAGAGCGTGACCCAGCCCATCACCAACATGGTGCAGGCGGTGCACAAGATCCGGGAGGGGCGGCTCGATACCCGGGTCAGCGGCCAGCTCACCGGCGAGCTGGATATGCTGAAAAATGGCATCAACGCCATGGCCAAGGCGCTCTCCGAATATCACGAAGAGATGCAGCAGAATATCGATCAGGCCACCTCTGACTTGCGTGAAACCCTGGAGCAGATCGAGATCCAGAACGTCGAACTAGACATGGCCAAGAAACGGGCGCAGGAGGCGGCGCGGGTCAAGTCGGAGTTTCTGGCCAACATGTCCCACGAGCTGCGCACTCCGCTCAACGGGGTCATCGGTTTTACCCGCCAGCTGCTGAAAACCAGCCTGACCCCGAGCCAGACCGACTACATGCAGACTATCGAGAAGTCGGCGCGCAACCTGCTTGGCATCATCAACGACATCCTCGACTTCTCGAAGCTGGAAGCGGGCAAGCTGCAGCTGGAGCATATCCCGTTCAGCCTGCGCGACACCCTCAACGAGACCATGCACCTGCTCGGCCCCAGCGCCCACGACAAGCAGCTGGAGCTCTCCCTGCGGGTGGATGCCAATGTGCCGGACTACCTCACCGGCGACCCCATGCGTCTGCAACAGGTGCTGACCAACCTCACCGGCAACGCCATCAAGTTCACCGAGCAAGGCAACGTGGATGTCCATATCGAGCAGACCGGCAGTGGCAACCACAAGGTGAGGCTCAACGTCCAGATCCGCGATACCGGCATCGGCATCTCCCAAGAGCAGCAACATCAGCTGTTCCAGGCTTTCAATCAGGCCGACTCCTCCATCTCCCGCCGTTATGGCGGCACAGGCCTGGGCCTCGTTATCACCCAGAAGCTGGTGCAGCAGATGGGCGGCCAGATCCGCTTTGAATCGGAGCTCGGCAAGGGCTCCATCTTCTCGTTCAGTCTGGATGTGGAGGTCTCACCCCTGCCCCAGACCGATCAACTGCCGCTGGATCGGATCCGTGGCAAACGGCTCTGGCTGCTGGAACCGGATCCCTTCGCGCAAGCCTCTCTGCTCGCCCTGCTGGCGGAATGGCACCTCGACGTGCACCCACTGACCAGCGATGATCCCTGGCCAGAGATGAGCGAGCAGGAGATGGTGATCATCGGCAGCAGCACCCTGCATACGCCGCAGCAAGTGCTCGGCCGTCTCGACAGACTGAATGGCCAGCAGCAGAACACCATAGTGCTACTCAGCAGCCACGAGCCGGCGCTCTATGAAGCGATGCTGGCCCATGGCGCCCAGCACTGTCTCTCCAAACCGGTCAACCACCGCAAGCTGCTGCACGCCCTGCTATCGCCGGAATCGAGCCGCCAGAAGCTGCCCGCGCAACCTGCGCCGCGCCAGTTGCAGCCAATCAAGGTGCTGGCGGTGGATGACAACGCCGCCAACCTCAAGTTGATCGCCGCCATGCTCAAGGAGATGGTGAGTCAGGTGGTGGTGTGCAAAAACGGCAAGGAGGCGGTCAAGCAGGCCCAGAGCCAGCCGTTCGACATCATCTTCATGGATATCCAGATGCCGATCATGGATGGCATCAGTGCCACCCAGGCGATCCGCAACCAGTCCCTCAACACCACCACCCCGATCGTGGCGGTGACCGCCCACGCCATCCCCGGAGAACGGGAGCGGCTGATCAGGCAGGGGATGGACGACTACCTGGCCAAGCCCATCGACGAGAGCATGCTGGCCCAGCTCATCACCGACTTTGCCCATCGCCGTCACCAGAATAATGGTGCCCAACAGATCGACTGGGCACTGGCGGTGCGGCAGGCGGCGGGGAAAGAGCATCTCGCCAGAGAGATGCTGACCATGCTGCTGGCCAGTTTCGAGGAGGTGGAACCTGTGCTGGATAGCGCGCTGGCGGGCGAAATTGAAGATAGCGAGGTGCTGGCCCAGCTCCATCGCCTCAACGGTGGCTGTGCCTATTCCGGGGTGCCGGGGCTGCAACGGCTGCTCTCCCAGCTGGAGCAACAGCTGCGTGACGGCGTGCCGGTGAGCGAGCTGGAACCCGAGCTGCTGGAGCTGCAAGATGCGCTGGAACTGGTGCGCCAGGAGGCGCCCCGCTATCTCGGCAAGGCTTGATGAGCTTGACCTGAACTGTATCGGCCCCCGCTTTTTCTGACGCGAGGGCCGCCAGATGGTAAAGTTGCGCCGTTTACACAGGAGTCAGCATGACCAACAACGATATTCTGCGCCGTCTGCGCTACGCCCTCACCATCAGCAACGACCAGATGGTCGAGATGTTTGCCAAGGGCAACCTGACAGTCACTCACGCCCAGCTGCACAGCTGGTTGATGAAAGAGGCGGCGGAAGGTGAAGAGCAAGAGGCAGGCTATGTCGCCTGTCCCGACTCGGCCCTGAGCCAGTTCCTCGACGGTTTCATCATCGCCCGCCGCGGCGTGCGGGAAGATGCACCGGCCCAGGTGATCCCGAACCGGATCAACAACAACATGATCCTGCGCAAGCTGCGCATCGGTCTCAACTTCAAGGAAGAGGACATGCTCGGCACCCTCAAGCTCGCCGACTTCAACCTCTCCAAGTCCGAGCTCAGCGCCCTGTTCCGCTCCAAGGATCACAAGCACTATCAGGATTGCGGGGATCAGATCCTGCGCAACTTCCTGATCGGTCTCACGGCCAAATACCGCGGCTGACTAGCCGCGCGACTGACCAGACAGGGCCTTCGACATGTGCCAGCGACTCACTCCTCCCACGCTAAGCAGCTTGGCTGCAGCAGGGGGATGGCGCTGGCGCTGTTTTCTTCCCCTCTTCTTTCTGCCACTGGTTCTGCTGCTGGGTAGTTGTACTCCGTCCGAATATCAGCTCTCAACCCGCTATCAGAGCGCCAACCAGAACGAGCGGATCGCCTTTCTGATCCTCCACTACACCGACGAAGACGATGCCAATTCCCTGCGCCTCTTGACCGAGCCGGAGCACAAGGTGAGCGCCCACTACCTGATCCCCCGCGACAGCCAGGAGGCCCCGCTACCGGTCTATCAGCTGGTGCCGGACAACGCGCGCGCCTGGCATGCGGGACGCAGCCGCTGGCACCAATATACCGGGCTCAATGCAAGCTCCCTTGGCATCGAGATCGTCAACCTCGGCTATCCAGCAGAAGATGAGCCGCTGGCCCCCCATGCCCGCCGCTGGCAACCCTATACCCCGCAGCAGATAGCTGCCGTCGGCGCCCTCAGCCGGGAGCTGGCCGCCCGCTACCAGATTCCACCGACCCAGGTGCTGGGCCACAGTGATGTCGCCCCCGAGCGCAAGCAGGATCCCGGTCCCCACTTCCCCTGGCGCCAGCTCTATCTGACGTACGGAGTCGGCGCCTGGCCCGATGAAGATCGGGTGGCCGAGATATTGGCCAGCCCTTTGCCCGACTGGGATGCGGCCATGTGGCAGCAGCAGCTGGCCAGCTATGGCTATGGCCTGTCCCGGAGCAGCCAGTGGGATGAGCAGAGCCGCGCCGTCATGGGCGCCTTTCAGCTCCACTTTCGCGCCAGCAAGGTCGATAGCAAACCGGACCGCGAGTGTCAGGCCATCCTGATGGCGCTGATCGAAAAATACTTCCCCTAATCCTCATCCATTGCCCCCGTTGCTGCGTACTGTTTGATAGCCGTTAGCTATCAAACAGTTAGGCACAAGCAATTGTCCCTGCATTTTGCAAGGCGTTACTCTGACTGCGTTCCGAAAGAGAATTTCAAACCGATTTCCAAATCTGGAGGTGAATGATGAAAAGCCCGATTGGTCTTGATACTGCTCAATCACAAGCCCTGGCAGCCGAGTTGAACAAATTGCTGGCCAGCTACCAGATCCTCTACATGAACGTGCGCGGCTTCCACTGGAATATCCGTGGCAACCAGTTCTTCGAACTGCACCTGAAATTTGAAGAGATTTACAACGACCTGCTGCTGAAAGTCGATGCGCTGGCCGAGCGGATCCTGACCCTGGATGGCGTGCCGATGCACAGCTTCAGCGACTATCTGAAAGTCTCTGCCATCCCCGAGCAAAAAGGGCTGCACGATGGCCGCGCCTGTGTCGAATCCTTGCTGGATAGCTTCCGCGAACTGCTGGTCGCCCAGCGCCGTATTCTGGGCCAAGCCGCCGAAGCCGGTGATGAGGGCACGGCCTCCATCCTCTCCGACTATGTGCAGCAGCAGGAAAAACTGGTCTGGATGCTGCGCGCTTATCTGGCCTGATAGTGAACCAAGCCGACTACAGCGTACGTATGCCGGCTTGAGTAAGTACTGGGCCGAAAGATCCTGACCAGACCACGGCCCAATCCGTCTGATTGTTATGTTCTGTTGCAAACCTGAGTTGTCTCTCCTTTTATCCACCCGCTTGCCGCCCTGTTTGGGCGGCTTTTTTTGTTTTTGATCTGCATCAAGGGAAACTTAATTGGCAAATTGAATGCCTATTAAGTTTTTCGCGAGAGGAATAGAATCGCCACAAAACAGACAACTGAAATGTCCAATTAGGAGAGGCATGATGTTTTGTGTGCAATGTGAACAGACAATTCGTACCCCGGCTGGCAACGGCTGTGCCTACGCACAAGGTATGTGCGGCAAGACGGCGGAAACCTCGGATCTGCAGGATGTGCTGATCTACACCCTGCAGGGGCTCAGCGCCTGGGCGCTGGCCGCCCGCGAGCAGGGCATCATGGATCGCGAGGTCGATGCTTTCGTGCCCAAGGCCTTCTTCGCCACCCTCACCAACGTCAACTTCGACTCGAATCGCATCGTGGCCTACGTCAATCAGGCCCTCGCCTATCGCCAGCAGTTAGCCGATCGTCTGACCGCCATGGCGGTGCAGGTCAACGACTTGCCACAGTCCGCTTACTTCGAACCCGGTGCCGAACTGCTGGAACAACTTGCCCATGCCGCACCAGCCGCCCCCAATCGGGGCAAGAGCGAGGTGAACGAAGACATCATGGGGCTGCGCCTGCTCTGCCTCTACGGCCTCAAGGGCGCCGCCGCCTACATGGAGCACGCCCGGGTGCTGGATCAGCAGAGTGACGAGGTGGCCGCCGAATTCCACCGCATCATGAGCTGGCTAAGCACAGACCCGAGCGAAATGGGTCGGCTGTTCAGTTGCGCCATGGAGATCGGTCAGCTCAACTTCAAAATCATGGAGATGCTGGATCTCGGTGAAACCCGCGCTTTCGGCCACCCGGAACCCACCCAGGTACGCGTAACCCCCATCTCCGGCAAGTGCATTCTGGTCTCCGGCCACGACATGATGGATCTCAAACTCATTCTGGAGCAGACCAAGGGGACCGGCATTCATGTCTACACCCACGGCGAGATGCTGCCCGCACTAGCCTATCCCTTCTTCAAGCAGTACCCCCATCTGGTGGGCAACTACGGCTCCGCTTGGCAAAACCAGCAGAAGGAGTTTGCCAACTTCCCGGGCGCCGTGGTGATGACCTCCAACTGCATCATCGACCCGAATGTGGGCAACTACTCGGATCGCATCTTCACCCGCTCCATCGTCGGCTGGCCGGGCGTCACTCATCTGGAGGGGGACGATTTCTCCGCCGTGATCGCCAAGGCCCAAGCGCTGGAAGGCTTCAAGCACACCGAGCTCGAGCACTTCATCACCATCGGCTTTGCCCGCAACGCCCTGATGCAGGCTGCGCCCGCAGTGATTGAGAAGGTCAAAGCCGGGGAGATCAGCCACTTCTTCCTGGTGGGTGGCTGTGACGGCGACAAGGCCGAGCGCGCCTATTTCACCGAGTTTGCCAAAGCGGCGCCGCGCGACAGCCTGCTGCTCACGCTGGGCTGCGGCAAGTACAAGTTCAACAAGCTCGACTTTGGCGACATCGGCGGCATTCCGCGTCTGCTGGACGTGGGTCAGTGCAACGATGCCTACTCCGCCATCCAGTTGGCGCTGGCACTCTCCGAGGCGTTCGAGTGCGGGGTCAACGATCTGCCGCTGACGCTTGTGCTCTCCTGGTTCGAGCAAAAAGCCATCGTCATTCTGCTCACCCTGCTCTCCCTCGGGGTGAAGGACATTCGTACCGGGCCGACCGCCCCCGCCTTCCTCACCCCGGCTCTGCTCAAGGTGCTGGAGGAGCAGTTTGGCCTGAAAGGGACCACCACGGCCGAGGCTGACTTGACCGAGATCCTGACGGCCTGATCGGCACCTCATGTTGTAAGCGTTTGGCGAGCCGCCCGGCTCGCCTTTTTTCTGGATCCGGCTTTTTCACCAGACGTTTTTCGAACCGTTTCAAACCTAAGGAGCCTTGTGATGACCTCTCTCACGCTCACCTGCATTGGCCGCCAACAGAACACCCACGACGTCGTGAGCTGGCAGCTGGCGCCGCTTTCCGGCAGCCACCCTCCCGTACTGGCTGGTCAGTGCATCACCCTGCACACCGAGATTGACGGCCAGCCGGAGTGCCGCGCCTATACCCTCTCCTCCAGCCCGCAGGATTCATGCTGGCAGGTCACCATCAAGGATGTGGGACGGGTCTCCCACCATCTGCATCAGACCTTGCAAGTGGGAGACAAGATCCGGGTGGATGGTCCGTCCGGCGATTTCAACCTGACCGCCCTGCCTTGCGAACGGCCACTGCTGCTCAGTGCCGGCTCCGGCATCACCCCCATGTGGGCCATGTTGCGAGACGAGCTCGCCAAACGACCGGATGCCGATATCCGCTTTATCCATAGCGCCCGCTCGCCAGCAGATGTGATCTTCGCAGATGAGTTGGCAGCCTTGGCCAAGGCCCATGCAGGTATTCGCCATGCCCTGATACTGGAAGAGGCGCCAATGGCTCATCCCTGGGTGGGCCGACTCACCCCTGACATGCTGAGGGAATTGGCCCCGGATCTGCGCGAACGCCATGTCTATCTCTGCGGCCCCGCACCCTATATGGCGGCGGTCAGCACCATGCTGGCAGAGCTGGGATTGCCGCCGGAGCAACTGCATCAGGAGTCCTTCGGTCTTCCTCCCGCAGAGCCCATCAAGACCACCAGCGACCACTTCTGGCTGACCCTGAAAAAGAGCGGAAAAAAGGTGAAAATCCTGCCGGGTCAGACCCTGCTGGCGGCTCTGGAGGCTGCGGGCGAAACCATGATGGCTGCTTGCCGCGCCGGGGTATGTGGCAGCTGTCGTTGCACCACCACAGGTGACATCGAGCGCCAGAGCGTGATGACCCTGAGTGCGCAGGATCTGGAGAGCGGCGTGGCGCTGGCCTGCTCCTGCACCGCGAAAGGGGATATCGGACTCGATTATTGAGGCGTGGTGAAGCCTTTTGTGAGGTGCGGTGAAGGCGTCATAGGTATCCCAACCTTTTCCCAAGTAGACAGGGGCGCTAGACTCTGCCCCAGTTTCACCAGAACACGGGATAAAAAATGACAATACTGGTCACAGGGGGCGCCGGCTATATCGGCTCCCACACCCTGGTTGAGCTGCTCGGCGTGGGGCAGCAGGTCGTGGTACTCGACAACCTCTCCAACTCCTCACCGGAGTCACTCAAGCGGGTCGAGCAGATCACCGGCAAACCGGTCACCTTCGTCGAAGGGGATGTGCTGGACAGAGCCTGCCTGCAGCAGCTGTTCGCCAACCACCAGATCGAATCGGTCATTCACTTCGCCGGTCTCAAGGCGGTCGGGGAGTCGAGCCAGATCCCGCTCACCTACTACCAGAACAACATCAGCGGCACTCTGGTGCTGTGCGAAGAGATGGCCAAGGCTGGCGTTTTCCGGCTGGTATTCAGCTCCTCGGCCACCGTCTATGGCGATCCCGCCTCGGTACCGCTGCGGGAAGATTTCCCCACCAGCGCCACCAACCCCTACGGCCGCTCCAAGTTGATGGTGGAGGAGATCCTGCGCGATCTCGCCAAATCCGATCCCCGCTGGGCTATCGTACTGCTGCGTTACTTCAACCCGGTCGGCGCCCACGAGAGCGGCCTGATTGGTGAAGATCCCAACGGTATCCCCAACAACCTGCTGCCCTATATCAGTCAGGTCGGCGTGGGCAAGCTCAAGGAGCTGGGGGTATTTGGCAACGACTACCCGACCCCGGATGGCACCGGCGTACGTGACTACATCCATGTGGTGGATCTCGCCATCGGCCACCTGAAAGCACTGGCGCGCATCAAGAGCGACACCGGCGTCTTCACCTACAACCTGGGCACAGGTCAAGGCTACTCGGTACTGGAGATGGTCAAGGCGTTTGAAGCGGCCAGCGGCCGACCCATTCCCTACCAGATCAAACCCCGTCGCCCGGGCGACATCGCCGAGTGCTGGGCAGAGCCAACGCTGGCCCGTGCCGAGCTGGGTTGGCAGGCTGAGCGCGGTCTGGAGCAGATGATGGTCGATACCTGGCGCTGGCAAAGCAACAACCCGAACGGCTATCAAGGCTGATCTCTCGCGGGTGGATAACAAAACGCCCCGACATTTTCATGTCGGGGCGTTTTATTTTGCGACATTCAATCAGTGGGTCTGACTGCGCAGCAGCGGCACACGGGCCAATCGGGGGGCGATGCGGTTTATCAGCCGATCCGCCAGCGGGGTCAGCAGCAACCAGGGCAGACAGAGGGTCGCCAGCCCCAGCGCGCCGACGTAGACATCGGTAAACCAGTGGGCGCCAACCAGAATGCGCGGCGCGGAAAAGATCGGCACCATCAGCAATGCGGTAATACCCGCCCAGCGCGGCAGATAGCGCAAGGCGTAGCCCGCGAAGACCATCAGGAACAGGGCGTGATCGCCGGGGAAACTATCGCCAGAAGAGTCCTTGGTCGGAATAGCACTGATCTGGGTCACCCGCAGCGCATCGGCCACCATCAGGGTCGGGCTGGGTCGCTCCACCGGCAATCGGTGACCAAGCTGGTTGATCACCAGTGCACTTAGCAGCATCACTATGCCCATCGCCACCAGCTGGCGACGACCCGCCAGATCCCGTGCAAAGAAGCAGCGGACCAGAATCAGCCCCATACAGGCCAACACCGCCAGATCGAACAGCCGGTTATTGGTGATGGCCACCAGATCGGCCCACAGAGCCGACTGCCCGAGCCAGCCGTTGACGGTATGAAAAATCGCGAGGTCCCACTGATCCCAGGGACCATGAGCGGGCAGCGCAGCCCAACTGATGGCCACCAGACCACCGACCAGATAGCAAAGCAGGAACTTGCCCATGGGGACTCTCCTTTGGAAAAGGGCGATATCGTAAAACTGTAGAGTGCGTCACAAAACCGAAGAATTGTAAGAAAGTGCGACACAATATCAAGTCTCAAATAAAGCCTACCAGCCCATTCCAATCTCGCATATCCCAACAGCGCCAAGATTTCTGCCTCCGGTGCTGCATCTGTGGGCCTCTCACCATGAGTGCGGCTTGTGCCACCACCGCAACACCCCCTAGAATGCGCACTTCCCTTTACTGCGAAAGGAAGCGGTATGCATATTCACATTCTCGGGATCTGCGGCACCTTTATGGGTGGTCTGGCGGTGTTGGCAAAACAGCTTGGTTACCGGGTGACCGGTTCGGATGCCAACGTCTATCCCCCCATGAGTACCCAGCTCGAGCAACAGGGCATCGAACTGACCGAAGGCTATGACCCCTCCCAACTCGATCCGGCCCCGGATCTGGTGGTGATTGGCAACGCCATGAGCCGCGGCAACCCCTGTGTTGAATATGTGCTGGACCGCAATCTGCCCTACATCTCCGGCCCCCAGTGGCTGCTGGAGCACGTGCTGCAAGATCGCTGGGTGCTGGCCGTCGCCGGCACCCACGGCAAGACCACCACCGCCAGCATGCTGGCCTGGGTGCTGGAGTACGCCAAGCTGGAGCCCGGATTCCTTATTGGCGGCGTGCCGGGCAACTTCCCGGTTTCCGCCCGTCTCGGCTCTGCCCCCTTCTTTGTCATCGAAGCGGACGAGTATGACTGCGCCTTCTTCGACAAACGCTCCAAGTTCGTCCACTACCACCCGCGCACCTTGGTGATGAACAACCTGGAGTTCGACCACGCGGACATCTTCCCGGATCTCGCCGCGATCCAGCGCCAGTTCCACCACCTGATGCGCACCGTGCCGAGCAACGGCCGGGTGCTGTTCCCGCAAGCCGATGACAACCTCACCGCCGTGCGCAAGATGGGCTGCTGGAGCGAAGTGGAGCTGGTAGGTCAGGACGACGCCAAGTGGAAGGCGGTCAAGCTGGCCGATGACGGCTCCGCCTTCGAGGTGTGGCTGGATGGCGAAAAGCAGGGTGAGGTGCACTGGGAGTGCATCGGCGAGCACAACGTCAACAATGGTCTGATGGCCATCGCCGCCGCTCGCCATGCCGGAGTCATGGTGGAGCATGGCATCGCCGCCCTCTGCCAGTTCAAATCCCCCAAACGGCGGATGGAGCTCAAGGGCGAAGTGGCGGGCATCAGCGTCTATGACGACTTCGCCCACCACCCCACCGCCATCGAGACCACCCTCGGCGGCCTGCGCGCCAAGGTAGGCAGCTCACGTATTCTGGCGGTGCTGGAGCCTCGCTCCAACACCATGAAGCTGGGGGTTCACAAGGAGGAGCTGGCTGGCTGCTTCGATGGCGCCGACGAGGTGTTCTTCTTCCAGCCCCCCAACATCGGCTGGGATCTCGGCGAGGTGACAGCCCATATGACCCGTCCGGCCAAGGTATTCAACGATCTGGAGACCTTGATCAACCGGTTGGTGGCCGAGAGCCGCGATGGCGACCATATTCTGATCATGAGCAACGGCGGCTTCGGTGGCATTCATGACAAGCTGATCGCCCGCCTCAAGGATTACCACGGCGAACTATGAACAAAACGATCACCCTGGCGCTGACCGGTGCCTCCGGCGCCCCCTACGCCCTGCGCCTGCTCCAGTGTCTGGTGCAAGCGGACTATCGGGTCTACCTGCTCGCCTCCTCGGCGGCACGAGTGGTACTCAAGACCGAGCAGCAACAGGATTGGCCCGGCTCGCCGAAAGAGCTCTCTGCCTATCTTTGCCGCCAATATGGCGCCAAGGAGGGGCAGATTGTCGCCTGCGGCAAGGAGGAGTGGTTCTCGCCAGTCGCCTCCGGTTCGGCAGCCCCCAAACAGATGGTGGTCTGCCCCTGCTCCATGGGCACCGTCTCGGCCATTGCCAACGGTACCTCCGACAACCTGCTGGAGCGGGCGGCGGATGTGGTGATCAAGGAGCGCGGCCAGCTGATCTTGGTGCCCCGCGAAACCCCCTTCTCGGCGATCCATCTGGAGAACATGCTGAAACTGGCACGGCTCGGGGTGATCATCATGCCCGCTGCGCCCGGTTTCTATCATGAGCCTAAAAGCATCGCTGATCTGGTGGACTTTATGGTCGCCCGCATCCTCGATCATCTCGGTGTCGAGCATGAGCTGACCCACCGCTGGGGCTATGGCCACCATTGAGGTGACCGCCACATTCGGCCATTAAAAAACGGCGCCACTCAATGAGTGACGCCGTTTTTTCGTTAAGTCGTGTTAGCGAGCCTGAATTGGCGCCGTCACGTACTTGAACAGGAAATCAGTCACCTCTTGGCGCGCCGGGCGCTGAGGTTGATTGATCATCTGCATCATCACATAGCCAAAACCGGTCAAAGAGCGGGCCAGATCCTGTGCTGACAGCACGCTGGTGATCTCCCCTGCATCCATGGCGGTTTGCAGCTCGCTGGCGATCAGCTCAAGGCAGTGATCGAGCAGCCGGGTATAGCGGGGCCATACCTCTTCCCGAACCGATGAGCTCCACTCCAGCCAGATACCGGCATAATCCGGTTGATCGTAGGCGGCATCGACAGAGAGGCGTACATGACGCTGGATCTTGTCGAAAATGGAGCCCTGGTCACCGTATGCCTGCGACAGCATCTGGTTCACAAAGCGTTCGATCTCGGCTAGCACCTCATCTACCAACTCCTCGCGGGTGTTGAAATAGTTGAAGACGGTAGCCACAGAGACCTTGGCCTGTTCGGCTATCTCGGCGTGACCTGCACGGCCAATGCCGCGACGGGAGAACACCTCGATGGCACATTCCATCAATTGGGAGCGACGAGCTTCCGGCGACAGCCGGGTACGACGTCTTATTTCTGCGCGTGGTTCCATAGTTTTTATCATCTAATAGTTATTGATTATGGTGTTTATAGTATTTTAACTAATCATGCCTGAGTGCCTGCTAACTCTATCAATTAAAATAAGCCGATAAAAGCACCACGTATCTCTAGCACCCTTCAACATGAGTGGTAGAATCATCGGTTTTGATATTCATGAACGGCCAAATCCCCTTTGGCCTTATGGGAGTAAGTGATGAAACACACCGTCGAGGTGATGATCTCCGAGGCTGAAGTAGCCGCCCGGATCGCCAAATTGGGTGAAGAGATCACCGCCCGCTATCAGGGTTCTGACGAAGTCGTGATGATTGCGCTGCTGCGCGGTTCCTGCATCTTCCTGGCCGACCTCTGCCGCCAGTGCCAGCTGCCCATCACCCTGGACTTCATGACCGCCTCCAGCTACGGCTCCGGCATGCACAGCACCCGTGACGTCCGCATCCTCAAAGACCTGGACGACGACATCAAGGGCAAGGATGTGGTGATCGTGGAAGACATCATCGACACCGGTTACACCCTCAACAAGGTGCGCGAGATCCTCTCCCTGCGCGAGCCGAAATCCCTGGCCATCTGCACCCTGCTGGACAAACCCTCCCGCCGCGAAGTGCAGGTGCCGGTCGACTGGATTGGCTTCGCCATTCCGGACGAATTCGTGGTCGGCTGTGGCATCGACTACGCCCAGAAGTACCGCAACCTGCCGTTTATCGGCAAAGTGGTACCCCAGGAGTAAGCCAGGTTCAGGAATATCACGGGTGAAGCGGCCTTGCGCCCTTTACTCTGTGCAGGCGGCCTTGGCCGCCTTTTCTGTATCGAGCCGGATTCAACCATCACAGAGGTTGCAATGAACGCACTGGAAATCAGCGGCCTGAAAAAGACCTATCAGGGGGGCGTTGAAGCCCTTAAAGGCATCGATCTTACCGTCAGGCAGGGGGATTTCTTCGCCCTGCTCGGCCCGAACGGCGCGGGCAAATCCACCACCATCGGCGTCATCAGCTCGCTGGTGAACAAGAGCGCCGGCAAGGTGAAGGTGTTTGGCTACGACATCGACAGCGATCTCGAACAGGCCAAGGCCCAGCTCGGGCTGGTGCCGCAGGAGTTCAACTTCAGCCAGTTCGAGAAGGTGATCCAGATTGTCACCCATCAGGCCGGTTTCTACGGCGTGCCCAAGGCGGAAGCCAAGATCCGCGCCGAGAAGTACCTGCGCCAGCTCGATCTGTGGGAGAAGCGCGACATGCCTGCCCGCACCCTCTCCGGCGGCATGAAGCGCCGCCTGATGATCGCCCGCGCCCTGATGCACGAGCCCAAGCTGCTGATCCTCGATGAACCGACCGCCGGGGTCGATATCGAGATCCGCCGCTCCATGTGGACCTTCCTCAAGGATCTCAACGAGCAGGGCGTCACCATTATTCTCACCACCCACTATCTGGAAGAGGCCGAAATGCTCTGCCGCAACATCGGCATCATCGACAAGGGTCGGCTGATCGAGAACACCAGCATGAAGAATCTGCTGGGCAAGCTGGGTCGCGAGACCTTCCTGCTCGACCTTGCGCCAGGTTCTGCCGTACCCGAGGTGCCGGAGTTCAACGGCCGGATGCAGGATGAACGTACCCTTGAGGTGGATCTCGACAAGAGCCAGTCACTCAACAGCCTGTTCGAGCAGTTGTCGAAGCAGCAGGTGCAGGTCGTGAGCATGCGCAACAAGGCCAACCGGCTGGAAGAGCTGTTCGTCAATCTGGTCGAAGAGGGGAGAAAAGCATGAATCTGGCCATCTACTACATCGCCTTCAAGAGCATTCTGGCCAAGGAGGTGAGCCGCTTCACCCGGATCTGGATCCAGACCCTGGTGCCACCGGCCATCACCATGAGCCTCTACTTCGTCATCTTCGGCAACCTGATCGGTTCGCGCATCGGTGACATGGGCGGTTTCACCTACATGGAGTTCATCGTGCCCGGCCTCATCATGATGTCGGTGATCACCAACTCCTACTCCAACGTCGCCTCCTCCTTCTTCAGCGCCAAGTTCCAGCGCAATATCGAGGAGATGCTGGTGGCGCCGGTGCCCAACTACGTCATCATCGCCGGTTACGTGGGCGGAGGCGTGGCACGCGGCCTCTGTGTCGGCCTTATCGTCACCCTGGTGTCGCTGTTCTTCGTGCCGCTGCAGATCCACCACCTGTTCAGCGTCTGCGTGACCGTGCTGCTGACCGCCATCCTCTTCTCGCTGGGTGGCCTTATCAACGCGGTGTTTGCCAAGACCTTCGACGACATCAGCATCATCCCCACCTTCGTGCTGACGCCGCTCACCTATCTGGGCGGGGTGTTCTACTCCATCAGCCTGCTGCCCCCCTTCTGGCAGGGTGTTTCCCAGGTGAACCCCATCATCTACATGGTGAACGCGTTCCGTTACGGTTTCCTCGGTATCTCCGACGTGCCACTCGGCACCGCCTACCTCATCATCATCGGCTTTATCGTGGCCCTCTACGGTATCGCCTGGTGGCTTATCTCCCGTGGCACCGGCCTGCGCCACTAATGACCAGAACGGGCACCTCGCGGTGCCCGTTTTTTATTCCCCCTCTAGCCCCTCCAACCTGCTAGCCCCCTTCTCAATAACCTGCCTGTCATTAAGGATTTACCTGACACCTTGTGATCCACCGCAATTTTCGAATTACCCCCAAAGGTATAATTCTCGCGGTTGGATGTGCCGTCACGGATGGCACCTCCGTCTCTTCATTTCTCTCATCAGGGCAGGATCGCCTATGTCACTTATCACCGAGTTGCCAGCCATTTTCGATAGTTTTTCAGATGCCCGTCGTCAGGGCTTTCTGGCTGTAATGGCACTCAAGGAGCGACAGATCCCCCTAGTAGGCACCTACTGCACCTTTATGCCGCAAGAGGTGGCGATGGCCGCTGGCGCCGTGGTGGTATCGCTCTGCTCAACCAGCGACGAGACCATCGAGGAGGCCGAGAAAGACCTGCCTCGCAACCTCTGCCCGCTAATCAAGAGCAGCTACGGTTTTGGCAAGACCGACAAGTGCCCCTACTTCTACTTCTCCGATCTGGTGGTGGGGGAAACCACCTGCGACGGCAAGAAGAAGATGTACGAGTACATGGCCGAGTTCAAACCGGTGCATGTGATGCAGTTGCCCAACCGCGCCGATGACGAAGCCTCCCGCAACCTGTGGCGCAGCGAAATCGTCCGCTTCAAGGAGTTGCTGGAGCAGCAGTTCGGCAAGCCCATCAGCGAGCAGGCATTGCGAGACGCCATCGTGCTGAAAAACCGCGAGCGCCGCGCGCTGGCCGATTTCTACCGGCTGGGCCAGCTCAATCCGCCGGCACTCAGCGGTACCGACCTGCTCAAGGTGGTCTATGGTGCCACCTTCCGCTTCGACAAGGAGCAGCTCATCAGCGAGCTGCAGGAGATGACCCGCCGCATCAAGGTAGAGTATGCCGAGGGCAAGCGGCTCGATGCCCGCCCGCGCATCCTCATCACCGGCTGCCCCATCGGCGGCGCGGCCGACAAGGTGGTGCGCCTTATCGAGGAGCACGGCGGCTGGGTGGTGGGTTACGAGAACTGCACCGGCGCCAAGGCAACCGAGCAGAGCGTCAGCGAAGAGGGCGACCCGTTCGATGCGCTGACCGACAAGTATCTGGCCATCGGCTGCTCCTGCATCTCCCCCAACCACCAGCGCATGAATCTGCTGAGCCAGATGGTGGAGGAGTATCAGGCGGACGGAGTGATCGATGTGATCCTGCAGGCTTGCCACACCTATGCGGTGGAGTCGCTCGCCATCAAGCGCCATGTGCGCGAACGCCACGGCATCCCCTACATGGCAGTCGAGACCGACTACTCCAGCGCCGACAAGGGACAACTGGCCACCCGGCTGGCCGCCTTTATCGAGATGCTGTAAGGAGGCGCCGTGTCACTCTCCATCGGGATTGACTCGGGCTCCACCGCGACCAAGGGGATCCTGTTCGACAGCCGGGATGGCGGGCGTATCGTCCGCCGTTTTCTGGTGCCGACCCCCTTTCGTCCGCTGGCTGCCATCGAGCAAGGCTGGGAGGAGCTCTCGGCCGATTTGCCAGAGCGCCCCCACCTGACCCTGACCGGCTATGGCCGGGATCTGGCGTCGTTCGCCGATCGCCGGGTTACCGAGATCTCCTGCCACGGGCTGGGGGCTCGCCTGCTCTGCCCGTCGGTACACACCGTCATCGACATCGGCGGGCAGGACAGCAAGGTGATCCAGCTCGATAGCGACGGCAACCTCACCGATTTTCTGATGAACGACAAGTGCGCCGCCGGCACCGGTCGCTTTCTCGAGGTGATCACCCGCACTCTGGGAGCTCGGGTAGAGCAGCTTGACAAACTGCTGCAAGGGGCCGAGCCCCACGTCATCAGCAGCATGTGTACCGTGTTTGCCGAATCGGAGGCGATCAGCCTGCGCTCGGCGGGCATTCCGGCCGAGTCAATCCTAGCCGGTATCGTCCGCTCCATGGCCCGGCGCAGTGCCAACTTTATCGGCCGCCTCGGCGCCCGACCGAGCGTACTCTTTACCGGCGGCGTCAGCCACTGCGCCACCTTCCGCCACTATCTGGCCGAAGGGTTGGGCTGCGAAGTGGCCACCCACCCGGATGCCCAGTTTGCCGGTGCGCTGGGGGCTGCCCTGTTCGGCGCGCGCGCCAGCACAGGAGGCAAATCATGAATCAGGAGTTTCTCTACCTGTTCCACTCTACCCTCGGCACGGTCAGACTGCGCAAGCGGCTGGAGCAGCACGGTCAGTCGTTTCGGGTCTGCGATGTGCCGCGCCTGCTCAGCGCCGGCTGTGGCCTCGCCATTCGCCTCCACTGCCCGCCAGATGAGTGGCAACAGTGGTGTCAGAACGGTGAAACCGCCGCCGTCTTTCGCTGCGAAGCGGACGGCGACTATCAGGAGCTGGCCCGCTATCCGGCCGATAGTCAGGACATGGCGAAGCAAACGCCTGTGGCTGGCAGTCGGAGTCATGGATGATAAAGATCTATCCCATGGCCGTTTATCTGCGCATGCTGGCCAATCTGGTACTGGGGGGATTCTTCCTCGCCTCCGCCGGGTTCAAGCTGGCCTCCCCCGCCCTGTTCATCGATCAGATCGGCGCCTTTGGCCTGATCTGGCCGTCACTGATCCCGTTCGCGGCCTGGGGGCTGATCGCGCTGGAGCTCTGCACAGGGCTTGCGGTCATCGCCAACCGGCGCTGGGGATTGTGGCTGGTGATCGGGCTGCTCGCCCTGTTTATTCCGGTGTTGGGCTATGGCGTTGCCATCGGGCTCGACATCTCTTGCGGCTGTCTGGGCAGGGCTGACCTCAGCTCATTGCCGGAGGCCATTGTGCGGGATCTGCTGCTACTGACGCTTGCGGGCGCCCTGCTGCGAACTTCCCGCCCCGTTTTTCCCGTTCTAAAGGAGTAGTGACATGATGACATTGCGATCCCGCACCCTGCTGGCCTCGCTGATCGCCGCCAGCTTTGCCCTCGGCGGCTGTGGCGATAACCAGTTCGAGCAGGAGGTGAAGCTGGAGCAGTCGGCGGTGCAGTTGGCACAGGAGGCGCAGCAGGGGGGCTATCAGCTGCTGACCGTGGCCGAGCTGAAGACCCGGATGGACAAGGGTGAGGAGCTGGTGATCATCGACACCATGCCCTATGAGGACTCCTACAAGAAAGAGCACATCCCGGGCGCCAAGAACTTTGTCTTCGTGAAGGAGGCCAAGTCCGGCGACAACTGGAGCGAGATCGTCGAGGGAAGCGGCACGGCGGAACAGTTCCAGGCACTGTTGGGTGAAGACAAGTCCCGTCCTGTGGTGATCTACTGCGGCTTCGTCAAGTGCGGCCGCAGCCACAACGCAGCCGCCTGGGCGGTGACTCAGGGCTATCAGCAGGTCTATCGGGTGCCGGGCGGCATCTTCGCCTGGAAAGGCGCCGGTTACCCCGTCTCTGCCGAGTAACCGCGTCTGCCCACAAGGCAACACAGCCGATATGAAAGAAGCCCGCAACTGCGGGCTTCTTTCATATTACGTGGCACTCAGGGTTAGCTGGCGGCCTGCTCCTGCGGCTGCTCCGCTTGGGCCAGCTGTTGCTTGCCCAGCAACCGCTTGGTGATCATCGCCGCCATGATGGAGCCGTTGACGTTGAGAGCTGTGCGGCCCATATCCACCAGTGGCTCGATGGCGATCATCACCCCCACCAGCGCGATGGGGAAGTTTAGGGTGGAGAGCACGATCAGCGCGGCGAAGGTGCCGCCACCGCCGACGCCGGCCACCCCGATGGAGCCCAGCGCAATCACCGGCAGCAGAGTCAGCAGGAACAGGGGATCAAACGGGTTGATACCGAGCATGGGAGCAATCATCGCCACCATCATGGCCGGATAGATGCCGGCGCAGCCGTTCTGGCCGAGGTTGGCACCGAACGAGGCGGCAAAGTTGGCGATGCTGGCGGGCACCCCAAGGCGCTGCTGGGTCTCGATGCTGAGGGGGATGGAGGCGGCGCTGCTGCGGGAGACAAAAGCGAAGGTGAGCACACCCCACACTTCCCGCAGATAGTGCAGCGGGTTCTGGCCGATCAGCAGCAGGATCACCATGTGTACCGCAAACATCGCCAGAATGGCGACGTAGCAGACCAGAATAAAGCCGAGCAAGCTGAGGATCTCGCTCAGCGGATAGTGGGCCACCACCCGGGCGATCAGCGCCATCACGCCATAAGGGGTGAGCGCAATCACCACCCGCACCATCTTCATCACCCACAACTGCAGGGTGTCGATGGCCACGGCGGCGCGGGCACCCGCCTGCGGATGCTCCGCCTTCAACTGCAGCAGGGCAACCCCGGCCAGCACGGTAAAGATCACCACCCCGATCACCGAGAGACCGCGGCTACCCGCCATATCGGCGGCAAAGTTGGTGGGCACCAGCGAGAGCAGCAGGGCCGGCAGAGTCTGGGCACTGTCGATGGTGCTCATGCTCTGTTGCAGCGCAGCGCTGTCACTACCGTGGCTCAACAGCCCCTCGGCAGTGAGACCGCTCAGATGGGTCACCGTCATCCCCACTACACCGGCGATCATCACCAGGGTCAGCATGGAGCCGATCAGCACGGCGCTGATCTTGCCGAGGGACTGGGCCTGCTCCAGCTTGTTAATGGCGGAGAGGATGGAGGTAAACACCAGCGGCATCATCATCACCTTGAGCAGGCTGACATAGCCACCGCCGATGATATTGACCCACTCCAGGGTCTGCTGAACGCCGGCATCATCAGCGCCCCAGCCCAGTTGCAGCGCCAGTCCGAACAGGGCGCCAAGCAGCAGACCCGCAAGCACCTTGCGCGAGAGCGGCAACCCGGTGGGTAACCGGGTGAGAGCAAAACAGAGCAGACAGAAAACAAGCGATGCAATAAGGACAAACATCATAAATACCTGTAGCGGCCATCAGGCCGAAAGTGGATAGAAACGAAGGGAAATGCGGGCTGGGCCGCAGAACAAAACGCCGGAATGCAGGAGAGTGCAGGCGTGAAAAAGCAGCGGACGCCCGAGGGGGCGTCCGCTGGCAATCGGGGGAATTACTTCTTTACGGGGGCGTCGTACTGTTCGGGTTCGTCGCTATAGACGCAGACATTCCACTTCGCGGCCAAACCATCTTCCGCCAGACAGTAACGCTCGAAGAACGCCTTGATTTCGGCGCGCTGGCAGTGGGCTTCAAAGGCCGCCATATCTTGCCAAATCTCGTTGAATACGATGGGGAAACTCTCCCCCTCGGCAAACGGACTCGCGATGTGGCGGGTCACCCGATATTGCAGGCAACCATCCTCACGCAGGGTATTGGGCTCGAGCGCCTGCAGCACCTGAAACAGGGCCTGCTCCTGACCGGGTTTGGGCAGGAATTGGGCAATGCAGTAAACCTTCTTGGACATGGGGTCCTCCTGGTTGTGGCGGGCTCAGGCTTGCTGCAGCGTGACCACTTGATTGTCGATAAGGCGGGCCTTGCCAAGATAAGCGGCCATCAGGATCACCAGCTGCGCGCTCTCGTCAGTGGCGGATCCGAGGGTGGCGGCATCGACGATGTCGATGGCATCGGTACGAAAACCGGCGTTGTCGAGGCGTTGGCTGGCCTGCGCCACCAAGGAGGGCAGGTGGTGGTCACCCGCTTCAATCTGCTCGGCGATCCAGTTCATGGTGCGCGCCAGCTCGGGGGCAATGGCCCGCTCGGCGGCAGTCAGGTAGCCGTTACGCGAAGAGAGCGCCAGCCCGTCTTCGGCCCGCACGGTGGGCACGCCGACAATCTCGATGGGCATCGCCATGTCGGCCACCATCTTTCGAATAAGCGCCAACTGCTGGTAATCCTTCTGGCCAAAGCAGGCCACATCCGGCTGTACCAGATTGAACAGCTTGGTGACGACGGTACTGACCCCGCGGAAGTGACCCGGACGCAGCGCCCCCTCCAGCAGATTGGAGAGACCCGGCACCTCGACGAAGGTTTGGCTCGCCAGCCCCTGCGGATACATGATCTCCGCCGTCGGGGTGAATACCATGTCGACGCCAGCCACTTCCAGCGCGGCGCAATCCTGCTCCAGAGTGCGCGGGTAGTTGGCAAGATCCTCGGCCTTGTCGAACTGCATCGGGTTGACGAAGATGCTGACCACCACTTTCTCGGCATGGCTGTGCGCCTCTTTCACCAGCGTCAGGTGGCCCTGATGCAGATTGCCCATGGTGGGCACGAATGCGATGGCACGCCCTTCACGGCGCCATTGGCTGATCTGCTCACGCAGAACGACGGGATTATTTACGACCAACATCAGCAGTTCACCTTCCGATAAATCAAAAAGAGAGACGGGTTGCATCCACCGGTAGCGCTCGGGCGGGATGGGGCACGAACATGGCTATCAGCAGTTCACCTTTAGATGAATCAATAAGATACGGATTAGCTATACGGATTAACTGTGCGAGGCTGAGAAGCAGAGACGGGGGCCGCAGCCCCCATCATGCAACCGCCAGGATCAGTTGAAGCAGTGCTCCGGGCCGGGGAAGCTCCCCTCGCTCACCTGCTGCACATAGAGGCGGATGGCGGCACGCACATCGCCGGTCTCGGCCAGGAAGTTCTTGGTGAACTTGGGCACATAGCCGGAGGTGACGCCAAAGGCATCGTGCATCACCAAAATCTGACCGTCGGTCGCGGGGCCGGCACCAATGCCGATCACCGGGATGCGAAGCGCCTTGGTGATGCGCTCGGCCAACGCAGTGGGCACACACTCGAGCACCAGCAGCTGGATACCGGCCGCTTGCAGTTCGAGGGCCTGACGGTAAATTTCCTGGGCCTGAAACTCATCGCGCCCCTGCACCTTGAAGCCACCAAAGACATGAACGGATTGCGGAGTGAGGCCGAGGTGACCGCACACCGGCACCCCGTTGCGGGTAAGGTGGCGGATGGAGTCACAGAGCCAGTCGCCCCCTTCCATCTTCACCATGCGGGCACCGGCCGCCATCAGGCGGGCAGCGTTCTGGTAAGTCTGCTCGGGGGTGGCGTAGCTCATGAACGGCATGTCGGCGACCACCAGTGCTTTGCTGGCACCGCGCGCCACACAGCGGGTGTGATAGACCATCTCATCCATGTTGACCGCCAGGGTATCCTGGCCCCCTTGCAGCACCATGCCCAGTGAATCGCCGATGAGCAGCACGTGGGCCCCCTCGTCGTCGAACAGCTTGGCAAAGGTGGCATCATAGGCGGTGATGGCGGTGAACTTTTGACCCTCCTGCTTCATCTTCAGCAGGCTGGCGGTGGTGATCTTGCTCATAGAGGCTCCTGTACGTCTGCACGCAGAGCAATGATGGCCAAATCATTGTGCGGGCAGCGGGCAACCAGTCGGGCGAGCGGGGTGCCGCAGGGCAGCACCAGAGCAGGCGCAATTTCGGCAAGGGGCAGCAGCACGAACTCCCGCTCCTTCATGCCGTAGTGGGGTACGATCAGGCGCTCATGGTTGATCACCTGATCCCCATAGAGCAGCAGATCGAGATCCAGAGTTCTCGGCCCCCACCGCTCATCTTTGCGCACACGTCCCTGTTCCAGCTCGATTTTTTGTAATTGATCCAGCAGCGCAAGGGGCGCGAGCCGGGTATTGAGCCGGGCCACGGCATTGACGTAGTCCGGTTGGTCAGCAGGCCCCATGGGGCGGCTGCTGTAAAACGACGAGGCCTCCACCAGCACAGATTCCGGCAACCTTGCCAACGCGGCAACGGCGCGACGAGCCTGACCCAGCGGATCAGACAGGTTGGAACCAATGGCGATGAAGACCTCGGTCATCACGTCTGTTGTCACTCGGCCACTTTCGGTTTGCGGCGACGGGGGCGACGGCGGTTGCGGCTGTTGCTGCTGCGCTTCTCGCCATCGTGGCTGCGAGCCTCGCCGCGCTCACCGCTTGCCGGGCGACGGGTCGCTTCACGCTGCAGTTGCGGGCGCACATCCGGATTGGAGGCAACATAGCGCTCCCACCAGCTGGCCAGCTCGCCGAGACCGCGCTCGACCCGGTTGCGCAGCAACAGGAAGTCGAACGCCGCGCGGAACTTAGGATGCTCCATGGCGCGCTCGGGGTGCTTGCCCTGACGACGGGTCAGACGCTGTTGCAGTGCCCAGATGTCGCGGACATCTGTGGTGAAACGGCGGGGAACGGCGATGATCCGCACCTGATTGTCCAGCACCTCGTTGATCGCCAGCATGAAGGCGTCATACCAGGGCAGGCCGCTCTCGTTCTCCAGCACCCGACCACGGGCCTCGACGCAGCCCCACAGCAGGGTGGCGTAGAGGAAGGCGGGGGTGACGCGCTTATCTTCACGAACGCGGGTGTCGGTGTCGATCAGTGCCTGCTCGATAAACTGCTCGTAGGGCGAGTTGCCGTGCGGGGTAAACAGCGCAGCCACTTGTGGGAAGAGCTGTTGGAACAGGCCATACTCACGCAGCAGCTTGTAGGTCGCCAGACCGTCGCCAGCCAGGAACAGCTTGAGGGTCTCCTCAAACAGGCGGGCTGCAGGGATGTCTTGCAGCAGAGGCGCCAGCTCCTTGATGGGGGCAGCGGTACGCGGACTGATGGTCATATCCAGCTTGGCGGCGAAGCGCACGGCGCGCAGCATCCGCACCGGATCTTCACGATAACGGGTCTCGGGATCGCCGATCAGCTCAAGCTTGCGCTCGGCCAGATCTTCCAGACCCCCTTCGAAATCGTGCAGGGTGAAATCTTTGGCGCTGTAGTAGAGGGCGTTGACGGTAAAGTCGCGGCGCTCGGCATCCTCTTCGATGGTGCCGTAGACGTTGTCGCGCAGCAGCATGCCTTCATCAGACTGGGCCGACACATGTTTGCTGGTATTGACCTGATGGTGGTGACCCCGGAAGGTGGCCACTTCGATCACGTCACGACCAAAGACAATGTGGGCCAGGCGGAAACGACGGCCAATCAGGCGGCAGTTGCTGAACAGCGCCTTGATCTGCTCCGGCGTCGCATCGGTTGCGATGTCGAAATCCTTGGGCGTCTTCCCGAGCAGCAGATCCCGGACTCCGCCGCCGACCAGGTAGGCTTCGTAGCCGCCCTTGTTCAGGCGATAGAGCACCTTGAGTGCATTCTCGCTGATCTCTTTGCGCGAAATAGGGTGCTGATCACGGCTTAAGGTACGACGTTGACCGGCGACACGGGCTGGAATGGGGGATTCCACCGACTGCTCGCCGTCTTCCTTGCCGAGCACCTTGCGGCAAAAGTTTGCGATCTGGGAAAAAATGGTACACCTCTTCATGACTTCTAAATTGACGGGAGGCCAAAAAATAGCGGCCTATCATAGCTCACGCCTAACCAAATGAAAAACCGTGCTGACAATTGATCCCGCATGAAACCGTCTGCCAGCGAAAATAGCGGTCAATCTGCACATAGCTCAGGCCTGCACAAATGAAAAACCATGTGGCTACTTCAGCTCATTTGAATCAAACCGAGCCAAAAAATAGCGGTCTAACTGCGCATAGCTCACGCCTGACCAAATGAAAAACCGTGCTGACAATTGATCCCGTTTGAAACGGATCATCCCGATAAAATCACAATCAACAGCGGCAATTTACGCTCAATCAAACAAAAATCACCTGGTCGACTCAGCAATCCGCGAGCGGGATCTTCTCGCTGGCGGGCACCCGTTCGAGCAGCCAGTTGGCGATGCCCCACCGGATGATCTCGTCGATCCGGCTTGCCATCAGCTCGGGCGGCGGGCACTGGCCGAGGAAGTGCAGTGCCTGCCACAGGGCCGGTCGCACCTCATCAAGCGCCAGTGCCGGCGCATGGTTCTGCTTGGAGAGCTTGTTGCCATCTGCCAGCACCGCCAGCGGCAGGTGCACCCAGTCGGGCACCGGAGCCCCCAGGGTCTGATAAAGGGCAATCTGGCGCACCGTGGGCTCCAGCAGATCGGCGCCGCGCACTATCTCGGTGATACCGCTGTCCATATCATCCACCACCACCGCCAGGTTGTAGGCGTAGAGCCCGTCGCGGCGACGGATAATAAAATCCTCCTCGGCGAGCGCCGCCGGGACCGCGATATGGCCCTGCAAACGATCGTCGAAGTGGTAGACCGGATGGTGCTGGCGCAGCCGGGCGGCGCAACCTTCGGCCGCAAGCCCGAGGGTGCGGCAGTGGCCGCTGTAGAGACCGCCCGCGGCCATGATTTCGCGCCGGGTGCAGCGGCACCAGTAGAGGTCCCCCGCCCGATAGAGCTGGTCGATGATCTCGTCATAACGGCCGTGGCGCACGCTCTGGAACATCACCTCCCCATCCCACTCGAGGCCATATGCCTCAAGGGTCTTGAGGATCAGGGCCGCAGCCCCCGCCATCTCCCGCGGCGGATCGATATCCTCGATGCGCACCAGCCAGCGTCCCTGCTGCGCTCTGGCCTGCAAAAAGCTGCCGAGGGCGGCGATCAGCGAACCGAAATGAAGCGGGCCTGAGGGTGAGGGGGCAAAGCGGCCGACATAGGGACGTGCAAAGGGTGAGGACGGGGGATTCACTGGCATGACTGTTCGGGTAAGCGATTCATTGAGGCTGCATTCTGGGGCGCGACCGCCAAAAGCTCAATAAAAAAGGGAGCCCGCGAGCTCCCTTTTTCATATACCAGAGGGTCGGGATCAACCGGCCATCTGTTTTTCCTTGATCTCGGCCAGCGTCTTGCAATCGACACAGAGGTCGGCAGTCGGACGGGCTTCCAGACGACGGATACCGATCTCGATACCGCAGTGTTCGCAGTAACCGAAATCATCGTCTTCAAGCAGCTGCAAGGTCTTCTCGATCTTCTTGATCAGCTTGCGTTCACGGTCGCGGGTACGCAGTTCAAGAGCGAACTCTTCTTCTTGCGCGGCACGATCCACGGGATCCGGGAAGTTGGCAGCCTCGTCTTTCATATGGTCGACGGTACGATCAACTTCCTGCATCAGTTGGTTGCGCCAGGCACCCAGGATCTTGCGAAAATGCGCCTTTTGTTGGTCATTCATGTACTCCTCACCCGGCTTTTCCTGGTAAGGCGCGACACCCGCAATGGCCAGGGGGCCCAGAGATTTCCTGTTTTCGCCTGTTGGCATGCCCTGTCTCCTAATTCAGCACGCTACCCGTGCCATCCATAAATTGAGGGCGACATCTATAGCAGAAGGGTAACGGGTAAGCAAACGAGCCGTACCAATAATGTTACCCACTCCAATATTTATGCACTCCCCTCGGGTAACAGGTGACCAGATTCAAACGGGATAAACCCTTGAGCCACCATGCCTTGCACCCCAACATGGGGCCGATAGCATAAAATTTCAACCCCCGCCGCGATTGCCTGCTCAATTAGCAGACTATAGTGCGGATCTATATGGGTTGCAGGGCGCATCCGGCTTATTCCGGAGTGCAACACCATAAAGAGCAGCACTGCCCTGTGGCCCGCCGCTTTCATCGCCATCAACTCGCGCAAATGCTTGGCACCACGGGCGGTGACCGCATCGGGGAAGTAGCCCATGCCAGCCTCCTCCCGCTCGTCGAGCAGGGTGACCGATTTTACCTCGATGTAACAATTGCCCTTCTCGTCATCTTCCAGCAACAGATCGATGCGACTGTTCTCTTCGCCATACTTCACCTCGGTGCGCAACCGGCTGTAACCCGCCAGCGGAGCAATGGCCTCCTGCTCGATCAGCTCCCGGGCAATCTGGTTGGCGCGCGCCGTGTTGACGCAGATAAAGTGGCCCGCCGGGCTCTCGGCGATCTCCCAGCTGTTGGGCAGCTTGCGCTTGGGGTTATCGGAGGTGGAGTACCAGACCCGGGTGCCCGGATCGGCACAACCGGTCATGGCACCGGTATTGGCGCAGTGGATAGTGATGACCTCGCCGTTATCGAGTTGCACATCGGTCAGAAAGCGCTTGTAGCGGGCCACCAGCTGGCCCGATTGCAGGGGGGGATCAAAGATCACGGGTTAGCCCTCCGCGCATCTTCTTTTACCCGGGCACGCAGCGGCCAGCAGGCAAGCGGCTCATAGCGCACCCCGTCCGGAGTCGAGATGGATTGATAGAGGCAGAACTCATCTGCCTGCAGCAGAAAATTTGGGGCAGGCAGGATGGCAGGCGCCTCACCCGCCTTGCGCGACAGGGTGACATGGGGGCGATAACCCTGCTCGCCATTGCCAAGACGCAACTTCTCACCGTGGCGTCGCAGCGCCTTTGCCAGCACGGTCAGCTCGTTGGGCCACTCCTTCGGGCCAATCCAGGCAGCCTTGGCCCGGCTGAACCAGCCGGTCTCATCCAGCCTGATGGAGAGCGGCGGACAGTGCTGACGCTCCACGGCGGCGATCAGGCGGCGGGTGGTCAACTCGTCCGCCTCCCCCAGAAAGGCGAGGGTCAGGTGGAGGTTGGCTTGCGGCACCGGCTGACCGGGCCAGGGCAGCTGATCGCGCCAGGCGATGAGCTCGGGGGCGAGCTCCTTGACGGGCAGGGCAAAGAAGAGTTTGGCCATGTGGTGATAATGCCTTTTTCACGCTCATTGGATGAGCCCATTCTATGGCAGCCATCCGGCCATGTCTCGCCAGCCTCCCGCCCGAGTGGCCATCGCCTCACATCCACTCACGGTGGCGCGGGTGGCTGTGGCAGAATAGGCGCCGTTTTACCGGTTGCTACAGAAGGTGCTCATCGCTTTGTCCCAGCTCCCCATCGTTTCGGTATTGCCCGAACTCTTTGCCGCCCTCGACAGCCACACCAGCGTGATCCTGCAGGCGCCACCCGGCGCGGGCAAATCGACCCTGCTGCCGCTGGAGCTGGTGCGTCAGAACCGGCTGCCCGGCCGCATCATCATGCTGGAACCAAGGCGCCTGGCTGCGCGCAATATCGCCACGTTTCTGGCCCGTCAGCTGGGGGAGAAGGTGGGCGAGCGCATCGGCCTGCGGGTGCGTGGCGAGAGCCGCACCAGCGCAGCGACCCGGCTCGAGATCGTCACCGAAGGGGTGCTGACCCGGATGTTACAGCAAGACCCGGAGCTGACTGGCGTCTCGCTGGTGATCTTCGATGAGTTCCACGAACGCAGTCTGCACGCCGATACCGCGCTGGCCTTCGCCATCGAGAGCCAGCAGGGATTGCGCGATGACCTCAAGCTCCTGGTGATGTCCGCAACCCTGGATGGCATGGCACTCGAGACCTTGCTGCCGGATGCCCCAGTGGTTCGCTCCGAGGGGCGTGGTTTTCCCATCGACTATCACTACCGCCCCGCCAATCGCCAGCAGTGGCTGGAGCCGCAGGTCGGTGCCGTGGTGCTCGAAGCGCTGGCCGCCCACCGCGGCAGCCTGCTGGTCTTTCTGCCGGGACAGGGTGAGATCGAGCGACTGGCGCAATGGTTGGCAGACAAACTGCCGGACGACATGACCCTCGCCCCCCTCTACGGCCGCCTCGACATGGCGGCGCAGCAGGCAGCCATCGAACCGGCACCTGCGGGCCACCGTAAGCTGGTGCTCACCACCAATGTGGCGGAGACCTCCCTCACCATCGAGGGGATCTCGGTGGTGATCGACAGTGGGCTGGAACGACGGGCCTCCTATGATCTGAAAAGCGGTGTCACCCGACTGGAAACACGCCAGATAGCCAAATCCTCCGCCACCCAGCGGGCAGGCCGTGCTGGCCGTCTCGGCCCCGGCGTCTGCTACCGGCTCTGGAGCAGCGAGGTGCAGGAGCGGCTCGCCGAGCAGAGCCCGCCAGATATTCTCACTCAGGAGCTGACCGGCCTGCTGCTGGATGCCGCCCAGTGGGGGGCAAAAGTGGAAGATCTGCCGCTGCTCGACATGCCGCCGCCGGCGGCCGTCGCCAGCTCCCAGCGGCTGCTGGTGGCCCTCGGCGCCATGAAGCCGGAGGGTGAGCAACAACTTACCCCGGCTGGTCGTGCCATGGCGGCCTTCGGTACCCATCCCCGTCTCGCCCGCATGCTGCTGCGCGCCCGCGAGCTGGAAGCTGAAGGTCTGACAGGGATTGTCGCCGATGCCGCATATCTGGTGGCGTTGCAGGAAGAAGATCTGCGAGGATCGGAGCGCCTCTCTGTGCTGTTCCACCGCCGTCAAAACGCCCTGCGCCAGGGCGCGGCCCGCTGGTTTGAACGGCTTGGCGTACGCCCTGCCACTGCGCAGGGTCAGTGGCTGGGGCTACTCTGCGCCCTCGCCTGGCCGGATCGCATCGGCAAACTGCGCAGCGGCAGTCGCTATCAACTCAGTGGTGGGGTGAGCTGCGATCTGGTAGAAGGTCATCCCTGTCAGGGACAAGGGGCCCTTATCGCCATCGAGATGGGGCAGAACGATCGCGGTAGCCGCATCTTTATCGTCGAACCGGTCGATCTTGACGAGCTGGTACGCCTGCTGCCGGAACTGGTAAGCGAACGACAGTGGTTCGACTGGGATGAACGGGAAGAGCGGGTGCGCGCCGAACGCCAGCAGGTGATCGGCGAGCTGGTGCTGAGCCAGCGACCGCTGACCGAACTCTCTGACGAGCAGAAAGGACGCTGCCTGCTGCAAGGCATTCGCCGCAAGGGGCTGCATGTGCTGCCGTGGGACGAGAGCAGCGAAGGGGTGCTGGCCCGTCTGCGCTGCGCCCGTGAGTGGCTGCCTGATGAGGAGTGGCCAGCCATGGATGACGACAGCCTGCTGGCCACCCTCGAACAGTGGTTGCTGCCAGCGGTGAGCGGCATGACCCGGCTGGAGCAGCTGAAGAGGCTCAATATGAGCGACATCCTGCGCCAATCCCTGCCCTGGCCGTTGCCCAAACGGCTCGACGAGGCGCTGCCAAGCCACTTTGCGGCACCGACCGGCAGCCGGGTGCGGATCCGCTATCAACCGGGGCAGGCACCGGTGATCCCGGTGCGCATTCAGGAGATGTTCGGTCAAGGTTCGACCCCCTGCGTGGCCGATGGCCGGGTGCCGCTGGTGGTGGAGCTGCTCTCCCCCGCCCAGCGACCGCTGCAGATCACCGCCGATCTGGCTGCCTTCTGGGCAGGCTCTTACGAGCAGGTGAAAAAAGAGATGAAGGGGCGCTATCCCCGCCACTACTGGCCGGATAATCCGCTGGAAGCGATGCCGACCAAAGTCACCAAAAAGAAGATGGGCATCTAGGTTCGATGGGTTAATCCCGCTCGAACGTTCGCGAATGCGACATAACAAGTAGAAAGGAAAGCAAAGAGGATTTATGGCAACCCAACGACGCAAGCGTGCCCTCAAGAAGGCAGCGCCCAAACGCACCATCTGGCGCAAGCTGTTCTGGCTTGGCTTCAAGCTCTCCCTGGTGGTTGCGGCCTTTATGGTGGTGTTTGGCATCTACCTCGATACCAAGGTGCGCGAGCGCTTCGATGGCGAGAAGTGGCAGCTGCCGGTGATGGTCTACAGCCGCCCGCTGGAGCTCTACCCCAGCCAGCGCCTGTCGCGGGACCAGATGCTGCGCGAGCTCAACATGCTGAGCTACAAGCAGGTGCGCCAGCCTCACACGCCGGGTGAATACACCATCAACGGCAACCGCATCGAGCTGATTCGCCGTCCGTTCGAGTTCTATGATGGCGCCGACGGTGCCCGTGGCCTGCGCCTCACCTTCAACGGCCCGCGCCTTGAGGGGATCCAGTCGCTGGAGAACCAGCGCCAGCTCGGTTACGCCCAGATGGACCCGGTGCTGCTCGATCGCCTCAATACCGAAGATCGGGAAGATCGCCTGCTGGTGCGTATCGCCGAAGTGCCCGACAGCCTGCTGGTGACCCTGCTCACCACCGAAGATCGCGACTTCTACCAGCATGGCGGCGTCTCGCCGGTGGCCATCATGCGCGCCATGTTCGCCAACCTGATCGCGGGTCGTACCGTGCAGGGGGGCAGTACCCTGACCCAGCAGCTGGCCAAGAACTTCTTTCTGACCCGTGAGCGCAGCCTGTGGCGAAAACTGCAGGAAGCCTACATGGCGGTGCTGATCGACTATCGCTACAGCAAGGACGAGATCATGGAGTCCTACCTCAACGAGGTCTATCTGGGGCAGAACTTCTCGCAAGGGGTCTACGGTTTCGGCCTCGCCTCCTACTTCTACTTCGGCATTCCGGTCAACGAGCTGGATATCGATCAGGTCGCCCTGCTGGTCGGTCTGGTGAAAGGCCCCTCCTATTACGATCCATGGCGCTTCCCGGAGCGGGCCAAGACCCGCCGTGATCTGGTGCTGAAGCTGCTGATGGATCACGGCAGCCTGACCCAGGCCGAGTATGAACTGGCCAGCCGCCAACCCCTCGGCATCATCGCCCGTGGCCAGATGAGTTATGGCCGCACCCCGGCCTTTATGGGACTGCTCAAGCGAGAGATCCAGAGCCGCTTCGGCGCCGATCTGCTCAAGCAGTCCGGCCTCAAGATCTTCACCAGTCTCGACCCCATCGCCCAGCACGCGGCCGAGCGGGCGGTCGAATCGGGCCTCGCCGATATAGAAAAGCTGCGCGGCAAGAAGAAGCTGGAGGCGGCCATGGTGGTCTCCGACTGGCATAAGGGCGAAGTCGTCGCGCTGGTGGGTGGCCGCGATCCCCGCTACGCCGGGTTCAACCGGGCGCTGGATGCCCGCCGCCAGATCGGCTCGCTAGTGAAACCGGCGGTCTACCTCACCGGTCTCTCCAACGGCCTGACCCTGGCGACCCCACTCAAAGATCAGCCGATCCGTATTCGCGGTCAGGATGGCCAGGTCTGGACACCGCAAAACTACGATCGCAAGTTCCGCCAGAGCGTGCCGCTGATGGATGCGCTGGCCAGCTCCCTCAACGTGCCGACCGTCAATCTGGGTCTGCAAGTGGGGCTGGAGAAGGTAGTCGACACCCTGCACAAGCTGGGAGTCCAGCAGGAGATCCAGCCCTACCCGTCGCTGGTGCTGGGGGCGGTGGCCCTCTCCCCGCTGGAGGTGAACCAGATGTATCTTCCCATCGCCAATCAGGGACTGACCCAGCCGCTGTCGGCCATTCGCGCCGTGGTGAACGGGGATGGCAGCCTGCTCTATCAGCATGATCAGACCGCCAAGCGGGTCACCGACCAGCAAGCAAGCTGGCTGACCCTGTTCGCCATGACCAAGACGGTGAGTCAGGGCACAGCCCGCGCGCTCAGTGCCAAGTTCCCCGGCGCCACCATGGCGGCCAAGACAGGTACCACCAACGAGCTGCGCGACTCCTGGTTTGCCGGGATGGACAACAACGAACTGGTCAGTATCTGGGTCGGTCGCGACGACAACACCCCGGCGGGCTTGACCGGTGCCAGCGGTGCCCTGCAGCTCTTTAGCGGCTACATGAGCCAGCGCGGCGTCAACAGTCTGGGACTGAAGATGCCGGAAGGGGTGACCTGGGCCAACTTCTCCCGCGCCAGCGGCACCCGCGTCACCAGCGACTGCCCGGGCAGCCTGCAGGTGCCGGCCAAAGCCTCCACCATGGGCTCCCCGGCCGGTTGCGCCAGCAGTGCGACGCCACGCAGTGCGCTGGATGACTGGTTCGGCGGTTTCTTCAACTAGATCTACGACACGGGCAGCGCAGGCTGCCCGTTCACTATGCTGCTGACAAGGAAACACCATGACCTTTCCGCTGTTTGAGGCCATCCACCATGTGGCCATCATCGCCAGCGATTACCCACGCTCGCGCCACTTCTACCACGAGGTGCTGGGGCTGCCCATCATCGCCGAGACCCTGCGCGAGGCGCGCCAGTCGTGGAAACTGGATCTGGCCCTGCCGGACGGCAGCCAGCTGGAGCTGTTCAGCTTCCCCTCGCCTCCCGAGCGCCCCTCCCGCCCCGAGGCGTGCGGCCTGCGCCATCTCGCCTTTCGGGTCAGCGACCTTGACCGGGTCATCGCCCACCTACTGACCCATCGGGTCGAGGTAGAGCCGGTACGGGTGGACGAGCTGACCGGCAAACGCTTTACCTTCTTCGCCGACCCCGACGGCCTGCCGCTGGAGCTCTACGAAGCGCCGCGCTGAGCCTGAGTCGGTCAAGCAGTCGGTGTCTAGTCCTGAAATAGGTTTACACATTTTCAACTAGCATTTCTCTACTCAGAACCCCCTATGTACCGCATCGGGGGTTCTGTATTTCAACGCATGATGCGGCCGCTCC
>NZ_JBGLRA010000013.1:0-114194 GCF_041402405.1 Aeromonas sp. S13(2024) | reverse complement strand
GGAGCGGCCGCATCATGCGTTGAAATACAGAACCCCCGATGCGGTACATAGGGGGTTCTGAGTAGAGAAATGCTAGTTGAAAATGTGTAAACCTATTTCAGGACTAGACAGGTCGGTGTGCGGATCACGCTGCCAGTACCTTGCGGATCTCCTGGATGGAGAGCTTGTACTGACGAGGACACTGGCGCCATACAGTCAGCATCCGCTGGTACTTGTCGCGCATGGCGATGTCGCTGGAGAGCTCGTCGCACGGGCACTTGAGCTCGGGGAAGCGCTTGTCCACCTCCAGCAGGAAGCAGACGTAGTCAGCCAGTTCACGCTCCTGGCTGCGGCTGTAGCCGTTGAACTCCAGACGGCTGGCATTGATCTCGCCCTGATCGGCGGCATCCAGATTGCCCCATGAGATGGCCAGTGCGTGGTGCAGCTCCAGGGTGTCGATTACCTCCTGGCAGGTAGCCAGATCCAGATGGCCGAAGCTCTTCTCCAGCTCGAGGATCTGCAGGCAGTAGCCGCGCTCGATGATGGTGCTGGCGCGCTGGTAGATGTCCGCCTTCTCCGGGTTGAGTTTCGCCAGAATTTCGTACTGGTTGCTCAGGATCAAACGCTCAGTGTTGCTCATGTTCATGGGATATCTCGCTGGAAGATGATTCTGGGGTCACGTTAACCCATATATAAAATGAATTTTTTGATCTGGGCGGGGGAGTTGGTGAGAAAAATCCGCTGGCAAGGGGCTGCTGACCAGACAAAAAAGGCCTGCATAGCAGGCCTTTCAATGACGCAGGGGAGGATTATCCCTTGAGGAAATCCAGTACCACCTGATGGTGATCGCTGGTTTTGAACTTGTCGAAGTGGTGGGCAATCTTGCCCTCTTCGTCGATCAGGAAGCTCTGGCGGTGAATGCCGTCATACTCCTTGCCCATGAACTTCTTCGGGCCCCAGACGCCAAAGGCATCCGCGACGGCGTGGTCCTCATCGGCCAGCAGAGTGAAGTTGAGCTGGTCCCGCTCTTCGAACTTTTTCAGCCGTTTGGCCGGGTCCGGGCTGATGCCAAGCACCACCACATTGAGGGCGGCCAGCTCGGCGTTCACATCGCGCAGGCTGCAGGCCTGGGTGGTGCAGCCGGGAGTCATCGCCTTGGGGTAGAAATAGACCAGCACCTTCTTGCCGCGCAGGCCAGCGAGGCTGACCTGATTGCCATTCTGGTCGGGCAGGGAGAAATCGGGGGCGGGGCTGCCAGCTTGTAGTGGTTGCATGGGGTCTCCTCGGGTAAAACGCCCTCAGGCGTGTTTGCGATTGACGATAAACTCGAACGATTCGGCACCCAGTTGGCGACAGAATTCGGCGAAGGCGGTTTGCGAACCTTCTACTTCACCCTCTCTGGCCAGATTGAGCTGAAAACTGATCTTCAGCAGGTTGAACGGCTGCTGCTCCAGGGTCATGGATTGCATCGCCTGGATATTCCAGCCATGTTCGCTGAAGAACTGGGTGCACTGGCTTACGATGCCGGGCTCGTCGCGGATCAACAGGTCGGCACTGGCGCGGACGTCATACTGCAGGGACTGGTGGCGCTCGGTGCGTTTCATCATGGTGATGAGATCCCACTCCTGGCTACGCAGGGGCAGGCTGATTTCGAGTTGCATCATGCTGTTCCAGTCGCCCGAGAGCAGCATGATAAAGGTAAATTCATTGCCGAAGATGCCAAGGCGGCTGTCCACAATGTTGCAACCACAGCCACTGACGTGGCGGGTCACTTCATTGACGATGCCAGGCCTGTCCGTGCCGATGGCCGTTACGACCAGGTAGTGAGTCATAAATCTTCTCTCGTCCGTTATTTCGTTGCGAAAGCCGCGCTGGCAAGCCAACCCTCCGGCCCTGATGACCACTCCCTGAGGGACGCTGCCGACTTTCGTCCATTACTTTTTGTTCCGGATGGTATCACGGCTTGCCCCCTCTCTCCCTTGTTTTTCAAAGGGGTCAGCTTTACCATTACGCCCCTGAAAATCGGGAGAAAAGTCCATGTTACGCGGTAGTATTGTTGCGCTCGTTACCCCCATGCTGGCTTCAGGTGAAGTCGATTGGGCCAGTCTGGCCAAGCTGGTCGACTATCATG
The DNA here is from genome assembly GCF_041402405.1 of Aeromonas sp. S13(2024). Classification (NCBI taxonomy): domain Bacteria; kingdom Pseudomonadati; phylum Pseudomonadota; class Gammaproteobacteria; order Aeromonadales; family Aeromonadaceae; genus Aeromonas; species Aeromonas sp. S13(2024). The sequence goes on along the minus strand of NZ_JBGLRA010000013.1, from coordinate 112,084 downwards.
TCAGCGCCGGGACCAGCGCCATTGTTGCGGTGGGTACCACTGGGGAATCGGTGACCCTGAGCGAGCAGGAGCATATCGCCGTCGTTGAAAAGACCGTTGAGTATGCCGCTGGACGCATTCCCGTCATCGCCGGTTGCGGCTCCAACAATACCGCCCATGCCATTGAATTGGCAAAGCGACTGGCCAAAACCGGCGTGGTGGCGGGTCTCTCGGTGACTCCTTACTACAACAAGCCCACTCAGGAAGGTCTCTATCGCCACTATTGTGCGATCGCCGAGGCTAGTGGTCTGCCCCAAATTCTTTATAATGTGCCCGGTCGCACCTGTTGCGATCTCAAACCGGAGACCGTGGCCCGTCTGGCCAAGGTTCCCGGCATTATCGGTTTGAAAGAGGCAACCGGCGATTTGAGCCGCACCCCGCTGCTGCGCGAGCTGTGCGGGCCGGAGTTTGCTCTCTACAGTGGCGACGATGCCACTGGTTGTGATTTTATGCTGCAAGGTGGCGATGGCGTGATTTCGGTCACCACCAATATTGCAGCGGCCCAGATGGCCGACATGTGTCGTGCTGCGCTGGCCGGTGATGCCGGGCAGGCGCATGACATCAACAATCTCTTGATGCCGTTGCACAAGACTCTGTTCTGCGAACCGAGCCCCACCCCGGTGAAATGGGCCTGTGCCCAACTGGGGTTGATTGCAACAGCCACCTTGCGCCTGCCGCTGGTTGACCTCACCCCCGAGGGCGAACAGCTGATGGCGCGAGCACTGACCACAGCGGAGTTGATGGCGAGTGTTTAAATCTAATGGAAAGGGAAATAGAGCCCGTCTGGTGCTGAGCGTTGCGACTGTGGCCGTATTGGCCGGTTGCAGCACCCCCCAGGATCGCAAAATGGCCAACCGCGACTTCGGTTATGAAGATGCCCGCCTCGAGGGCCGCGCGTTCTTGATCCCCGCAGGATTGAGTGCCCCCACCTTCAACAGCCAGTACGATATCCCGCCGCTTCCCGAGAGCAGCCGTGAAGGTGCCCTCGGCGCCCAGGTCGATGTGCGCCCACCCGCTCAACTGCTGACCGTGGTACCGGGCAGTCAGGTGGTGCAGACCGCAACCGAACCGACCGTTGCCTTCTATGCCCTGAGCACCAGCCAGAGCGTGGAGCGCGATACCTGGTCGTTCCTGATGAACTTCCTGGCCAAATACAAGGTCACCACCGAGAAGCTGGATCAGCAGGATGGCGTATTGCAGACCGGCTGGTTTGACAACACGGTCGCTCTCGATGGCTGGGGTGAAGATGACGAAGACTTCAAAATCCGTCAGCGTTACCAGTTCACCGTGCGCAACGATGCCCAGCGCCACGCCGTCAACATGTCGGTCCGGGTACTGGATCACGAAGAGACCATCGACGGCGAGACCAGCAACAAGCTGACCCCTGCCGATGCCCAGCGCTATGCCGCGCGAGTGCTGAACCAGTTCTCTCTCTATTACGACAGCCAGCTGAAAGCCCGCGAGCAGCACAAGTCCAACGATGGCATGGGTCTGCAACTGGGTCTGGACAACAACGAGCTGAGCGCCTGGATTGCCGAAGGCTCCTTTGATCAGGTGTGGCGTCGCCTCAATCAGGTACTGCCCGCTTACGGTTTCGCCATCAAGGATACCCAGCAGTCACTGGGCTGGATCGACGCCGAGTACGAAGAGCCGGGTGCCGAGTTCTGGAAGGCGAAAGGGAGCGAGCCGTTCAAACTGGAGGAGGAGAAATACCGCTTCCAGCTTGGCGAAATGGCGGGAGGCAAGACCTCCATCACCCTGTTCGACAAGGACAAGAAGCCGGTATCGTCCGGGGTTATCTCCCAGATGTATATCAGCCTGTCCGAGGCGTTCGCCAAAGGGCTGGCCGATCAGGCAGCAGCAAAAGCAGAATAAATACAGGGGCCTTGTGCCCCTGTTTTGTTATCTGAATCCCCCTGAAAACGCGGGGATTCCGAGCGGTTTTCGATGATGCGAGCCCCCTTGCCAGCCCGTTGCAAACAGAGCGCGCAGGTGAGTAACTCGCGATGTTTACCCCCCACAAACAGGAAGTGTTATTAGCCATGAGTCTTGCAGATCAAGTATTGGCGGTGAATGACGATTTGCCGATCCGTACCGATAAACCTGTCCATTCCGGCAAAGTGCGCAGCGTCTACTGGTTGACCCCCGAAGACAGTGCCCGGCTCATAAAAGAGAAAGGCTATGATGTGCCGGCCGATGCGCCCCTCGCCCTCATGGTGATCAGCGATCGCATCTCGGCCTTCGATTGCATCTGGCAAGGTGTGGATGGCCTGAACGGCGTACCGGGCAAAGGGGCTGCGCTCAATGCCATCTCCAGCCACTGGTTCAAGCTGTTCAAGGAGAAGGGACTGGCCGACAGCCACATTCTGGATATTCCGCACCCCTTCGTCTGGATCGTGCAAAAAGCCCGTCCGGTGATGATCGAGGCGATTGCCCGCCAGTACATCACCGGCTCCATGTGGCGTGCCTACAAGGATGGCGAGCGCGAGTTCTGCGGCATCACCCTGCCGGAAGGGCTCAAAAAGGATCAAAAGCTGCCGGAAATCCTCATCACCCCGTCTACCAAGGGCGTGCTGACAGGGCTGGATGGCGTGCCGGAAGCCGATGACGTCAACGTCTCCCGTGCCGATATCGAGCGCCACTATAAAGGCTTCAACTTCAGCAAACCGGCCGACATCGACCGCTACGAAGTGCTGCTCAAAGAGGGCTTCAACGTCATCAGCGACGCGCTGGCCGGGCTGGATCAGATCTTCGTCGATACCAAGTTCGAGTTTGGTTACGTCCACGATGCCGCCGGCAACGAGAAGCTGATCTACATGGATGAAGTGGGCACCCCTGACAGCTCCCGTATCTGGGATGGCGCGGCCCTGCGCGACGGTCAGATTGTCGAGAAGTCCAAAGAGGGTTTCCGTCAGTGGCTGCTCAACCACTTCCCAGATCCGGACATCCTGCTCAACAAGAACCGTATGCCGGAACGTTTTGCCCTGGCCCGCGACAACAAGTTGCCTACCGAAGTGATGATGGATATCTCCAACACCTATGTCGGGATCGCCGAGAAGATCATCGGCCACAAGCTGGCGCGTTCTGCCAATCCCAAGCAGGAGATCATCGAGGTGCTGCGCGATCAGTACGGTCTGATCGACTAAGGGTTGCTCTCTTTTTTTGTCGCCCAGAAACAAACGTTTGCTGGTGGCGAAAGATTGAGGCAAATAAACAGACGGGCCCCGCTATGGGGCCCGTTTTTATTGCTGGTCTGGCGGCAAGCGAGCGGCGATCAGCCGTTGACCCTGAACACCTGACCTGTCTGGATGCCCAGCACCGACTTCTTGTAAGCCTGCGCCACCTTGGCGGCGGGCACCGGCACGAACCCCGGGAAGAAGTCGGCGTATTTGTCCATCGACTCCGCCAGCACGGTAGGGCTCACCACGTTGATGCGCAGGCCCCTTGGCAGCTCGCAGGCGGCCGCTTTCACAAAGTGATCGATGGCGCCGTTGACTGTGCTGGCGCTCACGCCCCAGTTTATCGGCTCCTCGCTCAGAATACCGCTGATCAAAGTGATGGAACCCTTGTCAGTCAGATAGGGAATGGCGGCTCGGGTCAGGTTGATCTGGCCCATCAGCTTGCTCTCCAGTCCCACCTGCCACTGCTCGTCGGTCATCTCGGTCAGGCCGTTGAAGGCCACGCTGCCGCTGGCCACCACCAGCGCATCAAACTGGCCTACTTGGGCAAACAGCGCTTTGATGGAGGCGGGATCGCGCATGTCGACCGTGGCATCGCCACGACTGTGGCCGACCCGGATCACCTGATGATCTTTGGCAAGCAGTTCACTGACCGCGGAGCCGACGGTGCCGGAGGCACCCACAATCACAATTTTCATCTGCATCACTCCTGGTTGGGATGTGTTGATTCTAGCGCAACAGAAAATGCGAAAAAGCGCGTACAATAAACCAATTGTTTCCATATTGGAGCTAATGATGGATATCGCCCATCTGGCCAGCTTTTATGAGGTGGTGCTGCGCGGCAGTTTCTCGGCCGCTGCCGATACGCTGGGAGTGAGCAAGGGGATGCTGAGCCGCCACGTCAGCGCGCTGGAGGCCTCCCTCAATGCGCAACTGTTGCAGCGCACCACCCGCCGCCTCAGCCTGACCGAGGCGGGCAAGACCCTCTACCAGCAGGCGGGGGAGATCTTCGCGCTGGCGCGGCAAGCGGAGCAGGATATTCAGGCGCTGACCGAAGAGGATGGCGGACGGCTGCGCTTTACCTGCCCGGTCAGTACCGGCGATCGCATGGTGAGCGAGCTGCTGGCCAGCTTTGCCGCGCTCTGTCCGGGAGTGGAGGTGGAACTCAATTTCACCAACCAGATGGTCGACATGAGTCAGGGGGAGAACGACATCGCCCTGCGCGCCATGAACGAGGTGCCGGACAATCTGGTGGCCCTGCCGCTCGGTCGGCTCAAGGATGTGGTGGTGGCGAGCCCCGCACTAGTGGCGCGAGAGGGGCGTCCTGCCACTCCCTATGAGCTGAGCGGGCGCAGCTGTCTGTTGCAGGGGCACAATCCGGCCTGGGAGCAGTGGCACTTTATCCGTGAGGGGGAAGAGGCCCACATTCTGGTGCAGGGCAAGGTGCGAGCCAACCACTACAGCACCGTGCTGCAATTGGCGCGCGCCGGTATGGGCTATGCCAAGTGCCCGCTGATGCTGGTGGAGTCGCTGCTGACGGCAGGAGAGCTGGTGACCGTGCTAGATGAGTGGCAGAGCGGGCTGCATCAGCTTCATGTGCTGCATGCCCAGCAGCGGCGGGTGCCACGCAAGATCCGGCTGTTCAAGCAGGTGCTGGCCCAGTGGTTTGCCGAGCGCCCCCACTACCTGCTCTGAGCGGCGTTATTTTTCTGTCATCTTCGACTGCTACCCTGCGCCCATCATCGGCATCAGGAAGATCTGCGGGAATGAAGAGTAATAGAGGGTTGACCGGTTTTGTGCTGCTCTGTGCAGTGTTGGGGGCAGGCAGTGTACAGGCCATGGTGGAAGTGAAGGTGCCGGAGAATTTCCGCATCCTCGCGGTGAGCAACGGCACCTTGCAGGATGAGCAGCATGCCACCCTGGCGGATGGCGAACAGCAACTGCTGGTGCGCTTCGAGGGGGTGATCCCCAGCCGCAGCAGCAGCGAGAATGATCGGCAGATACGCTCCGAGCCGCAGGTGGTGCGCTATCAGGGCAGCAATCAGCATTTGCAGCTGACGGCCAGCGTACCGGGGGACGAGCGGGGGATGCAGGCCTATGCCAAGGCTCCTGTGGTGGCGTTGCAGGAGAATGGCCGCGCGCTTGCCATCCAGCAGGATGCGCTGGTGACCAGCGGCATGCTGCTTGGGGTGGATTGGAACGGCAAACTGGCTGAATACAACCGCAGCGGCGGCAAGGCGGCGCTGACGGCCGTCGCTGTGACTACACAACCAACGGCTACGCTCTCCGGGGCGCAACCCGTTGTGGCCGCCAGCGAGCTGGAAGGGCAGTTGCAGCAGCTGTTCCTCCAGGCCGATCCGGCCCTGCGCAAGCGCTTTATCGGTTGGGCCGTCCCACAGCTTTAAGTTTTCCGCCCGTTGCAGTAACGTGGACACTCCTTTTTTCAGGCGCTCTGTTCATCGTACTCAACGAGGTTTTCATGTTTGAATTGCATTCACGCCTGCAGGCAGATACCCGGTGGCTCGGGGATCTGCCCCTCTGCCGTGTCTTGCTGGCCAAAGACAGCCAGTATCCCTGGCTGATCCTGGTACCGCGAGTAGCCAACCTGCGGGAAATTCACCATCTGGCGCCGGAGCAGCAGCAACAGCTGATGCAAGAGTCCTGCGCCGTCGCCGCCCTGATGGAGCAGGCCCTCAGCCCGGACAAGATCAACATCGGAGCGCTGGGCAATCTGGTGCCGCAACTCCACCTTCACCATGTCGCCCGCTTTGCGACGGATCGCGCCTGGCCAGGCCCCATCTGGGGTGCTCATCCGGTCGTGCCTTACGAGCCACAAGTTTTGGCCCAGCAGGCCGATATATGGCGTGCCCGGCTCGCCAAGCTGAGCGGTTTCACCCCTGTGGCTGCTGATAACGGAGTCAACTGAGAGGCGTGTCGCTATTTCAGTCTCCGGGCCGCGCCATCTGTTAGAGTTATGGTATAGATAAGCCCATTTTCGATGTTCAGGAAGGTCCCATGATAGTGACAAGATCCGATGACGATGCCGTATTGACCACAGAGGATGTGCTGCTCAGCCTGTGCAACTCGGTGACGGACGTTTTGAGTGCCGCGACCATGAGTCAGGTGCGGTTTTCCGGCATGGTGCAGCGGATCAGCAAGACCTGCCTCAAGCCGGATATCGGCTGCTTCGTGCTGTTCGATGGCGGTTTTTCCGGTCTGGTGGTGATCAACTTCTCCGCCGCCGCCGCTATGGAGCTGTACGAGAGCTACATGCTGAGCATGGGGCTCTCCAAGGAGGATCTCGCCATCTCCCACACCTCTGACGAGGTGAGCAACGTGATGGGCGAGCTGATGAACCAGATCGTCGGCAGCTTTACCGTCAAGGTGGGCCGGGATCTGCAGACCCACATCACCCAGAACCAGCCGAAGATGCTGGCGCTCAACAAGCAGGTGATGCTGAGCGTCGATACCAATCTCGACAGCCCGGAGTCCCGCCGCGTTACCTTCTTCACCGCCCGCAACAACATCTTCTATCTGGAGCTGGCGATGGACAAAACCGAGTTCATTCGCATCCACAATGAGGGGATGGAGCATGAAGAGCTGGATCCCGATGCGCTGATCGCCCAGGCCAAGCAGGATGCCGCCAAGCCGGTTCAGGCTGCGGCCCCGGTCGCCAACGATCACGACGATCTGCTCGACTCTCTGGGTATTTGAGTCAAACGCTGGATAGCAACAAGGCCACCTTCGGGTGGCCTTGTTGTATACGTGCGCACAACAGTTGTTAGAAGTTGTAGAGCAGGCCGGTGTTGAACATTACGGATTCAGAATCGTAGAAGTTGATGTCGGAATCGGACTTGGCATAGCCAGCAGTAAAGGTTGCGGAGAGCGGCGCGATACCGAACAGGCGGTGCCAGAAGAAGGTACCGGTCAGGGCAAACTCGTCGGAGTCGGCGCTTTGGCCAAAGATCGGGTTGGCCTCATCATATTTGGTCTGGCCCAGATAGGCGTTGCTGACGAAAGACCACTGGGAAGCGCGCATGCCGTAGGTCAACTGCAGGCCGTTGCTCTTGTAGCTTTGGGCGCTGCCATCCAGATCGGCTTGGCGGTAAATAAAGGCTGGCTCCAGCATCTGACCGGGTGCCAGTTGCCATTTGTAGGAGAGGTCGAGAGCGTGGATCTTGCCGTTGCGATCCAGCTTGGTCGCATAGTTTGTCTGGTTATCCTTATCGTATTGCTGGCCGCTGCGCTCCTCATCCACCTCGATGTTGCGGGTGGTCAGGCTGCCATTGAAGTTGCTACCCCAGATGCTGTCCCAGGCGAAGCGAACCCCTTTTGACTTGATATCGGTCGACTGGCGATCAACGCCTACGGCGAAGGGATCGCTCCACTGCTCGGTCGGCATGGCATTAAAGACTACGGAGCCAGCTACGATGCCCTTGTCGCTCATCTCCTGACGGATACCGAGCTGCTGGGTGAAGTCGAAACGGATGGCATCCTGGATCAGGTTACCGAGGAAGACCTGGGTGCGGGTATCGGCAAAGGTGTAGCGGATATCGGCGTTGAGCAGCGGGGCAACGGCGGAGCTGCTCTCGGCACTGCCCAGTCCGCTCAGGCGGCGGTTTTCATCATCACCACTATAAAAATTTGATTCGTAATTGATGACACTGACCCCGCCAAGCAGGAAACCGGACCAGCCAGACTCCTTGGGAATTTCACCCAAATCAGCATAAGCACTATTTGCGACCAGCAGGCCCAGGCCCAGCAAGGTGGTGTTGCGCATCGGATAACTCCTAAATTAAATGGTGGTGAATTTTTTCGGCCGGTGAGTATAAAGAAAAAACCTTAATGGCAACTGACTCAATATTGCCAATTATCCTAACCCACTCATTTCATTCGGCGAATCGTTAATTAATTGTGCGAGATTAAGAAGAGTTCACTCGGTTGTGCTGGTATTCTGTACCGCGAATATCGGGGGAAAACAATAAGATGAAACAGATTAAATCCTGGGCGCAATATTATGTCGATCTGATGACCAAGCTGGGACTGGTGCGCTTTAGCATGTTCCTGGCGGCGGGCATTATCGTGCTGGCGGTCGCCATCCAGATGGGGGTGACCCTGTTCCTGCGCGGCAATATCGATGTGATCGACTTCGTTCGCTCGGTCTTTTTTGGCCTGCTGGTGACCCCCTGGGCGGTCTATTTTCTCTCCATCGTGGTGGATCAGCTGGAGGATTCCCGTCAGCGACTGAGCCGGATGGTGCGCAAGCTGCAAGATATGCGCGAGCGGGATCTGGAGCTCAATACCCAGCTGCAGGAGAACATCAGCCGCCTCAATGCCCAGATTGCCGAGACCAACCGGGCCGAGAGCCTGCGTCTGCAGGCCATCGAGGATCTCGAGAACGAGGTGTTCCAGCGAGAGAAAGCCCAGCTTCATCTGGGGGAGCGTACTGCCCTGCTGCGCTCCTTTATCGACTGCTCCCCCGATCTGGTCTACTACCGCAACGAGGATGAGCAGTTTTCCGGTTGTAACCGCGCCATGGAGGAGCTGACCGGCAAGGTGGAGGCCGAGCTGATCGGTCTGACCCCGTTCGATGTCTACAAGCAGGAGATCGCCAACAAGGTGGTGGAGACCGACAAGCAGGTCTTTGCCAGCAACGAGCCGCTCACCTACGAGCAGTGGCTAGAGTATCCCGATGGCCGCAAGGCTTACTTCGAGCTGCGCAAGGTGCCCTTCTTCGACCGCTTCGGCAAGCGACTCGGCCTGCTTGGTTTTGGCCGCGACATCACCGAGCGCAAGCAGTATCAGGACAAGCTTGAGAAGGCGAGTCGCGACAAGACGACCTTTATCTCCACCATCAGCCACGAGTTGCGCACCCCGCTCAACGGCATCGTGGGCTTAAGCCGGATGCTGATGGATACCCCCCTCGATCCCAAGCAGCATCAGCAGCTCAAGACCATTCACCTGAGTGCGGTGACCCTTGGCAATATCTTCAACGACATCATCGACTTGGACAAACTGGATCGCCGTCGTCTCGAAATTGCACCGACCCGTATCGACCTGCCTGCCTTCCTCGACGAGCTGGAGACCCTGTCGCGCATTCAGGCGGAGCAGAAGGGGCTCTATCTCCATTTCGATCGGGATGGTGACATGCCGCAATTTGTGATGGCTGACGGTACCCGCCTGCGTCAGGTGCTGTGGAATCTGGTGGGCAACGCGGTCAAGTTTACCGATGAGGGGGGCGTCACCGTGCGTTGTCTCTCCCATCCCGCCGATGAGCCGGGCAAGCTGGCCCTGCACTTTGAGGTGGAGGATACCGGTATCGGCATCCCGCGCGCCCAGCAGGAGAAGATCTTCGCCATGTACTATCAGGTGCAGGGCAAGAAACACGCCACCGGCACCGGCATTGGCCTCGCGGTCTCCCGTCAGCTGGTGCAGGCGATGGGCGGGCAGCTCTATGTGGACAGCGATCCGGGCGAAGGCTCCTGCTTCACCGCCGAGCTGGAGGTAGCTTGCGCCGAGCCAGTGTTGCCAGAGCAGGAGGAGGAGATGCCTTCCCTTGATATCCTGCTGGTGGAGGATGTGGAGCTTAACGTGACGGTGGCCTGCGCCCTGCTGGGCAAGCTGGGTCATCAGGTGCAGGTGGCACGGGACGGCACCCAGGCGTTGGCGATGGCCAATCCGGATGATTTCGACCTCATTTTGCTCGATATCCAGCTGCCGGACATGACCGGCTTCGATGTGGCGAAAACCCTGCTGGAGCGTTATGGCGACAGCCTGCCACCCATGGTGGCGCTCACCGCCAACTCCACCGGCGATCGCCAGTACTACCGAGATCACGGCATGCAGGATGTGATCAACAAGCCGCTTGGCTCCAAAGCGGTGCGGGAGGTGATTGGTCACCTGTTTGCCGATCTGGCCGAGGATGAAGCGGACGAGCAGGCTGATGCGGGCAATCAGGATGCCCTGCTGGATATCCCCTTCCTCACCGATTACGCCGATACCGTGGGTAAGCCGGTGCTGCTCTCCAGCGTCGATCTGTTCGAGAAGATGATGCCGGACTACATGGCAGTGCTCGACTCCAACATGATTGCCAAGGATCAAGCTGGGGTGGTGGAAGAGGCACACAAGATAAAAGGGGCGGCAGGCTCCATTGGCCTGCGCCGATTGCAGCAGACGGCACAGCTGATCCAGAGCCCGGATCATCCCGCCTGGTGGGAAAACGTGGAAGACTGGATTGAGACGCTGCGCCGGGAATATCCGGGCGATATTGCCCGTCTGCGGCGCTGGTTGCTGTCTTGAGGCTGGAGGTTGTCTTGAGTCTGATGGAAGTTGCTGGCAAGGAGCTGCGAGATGTATAGCCGTTTGATTACCCCCGTGCGCATCCACCCCTGGGGGGACGAGGAGCTGCTGGAGGCGACCGAGCAGGATCGCGCCCGTATCGTGCAGGCCGCGCCGGTGCGCCGGTTGCAGCAGAAGACCCAGGTCTTTCCGCTCGATGTGAAGGCCTCGGTGCGCAGTCGCCTTACCCACTCGCTGGAGGTGCAGGAGACCGGTCGCCAGATCAGCCGTCGTATTCTGGCCGCCTTGCCTGCCGGGATGGTCTGTGAAGGGGCCTTTATCAATCTGGTGGAGATGTCCTGCCTGCTTCATGACGTGGGCAACCCGCCGTTTGGCCACTTTGGCGAGCAGGTGATGAGCCAGTGGCTCGGCGAGATGCTCGATCTCCTCTATCAGCAGGCGCTGGCGCAGCCCCCCTCGGCCCAGTGGGCGGAATTGCGTCAGGACCTGCAACTGTTTGATGGCAACGCCCAGAGTCTGCGGCTGGTGCACAGCTTGCACGAGCTCAACCTGACGCTCGGACAACTGGCGGCGCTCTGCAAATACCCGCAGCAGCCGCAACCCGGGGTGAGCTATGGCCAGCATCATGGCTGGAGCAGCAAACGAGGCATCTTCTTTAGCGAGCAGCCGCTCTACAGTGCCCTCGGCCAGAGTCTGGGATTGGCCCCCGGCTGTCGCCATCCGCTGGTCTACATCATGGAGGCGGCCGATGACATCTCTTACTGCATCGCCGATCTGGAAGATGCGGTAGATCGGAGGATCCTGACTCAGGGTGAACTGCTGGCGGCACTGCGGGCCGCTGACCAGAGTGACTACATGGGCACCTTGCTGGATGAGGCGCTTGCCAGTGGTCGGGGCTTTTTCCCCCATTTTCGCCAGCAACTGACCCGGGATCTGGTGGCGTTGGCGGCGCAGAGCTATGTCAGCGAACATCAGGCCATTTTGCAGGGATCCTATCCGCAAGCGCTGCTGCATGGCCAGGCGCCGGCGGCGCGGGTGCTCGATATCCTCAAGCGGGTGGCCCGTGAGCTGGTCTTTATGCGCCCCGAGGTGGAAGCGCTTGAGCTGGAGGGGTATGCGGCGCTGCGCGGGGTGCTGACCAGTTATGCCTGTCTGTTGGCGCTGCCAGCGCCACAGTTTGCTCGTCTGCTGGCCGGGGAGGGGAGTCAGACGCTTTTCTTTGCGCGCCGCCTCTATCACCGCCTCTCGGCCCGCCATCTCAAGGCCTATCGATTGGCGATCGCCACCCCGGATCCGCGTTTTGCCTGCCAGAACGAGCAGGAGTGGTATTACCGGGTGCGGCTGCTGCTCGATTATGTCAGCGGCATGACGGATACCTATGTACTGGAAGAGTACCGGCTACTCTCGGGGATCTGATGCCCCAAGATCCCTGTCGGGCAGCATAAAATGCCGTAAAAACGTTTAAAAAGGAGTCGCAAGAGGCTTGTTTTAAATTCGGATATTTTTTAGACTTCTGCAACCTGTTCAACTTTTACCCGGTAAGGAGACGAAAATGCAACATCTGATGCTCAATATTGCATTCTCTCGCGGCACTGCGTGCGGCGTGAAATCTCGTGCTCTTTTACCGCGTGGCGTAAACAGGTAACCCCTGTCTTTTTATCACCCGCGGTTCGTCCCGCAGGGTGATATCCACTTTCTCCGGGAGAACCGCATGTTCAACTGGAGAATGTCATGTCTATCGAACTGGTTTTACTGCGCAGTGTTGAATCCCTGGTCCAGAGAAGGATTGCCCGAGTCGAGCGTCGTCTCGTGCAGGTCAATCTGTCGCCCGCCCTGCTCAGGGATATCGGGCTGGAAGGATATCAGGGTCAAATCGCCCTCGTTCGCGAGCGGGAGTATCAAACCGGCTTCCGCCTCGGGAATCGAATAACCTGATCGCGAAGGGGAGAATAAGATCCCCCTCGCTAGTGAAATGGCAGGCTGAATGCCTGCCATTTTTCCATCTTATGGTTGATTCCAAGTTCACATGTTGGTGACTCAGTATTATCCTCTCCGCCCTCTTTGTAACAGCTGCGATTGTTTTCTCGCCTTGCGTCGTCAGGATCTGCAAGATTAGAGGTGGCAGCCCTATCTGTTTTACTCATCAGGACAAGACCTTATGCCACTCCTTCGTCAGCTTTTTCTTCCCATTTTGCTGTTGTTTTCAGGCATGTTGGCTGTTGCGGCTCCCCAGCCGCAAGATGAGAGCACAAGTAACGAAATCTCTGCACAAAAGGAGCTGCTGGTCGGGGTTCCCCGTGGTGGTTATCCCCCTTTCATCTATCAACTCCCCAACCAGCGTTATGCCGGTCCGCTCAAGGAGTTGGCCTCGCGCATTGCAGCCGAAATGAGCGTGTCCCTGCGCTATATCTCCTACAACTCCTACGTAGATGCCCAGATTGCTCTCCAAGGCGGCCAGATCGATGCATTAATCGGGGTTGAACGTAATGCTCTTGAATTGAAGGGGATAAACCATATTGGCAGTATCGGTTCTTATGCTCGCTCCATTTTAATGCATACCCCGGATCAGCGATTGACCCTGGAGCAGGCGCGCAAGTTACGCTGGGTCTGTATTCGCGGGTTTGGCAGTTGTAATGAATTGGCTCGTTTGGGGATCTCTGATGTAACTGAGCTGGAGAGCCGCACTGAGGCGACCTATATGGTCAAGCTGGGCGCTGTCGATGCATATCTTGATTTGGAACCCATTGTTTCCCTCAAGATGGAGAGAATGCCTGCATCAATGGGGGTTGTCGCTCCTGGGTGGCTTTCTGGCAGCACGCTGACGATAGCGACCAGCTCCCGCCAGCCAGAGCTGAGCGAGAAGCTTTGGCAGGCATATCAACGGATACCCGTTGCAGACTCACGATTACGGTTGCATCAGAAAAATGAACGCGCCAACGCAGGTCTGTTGCTGGAACCAGATGAGGCTAGTTGGCTGAAGCAGAGAAACAAGGTCATCAAGTTCGCCGTTGCCCCCGGATTTGCCGGCATCAGCGAAATTGATGACGAAGGTGAATTGCATGGCTATACGGCAGACCTGATGAAGTTGTTGAGTCTGCGCTCCGGGATCCGCTTTGAGCTGGTGTCGACAAATACCTGGCAGGAGTCACTTAAACTGCTGAAAGAGCACAAAGTGGACCTTATTCCCTTGATGACACCGCTCAAGGATCGTCAGTCCTTTGCCTCTTTTACCTCCTCCTATCTGAAGTTCGACAGCTATGTTGTAGCCAGACACGGTGCTCGCCCGCTGAAGTCGTTGGTCGAGCTGAAAGGGCGTCTGATTGGTGGTGTGACGGGTTCTTACGAAGCCTCTCTCATTCACGCGCTGGGCGCCAATATTATCGAAGTAGGCAAAGATGCCGATTTACTGACCTTGCTTGACACTGGGCGAGTCGAATATGTGCTGTTGACCATGACCAATCTGGGACAGCAGGCGATGAAGGGTTTCAATGATAAGTATCAGGTAGTGCTGAGCTCTCCCGAATTTTCCGTACCTATCAGTATGGCCGTCGACAATGCTCAGCCCGAGTTGCTCCGCATCATGGACAAGTTGCTGCTGACCATCACGGATGAGGAGTGGCAGCTGCTGGAGCGACGCTGGCTCAATGTGTCGGTCAATATCGAGTCTGATTACACCCTGATTTACAAGTGGTTGGCTATAGGGGGGGGCGCCTTGCTCGTCAGCGGTTTGCTGGTGATGCTCTGGGCTCGCAGTTTGCGTCGCCAGATTGCGCAGCGGAAAATCGCAGAGGACAAGCTGAACGAACAGTTGCTGTTTGTGCAGACCTTGCTCAACTCACTGCCAACCATGGTGGCGCTACGTGATAGCGAGCAGCGGATCACCTTGTGCAATCAGGCCTATCGCGATGCTTTCCTCGGTGCTGGCAGTAGCAGTGAGGAGCTGCAAAACATGCCAGAGACACTCAGAAACAGTGTGTTGGAAGAAGAGCGCCGGGTGTGGCAGACCGGACAGGATCTGGAGGGGGCAGGGAGCAACCTGCGAGCAGATGGCACGCCCTGCCATGTTATCTATGCCAAACGTCCTTATCGCGATCCCGATGGCAATATGCTGGGGGTGTTGACAGTACTGACCGATGTCAGCCGGATCAAAGAGGCGGAGGAGCGCGCCCGTCAGGCTGAAAATCGCCTTACCCAGATTACCGACAGCATGCCTGGGGTGGTCTATCAGTATTTGTGGCAAGGACCCGGCAAGGGGCGGTTTTTGTATGCTTCTCAGGGGGCCAGCGAGATCCTCGGGGCTTCCCGGCAGGATCTGTTCAATGCCGAATCGGGTGGTGAGGTGTTCGGCTTTACCGAAGAGGCGCTGCAGGATTTTGTCAGCAAGGTGGCCAATCATGCCGAGACTCTGGCGCCCCTCGATCTGGAGGTCAAGGTAGAGCGACCTGATGGAGATCGCTATCTGCAAGTGCGTGGCAACTTTGTCAGACAGGAGCAGCAGGCACTGATCCTTAACGGGGTGATTCAGGACATCACTGCCCTCAAGCAACAGGAATATGAGCTGCGCGAAGCTCGCGCCTATGCCGAGCAGGCGATGCAGGCTCGCAGCCGCTTTTTGGCAACCATGAGCCATGAGCTGCGCACTCCCATTTCAGGCATGCATGGCATGCTCGAATTGCTGCAAATGAGCGAGCTCAACGACGACCAGCGTTTTATGGTGCGCAATGTGGTCACCTCGACCAATAACCTGCTCTATCTGGTCAATGACATCCTCGATTTTTCCAAGATAGAAGCGGGTCAGTTGCAGTTGAATTACCAGAGCAGCCGGTTGCAAACGGTGATCTGCGATGCCATTCGTGGCCACGCGGCACTGGCTCATAACAAGGGGCTCAACGTGGTGCTTGAGTGGGAGCATCATGTGCCGGATTGGGCCGACATCGATGGGGTGCGTATCGGTCAGGTCATCTCCAACCTGCTCAATAATGCGGTGAAGTTTACCGAACAAGGGGGGATTACTATCCAGGTCAGCTACCTGAGCGAGCAACTGACCATCAGTGTCAGTGACACCGGTATCGGGATCGCCGAAGAGAAGCAGGCGCTGCTGTTCACGCCTTTTGAGCAGGTGGAGTCAGATATCAACCGTCGTTTTGGTGGCACCGGCTTGGGGTTGGCAATCTGTGAGCAGCTGGTATGCAAAATGGGGGGGGCACTGACACTGACCAGCAAGGCAGGGGAGGGCTCCAGCTTCCGCTTTACCGTGCCGCTAACCAATCCGCAGTGGGATCCCCCTGCTTTGGCTGACACAGAATGGTGGTTTTTCTGCGATGACACCAATCTCGAAGCGGCCATGGTACGGCAGGGGGCCAAGCTCAGGTACTTGGGGGCCAGTGAGCTCAGTCGCTCACTGGAAGGGTTGCTGTTGGCCGATCAACGGTGGCTTGAGCAAGCGCTTGGGGGGGAATGGCAAAGCTGGCTGCAACACTCTGCGCTGAAGGGGATCATAGCGTCACCCGATGAGGCGTTACGGGGGCGGATTGGTGAACAAAAATGGTGGCGCCTGGGTCTATCTCCTCTCTATCCTGATCTTCTGCTGGAGAGCTGCCACGAATTGCTACAGGAGCGGGTCACACCAATCCTCCCTGCGCTTGCAGAGAAGCTGGGTGGCAAAGTACTGGTGGCCGATGATCATCCGGTCAATCGTGCCTTGCTGGCACGGCAGTTAGCCATTCTTGGTATCGAGGCTCAGGTCGTGGAAGATGGCGAGAAGGCTCTGCGGGCCTGGCAGGGACAGCAATTCTCCCTGCTGCTGACTGATTGCCATATGCCGGTGATGGATGGTTATGCCCTGACCAAGGCGCTGCGGGCTGCGGGAGTGACGGCCCCCATCATAGGGGTAACGGCAGATACGTCGGAAGAGGCGAGTGCTCGTATGGTAGAGGCAGGCATGAGTGACATGTTACTGAAGCCCTACCCGCTGGATATCTTGCGCCAGATGCTGGCCCATTGGCTGGCAGAGAGGACGCCAACCAGAAGCGCGGTTGCGCCCGTTGTTGGGGCTACAGGCATGCAGGCTGAGCGCTGGTTGGCGCTATTTGGTGACGAGCTGACCGCGCGAGCCATGGCGGTGGAGTATCTCGATTCCAACCGGCAGGATGGCGAGGCCATGATGGCAGCGCTGATTTGTCATGATGCCAGCGCCTTGGTAGAGACCGCCCACCGGATCAAGGGGGCTGCCAGAATGGTCGGGTTGGAGGGGCTTGCCAGCCAGGCTGCCATGCTGGAATCGACTGCGCGATTGAAGCGGCTCGACGAGCTCGACGATCTGGTCAGCACAGTGCAGAGGTTGATGACGGCGATTGCCCACGACATTGGATTATGGCTCGATGAAAAAAGCACAACATGAGTTGGTCATCATGGTCGTGGAAGACCATGGATTTCAGCGCAAGGCGCTGCTGCACCAGATCCGCAGCCTGGGTTACCCGAATCTGCTGGAAGCGGTTGATGGTGTCGAGGCGTTGGCGCTTAGCCAGCAACACAACGTCGATATCCTGTTTTGCGATCTGCGAATGCCCGGAATGGATGGCATGGCGCTGTTGCGCCGCCTGTCGCTGGGTGGTTTTCAGGGCGGCATTATCCTCTCCAGCGCGCTTGAGGGGGATGTGGTCGAAGCCGTATTGCGTATGAGTACCGCTTATGGCTTGCAGGTGCTCGGTCGCCTAGAGAAACCCTCAACGCCGCAGCAGCTCCAGCGGCTTATCCAGGCTTGGTCACCCCGGCAGGAACCAGTCAGAGAAGAAGAGGGGCACAGAATAGGACTCGATGAGTTGCGTCGGGCGATCGAGCAAGATCAACTGCTGCCCTGGTATCAGCCCAAGGTGAGTTTTGCATCCGGCGAGTGGGTCGGGATGGAGGCGTTGGCCCGCTGGCAACACCCCGAGTTTGGCCTGATCCCTCCCGGGCGTTTTATTTCACTGGCGGAGCACAACGGGCTTATCGATCCGTTGACCGAGGTGATCATCAGCAAATCTCTGAGTGATGGCCATTTATGGGAGGAAACCGGGTTGTCACTCAATCTGTCGATGAACCTCTCCACCACCTCACTCATTGAAGGGGAGCTTTGCAACTTATTGATTGATCAGTGCAAGCGCTGGAGTATCAATCCTGAGCTCATCACCCTCGAGGTGACCGAGAGCGCATTCGTGCAGGATCTGGGCAAGTCTCTGGAGGTGCTGACCCGGCTAAGGATGCATGGTTTTGGCCTCTCCATCGATGATTTTGGTACCGGCTACTCCTCGATGCAGCAGCTGGCACTGTTGCCGTTCACCGAACTCAAGCTGGATCGCTCTTTCGTCGATCGCTGCCATGCCGATCCGTCACGTTTGGCTATCATCGAGTCCAGTATCGAGTTGGCCCGCAAGCTGGGGCTGAAGTCGGTGGCGGAAGGGGTAGAGGATGAGGCGACCTGGCGAGTGCTGGCCCAACTCGGTTGCGACCTCTGTCAGGGATTTTTCTCTGCCCGCCCGATGCCGCGCAGTGAATTGGCTAATTGGCACCGGACTTGGCAAGATAGATTGCCTACACTGATATCTATCTGATTCTGTTGGCTGGATCCCTCCGTTTGAACAAGGATGTTCATGAAAATCTCAAGCAAGTTGCTGCTCAGCTTCGGTTTTATCAACCTGCTGATCCTGCTCTCCTCCACGCTGGTCTATTACCGGCTGACCCAGATCAATCAGGCCCAACACACCCTGCTGGAGCAGGCGCTGCCCGCCCTGCAGCGGGATGAAACGAGCCAGAAGGCGCTGGTTGCCACCGTTTCCGCCTTGCGTGGCTATCTTATCCTCGGCAAGGATCCGGCTCAGGCTTCCCGCCTCAAGCAGGAGTGGGAGTCGGCCTGGCAGGCCATTGCCCATCAGGCCTTCAGTCCGGCGCTCGCCAAGTCTCTCGAGACCTTCAAAAGCCATCAGGAGAAGGTGTGGACCATCGCCCAGAGTGAAGAGAATCTGCCCGCTCACACCCTGATGCTGCAGGAGGCGGGGCCGCTGGCGGAGGCTGCGCTCGATCAGCTGCAATCCTTTGCCAATGAAGAAGTTGGCACTCCGCAGGATCAACTCTCCGGCGATCGCCGCATGCTGCTCAAACAGGTGGGAGATGCCTACAACAGCCTCGCCAACGCCCTCTCTGCCCTGAGGGATTTTCTTATCTCAGGCGATCCCGAATACCGCAGCAAATATCAGGATTACTACCAGTTTCATCAGCAGCGGGTGGCTGAGGTTAAGCAGCAAGCCGCGCTCTTTACCGACACCCAGCAGAGCCTCTGGCAGCTGTTTGAAGAGATGGCGACCCCCTTCTCCGAGCTGGTGGGGCAGGTGATCGAGAAACGCCAGGCGCCGGATTGGGATCAGGCAAACTACCTGATGGCCACCGACATCGAGCCGATGCAGTCCAGCCTCAGCGAGCAGCTGGTCCAGCAGGTGGGGAAAACCCGTGCCGAGGTGGATCAGATTTCGGCGCAGATGACCGGAGCCGGGAGGGCTATCAACCAGACACTGCTGTTGGCTACCGGCAGCGCCATCGTGCTTGGCATGGTGGTCGCATGGCTCTTTAGTCGCCGTCTGACCCGTGACATTGCCTGTCTGGTGACCCGGGCGGGGCTGGTTGCGGATGGCCGGCTGGCGGCCGAGCCCTTGCCAATCACAGGGCAGGATGAGTTGGGAGAATTGACTGGTTCCATCAACCGGATGTCTGCCCAGTTACATCATCTGGTCGGGGAGTTGCAGGGCGCAGTGGGGCAGGTCGAGGTGGCCTGTCTCGATGTGGGCAGCACTACCAGAGCCATAGTGGCGGATCTGACGGAGCAGGATCAGCGGGTCGATGCGGTGGCGGCGGCTATCGATCAGATGTCAGTGAGTGCTCGTGATGTGGCTGGCAACATTGCCGGTGTGGCGGATGGAGCCCATCAGGTGCGGCAGCAGACCCGTCAGGGAGAGGCCGCGCTGGCACGAATGAGCGATACCATGCAGCAGATTGCCACCATGATTGGGCAGGCCAACGAGGCCATGGGGCTGTTGGAGCATCAGAGTGAACAGGTGGGGCAGATCACCGAGGTGATCGCCACCATTGCGGAGCAGACCAACCTGCTGGCCCTCAATGCGGCGATCGAGGCGGCACGGGCAGGTGAGCAGGGGCGCGGTTTTGCGGTGGTGGCCGATGAGGTACGCCAGCTGGCGACCCGCACCCATCAATCAACCGCCGAGATCAGCCAGACTATTGCGGCCATCTCCCAGCAGACTCGCCAGACGGTAAGTACCGTCAGCAGCGGTACCCGGTTGGTAGAGCAAGGGCGGGATGCTGTTGGATTGGTGACCGATACCCTGAGTGCCATGAACCAGCTGGTTCAGTCGCTGTCGGGCCAGCTGGAGGCCATTTCGGTGGCAACCGAGCAGCAGTCGCGGGTGGCCGCCGAGGTATCCGGGACGGTCGACGACATTGCCGCGCTCAGTCGGCAATCTTGTCAGCGTAGTCAGCAGGGGGAGGAGATCGTAGCCAGACTGGCGGGCGATACCGGCAAGCTGAAGGCGGTCATCGCCCGCTTTGATCTTGATGCGTGAGATGGCGGGATTATCCCGCCATTGCTATTGCCATTCACCGAGCCGTCTGGCCCGTGGGTTTAGTCCAGACGTCTGAAGGTGTGGTTGTCGAAGCTGCTGGTGGTCTCCCGGTTGAGCAGGCTGACCAGCAAAATCGCCCGTTTCTCTCCATCCGGCTCCATATAGATGGCTTCGAAGCCGGCAAGCGGCCCCTCTTCAATCAGAACCTTGTCGCCCGAGCAGGGCAGGTTAGCGTAGCTGGCTCTCGCCTCATCGCTGTCATCGCGACTCATCAGCTGATAGACCAGCTTGCTGCTGATGGGGGTCCATTCACTGCCAAAGTGGATGATCCGGCTGATGCCGCGGGTCGATTTCAGGGTGACCGGTGTCACCTCTTCCAAATCAACGAAGATAAACAGATAGTTGGGGAACATGGGTTCCCGTACCGGAACTCGCTTGCCCCGGCGCAGCTTCTCAATCTCCACCATGGGGTAATAGGATTCGATACCCTGGGCATCGAGGTGGGCGCGGGCGCGGGCCTCTTCTTTTGGCTTGCAGTAGGCCAGATACCATTTTTTCATGTTATGAGTATGTTCGTGTTGCCGTGCTCGCGGATATGATAGCGGCGCCAATAAAAAAGGCCACGCATTGCGTGGCCTTTTTTGCCGAGTGAGCAATTACCAACCTTTTACCAGGCCGCCTTTGAACAGCTCGAGACCTTTCTTGTAGACATCATCGGTCTGGAAAGCTTGTACGAACTGTTTGACCTTCTCGTCATCCTTGTTGTTGTCGCGGGCGACGATCAGGTTGACGTAGGGGGACTCTTTGTCCTCAACAAACAGGCCGTTCTCGGTCGGGGTCAGACCAATCTGACCGGCGAAGGTGTTGTTGATGATGGCTAAGTCCACGTCTTCCAGCGAGCGCGGCAGTTGGGCTGCTTCCAGCTCGACAATCTTGAAGTTGCGCGGGTTGCTGGCGATATCCAGCACGGTGGCTTCCAGACCGGCGCCATCCTTCAGGGTGATCAGGCCCTGTTTGGCCAGCAGGATCAGGGAGCGACCCAGGTTGGTCGGATCGTTCGGTACCGCGATCTGAGCGCCATCTTGCAGCTCGCTCAGCGCCTTGATCTTCTTGGAGTAACCGGCAATCGGGTAGACGAAGGTGTTGCCAACCGGCACCAGCTTGAAGCCGCGATCACGTACTTGCGCATCCAGATAGGGTTTGTGCTGGAAAGCGTTGACGTCGATGCTGCCATCGTTCAGCGCCACGTTCGGGGTGACGTAGTCGGAGAAGTTGACCACCTCGACTGTCAGACCGTATTTCTCTTTGGCTACCTTGGCAGCCACTTCAACCAGTTCGGTCTCCGGGCCGGCAATAGCGCCCACTTTCAGAACCTTGCTCTCTTCTTTTTGACCGCAACCGGCCAGAACCAGACCAGCCAGCAGGGCAGCCGCAACGGATTTGATGCCAAATTTCATAAAACCTCCTGTCAGAAATCGACGATTAACGATGATCACATTTGTTGACCAGGCGCTCACCCGCGCTCTGGATAAGTTGAACCAGTACTACCAGGATAACCACGGTCACCAGCATGACAGTCGGGTCAAAGCGCTGATAACCATAACGAATACCCACATCCCCCAGACCACCGCCACCGATAGCCCCGGCCATGGCCGAGTAGTTCACCAGAGTGACGAGGGTAATGGTGACACTGTTGAGGATGCCGGGCAGAGCCTCGGGCAGCAGCACCTTGGTGATAATTTGCAGCGGCTTGGCGCCCATCGCCTTGGCTGCTTCCAGCAGGCCGTCCGGCACTTCCATCAGGGCCCCTTCCACCAGACGGGCGATGAAGGGGATGCAACCGACAGTCAGCGGCACGATGGCAGCGATGGTGCCGATACTGGTGCCGACAATCAGCCGGGTTAGCGGAATGATGGCGACCAGCAGGATGATAAAGGGCACCGAGCGACCCACGTTGACCACCATACCCAGAGTACGGTTGAGCAAGGGGTTGGCCAGGATCTGGCCGGCTTTGGTCACATGCAGCGCCACGCCGAGCGGCAGGCCGAGCAGGCAGCCAAACAGGGCGGAGGCAAACACCATGATAAGGGTGTCGCCCAGGGCCGTGATGAGCAGATTAATCATGGCTTCGGACATAACCCATTACCTCCAGCTGAATGTGATTGTCGATGAGGAACTGCTGGGTCGCCTCGCA
This sequence comes from Aeromonas sp. S13(2024), assembly GCF_041402405.1. NCBI lineage: Bacteria > Pseudomonadati > Pseudomonadota > Gammaproteobacteria > Aeromonadales > Aeromonadaceae > Aeromonas > Aeromonas sp. S13(2024). Next base: position 89,765 of record NZ_JBGLRA010000013.1, on the reverse strand, counting down.
CTGGGCTTCATCTCCGAACAGCTCGGCCAGCAGGAAACCGAATTTGACGCCACCGGCGTACTCGATGTCGGCGCTCAGAATGCTGATATCGATATTGAAACGGCGGCTCGCCTCGGAGATCAGCGGCGTATCGACCGTGCTGCCGGTAAAGCCAAGCTTCACCAGCGGGTAGCTGCCCGGCACCCGCTCGCTGCTCATCCGATCCTGATACTCCTGGGGTACTTCCAGGTGGATGGTGGAGTGGATGAAGTCACGGGCCAGCTGGGTCTTGGCGTTGCTGAAGAACCAGGCCACTTCCCCCTGCTCGATCAGGCGACCATCGCTGATGATGGCCACTTCGTCACAGATCCCTTTCACCACATCCATCTCGTGGGTAATGAGCAGGATGGTGAGCCCCAGCTTGACGTTGATCTCCTTGAGCAGGGTCAGGATCGAGCGGGTGGTCTGCGGGTCGAGGGCCGAGGTGGCCTCGTCGCAGAGCAGCACCTTGGGGGCCGGTGCCAGTGCGCGGGCAATGGCGACCCGCTGCTTCTGACCGCCGGAAAGCTCGGACGGATAGGCCTGGGCACGGGCTTCCAGCCCGACCAGTGCCAGCAGCTCGGCAACCCGTTGCTGGATCTTCTCTTTGCTCCAGCCTGCCAGCTCCAGTGGAAAGGCGATGTTGGCAAACACGGTGCGGGAGGCAAGCAGGTTGAAGTGCTGGAAAATCATCCCGATCTGGCGGCGAGCCTGGGTCAGATCCCGTTCGCTCAGGGCGACCAGATCCTGGCCATCGACAATCACCTGGCCCTCTGTCGGGCGCTCCAGCAGGTTGACACAACGAATGAGGGTACTCTTGCCGGCACCGGAGGCACCGATCACCCCGAAAATTTTGCCTTGGGGTACATGCAGACTCACATCACGCAGGGCGTGCACGGCGTCACTGCCTGTACCGTAGACTTTGTTGAGACCGATCAACTTAATCATGGATTCTTCCGTGCTAACAGCCTTAAAGCACAGGGCGCTACAGGCGGGGAAATTGGGCAGAGGTTCCACTGGGTTACTCTGTCATCATGGAGGATGATGCTAAGATGTCTGGATGGCTATGTCAATGCATGTTTTTACGTCTAGACGTCTAAAAAAGTGATAAGGATTTCTGTCAGGCGGATAACAATCAGGATGGTATTGTTGCTCTGCCAGATCCTGTTTCGTTCCTGCGGCAGATAACCGAATTAAAGATTGTTTATACACGGTAAATGCTGGTTTTATTAGTGTGTCAGCCCGTTTCTGTTCACATCTGCTGTCGAGCTTAATGCTCCTCCATCGTTACACAAATTGCTGCACAAATCGTTCCCTATTCGTGACCGGATCACCTGATCGCCACTTTGTCGGCGTCAACCTTGATGCAGCGCAAGGGGGGCTCGGATAGGGATTGGGTCGGCTGCGCTTGTTTTTTATACTGATGATGCCGACAAGCATGGAGGGCAGTGCGATGAGATTCCAACAGATCAAAGAGTTGCTGCACTATCTTGAACAGGTTCACCACCAACTCGGGCTCTGTTACGGGCGTTTGACCAGTCAGGTGGACAGCGAGCGCAGCCGGATGTTGCTGGTCTATCTGCAAGGGCGTGAGGATGCGGCCAGTGCCCATCTGCACGAATATGCCGCTCAACTGGGAGAGGCGATCAGGGAGACCTGGCTGAACCAGAGTTTCAGCGAGGACATGCTGCCTGCCATTACCCGCTTCGAGCTGCCGGCATCAGTCCAGACCCAGAATATCGTCACTCAGGTATGCCGCTGGGAAGAGCAGCTGGTGGGCGAGCTGAGCCATCTGGCACGGGAGTGCCCGACACCGGCCACCACCGCTTTGCTCGAGAATCTGGCCGGGCTGGAGCAGACCCGCCTGACTCGGCTGGTGCACGGGGTGCATCGACTCGACGACATGTAACGGGTGATAAGCACCAAACACGCAAGATGACCGCAAAACAAAAGGGCCCGGCAGCAGTGCCGGGCCCTTTCCATTGGTATCTGCTGACTTGCAGTGAGCGTCGGTTAGCCCTGCTGCTCGGCCGCGTAGAGGGCGGCCCCGATAATGCCCGCCTGATTGAGGCTGGCCGCCGGAATAAGCGGCGCCCGGGTCTCGATGCGATCGACAAACTTATCCAGCTTGGCTGCGCTGCCGCCCCCCAGAATGAAGAGGTCGGGGGAGAAGAGAAACTCGAGGCGCGCCAGATATTTGTTGAAGCGCTTGCCCCAGCGGTTCCAGGAGAGATCTTCCCGTTTGCGCGCCGCATCGGAGCAGTAGTGCTCGGCGACCATTCCTTCCAGCATCAGATGGCCCAGCTCGGTGTTGGGCAGCAGATGGCCGTTGACGAAGATGGCGGTGCCGATGCCGGTGCCGACCGTGATGAGGATGATGACCCCCTTGCGATCCTTGCCGGCGCCAAAGCGCATCTCGGCCAGACCGGCGGCGTCAGCATCATTCAGCACATAGCAGGGCTTGCCGGTGACATCGGCAAACAGATGCTCGGCATCGGTTTCGATCCAGCTCTTGTCGATGTTGGCGGCACTCTTGGCAACCCCGTTGTGGATGGTGGCAGGAAAACCGCAGCCCACCGGTCCTTTCCAGTCGAAATGTTCGACCAGCGCCTTGAGGGTATGGGCGATGGCGGCCGGGGTGGCCGGTTGCGGTGTGGCAATGCGATGGCGCTCGCCAATCAATTCGCCGGTTTTGGTATCGACCAGACAGCCCTTGATCCCTGAGCCTCCAATATCCACTCCCAACATATGCATCTGTGTTGTCCTTGTTGTGTGCCGAGCAGTTTGCAGTGACCACGCTGTTATGGGCACCGCAGGTCGGCAGAGCATGAAAAAAGTGCTGCAATCCGGCAAGGGGCAGATCACTTATGCGTGATCCGACAGACCTTTTTCGATGCAGCGGATCAGCAAACGGGTCTTCTTGTTCTCTTCATCCTGACGCCGGGCAAGGGTGGTCAGCGCCCATTCGATATGTTCGGCCACCATGGGCTCGGCGGTGGTCAGCCCCAGTTGCAGAGCCGCGATCACCTCGGGGGTCGCCGGGCCATTGCCAAGGGCGACTGCCAGATTGCGGCGCCAGCGTTGATAGCCGATGCGGCGGATCGGGCTCCCCTCGGTTTGTTTGAGGAAATCGCTCTCGCTCCAGTACCACAGCGCCAGCAGGGGCGGGCGGTGCAGGCTGGGGCGGGGGCTAAAATCGGGTTCCGGGCTGGCATCGGCGTAGCGATTCCAGGGGCAGATAAGCTGGCAGTCGTCGCAGCCGTAGATGCGGTTGCCCATCAAGGGCCTGAACTCTTCCGGAATAGGGCCGTCATTCTCGATGGTGAGATAGGAGATGCAGCGGCGGCCATCTACCACATAGGGGGCGACAATGGCGCCGGTCGGGCAGATGTTGATGCAGGCGACGCACTTGCCGCACTGCTCCTTCTCCACTGGCTGGTCGAGCGGCAGCGGCAGGTTGAGCAACAGCTCACCGAGAAAGAAGAAGGAGCCGGCCGATTCGTTGAGCAGCAGTGAGTGTTTGCCAACCCAGCCTAGGCCCGCCTTGGCTGCCAGTGGCCGCTCGAGGATGGGGGCGGAGTCGACGAAGGGGCGCCACTCACCCAAGGTCTCTTCAGTGCCTTGAAACAGCTCGGCGCAGCGCGCTTCAATGCGATCACCCAGCTGTTTGAGCCGGTTGCGCAGCACCTTGTGGTAGTCACGGCCGAGGGCATAGCGGCTGATATAGCCGAGGGTCGGATCGCGCAGGGTGGCAGCAAAGCCCGCCTCGAACGGCAGGTAGTTCATCCGCACCGACAACACCCGCACCGTGCCCGGCAGCAGCTCGTGGGGGCGCGCCCGCATCATGCCGTGGCGCGCCATGTAATCCATGCTGCCGTGATAGCCCGCATCCAGCCAGGCCTGCAATCTCGGCTCTTCGATACGCAGGTCGGTGTCGGTGATGCCCGCCTGGTCAAATCCTAGCTCCCGTGCCCAGAGCTTGATATCGTGGGCCAGCTGGTGGAAGTCAGGAGCGCTCATGCGGCTTGGCCTGGCTGGCGTTTGCTGGCGTGGGTCGATTGATAAGAGGCGGGAGCCGTCATGGTAGAGATCATCAGGGGCGCGTTGGGCACAAAAGAGGGGGGCAGTTTACCACAGGGGCTGTGGCAGACTGAACAGATCCGCGCACTGGAGCTCAACTGGGCCGCGCGTGAGGGGCAACCTCTCTATGCCCTGATGGAGCGAGCAGGTGCTGCGTTGCGCACCTATGCCACCCTGCATTGGCCCGACAGTCGCTGCTGGTGGATCTTCGTCGGCCCCGGTAATAACGGCGGTGATGGCTATGTGCTGGCCCGCCTTGCCCGCCAGATTGGCATCGAGGTGGTGGTGATTGCCGCCAGAGCACCCGAACAACTGAAGGGGGATGCCAGACGGGCCGCCGATGAGTGGCTGGCGGCCGGTGGCCGGGTCTGGCTGGCCGAGCAGTTTGATAAGGACCAGCACTCCACCCCGGATCTGGTGGTCGATGCCCTGCTTGGCACCGGCGTCAACACGTCCCTCTCGCCACTACTGACAAAGATCGTCGCAACAATCAATGGCCTGACTGTGCCCGTGCTGGCGGTGGATCTCCCCTCCGGCCTCAACGGCGATACCGGCCGTGCCATGGGGGCCGTGGTGCAGGCCACTCGCACCCTCACCTTTATCGGTATCAAGCAGGGGATGCTCACCGGCGACGGGGTGGATTGCGTCGGCCAGCTCGACTGTGATCCCCTTGGTGTCACGCCTGATGACACTATGCTGCCCGCCGCCTGGCGTATCGATTATCCGCTGCTCTGCACGCAGCTGACCCCGCGCCCGCGCGCTTCCCACAAGGGCTCTTATGGCAAGGTGCTGCTGGTGGGGGGCAATCGCGGCATGCAGGGGGCCATCGTGCTGGCGGCCCGCGCCTGCCTGCGGGCGGGGGCCGGGCTGGTGCGGGTGTGTCAGCATCCGGAGCATCCGCCGGTCAGCCTCTATCAACCCGAGCTGATGAGCCTCACCAGCGTTGATGACGAGGGGTGGGCGTCGGTGCGGGTCATCGGCCCCGGGCTCGGTCAGGATGAGTGGGGAAACGCGCAAATCGCTCGTAATCTCACCGATCGGCTGCCACTGGTTTTGGACGCCGATGGATTGAATTGGCTGGCGCAATCTCCCCGCCATCAGGATAATTGGGTGCTCACGCCCCATCCCGGCGAAGCGGCGCGCCTGCTGGGATGCACCATTGCCGAGATTGAAACCGACCGGTTTGCCGCCGTGCAGGCGCTGCAGCGGCGTTATGGCGGTGTGGTGTTGTTAAAAGGGGCGGGAACACTTATTTATGACGGCGAGCGGGTCGCTCTCTGTTGTGAAGGCAATCCCGGCATGGCAAGTGGCGGCATGGGCGATCTGTTATCTGGTATAATCGCCGCCCTTTTGGCCCAGGGCTGGTCTGCCACCATGGCAAGCTGGCTGGGCGCCGTGATCCACGGTGAGGCTGCAGATCAGGCCGCCGCTGACGGCGAGCGGGGCATGCTGGCGTCAGACTTGCTGCCCCTGATCCGCAAACTGGTTAATCCCGACACCATTACAAGTTAAAAAGAAGAACATGGCAAAACAGTTGATGATGACACTGCCGGACGAGGCAGCAACCGTGGCACTGGGTGGCCGTCTGGCACAGGCCTGCCAGCAGGCGACCACTGTGTTTTTGCATGGTACGCTTGGCGCCGGTAAAACCACCCTGACCCGCGGCTGGGTGCAGGGCCTTGGCCATCAGGGCAAGGTAAAAAGTCCGACTTACACCTTGGTCGAACCCTATGAGCTCGATGGCTGGCAGGTCTACCATTTTGATCTCTATCGCCTGGCTGATCCGGAAGAGCTGGAATTCATGGGCATTCGGGACTATTTTGCCGCCAACACTCTCTGTCTGGTGGAGTGGTCCGAGAAGGGCGAGGGCTGGTTACCGGCTCCCGACCTGGAAATTACCCTCACTTATGTAGGCGAGCAGCGCGAGGTTCTGATAGAGGCTCGCACTGCTATTGGCGAAGCCATTCTGGAACGGTTGTCATCTACGTGCGCTTGATCCTTGTTATTGCTCTCTCCTTGATGGCGTTACCCTCTTGGGCGAATCAGCTCAAGAGCGTACGAATCTGGCCATCACCGGATAACACCCGGGTGGTGCTCGATATGAGCAGCGCCCCAAATTACAACTACTTCACCCTCACCGGCCCGGATCGGCTGGTGATCGATCTGAAAGGGGCGAGCAACGCCGCCAATCTGGCCCGGATCGAGAACAACAGCGAACTGGTGCGCAAGATCCGCCAGAGTACACCGCTGGAGAAGGGCGGTCTGCGGCTGGTGATGGATCTCAGCTCCGCCATCAAGCCGGTGGTCTTTCCGCTGGCGCCAGCCGGGCCCTATGGCCACCGTCTGGTCATCGACCTCCCTTATGAAGAGAAGCGCTCGGCGGCTGCGGTGCAATCCACGCCTGTTGGTGGCAAGGGCAAAGGGGTGGTGATTGCTATCGACCCGGGCCACGGCGGGGAAGACCCGGGCTCCATCGGCCCGCGCCGTACCTACGAGAAGCGGGTGACGCTGGCGGTCTCCCAGAAGCTGGCTGCACTGATCGACCGCGAGCCGGGGATGCGCGCCGTGATGACCCGTCGTGGCGACTATTTCGTCGACCTCAACAAGCGTTCCGAGATTGCCCGCAAGGCTAAGGCGGATCTGCTGGTGTCGGTCCATGCGGACAGCTTCCACAACTCCACTCCGCGCGGCGCCTCGGTCTGGGTCCTCTCGACCAACCGTGCCAACCGCGAGATGGGCAGTTGGCTGGAGAAGCAGGAGAAGCAGGGCGAGCTGCTGGGCGGTGTCGGCAAGGTGTTGGCGGAATCTGATCCCAACCCCTATCTGGCGCAGACCTTCCTCGACCTCTCCATGGACAAGTCCCGTGCCGAAGGATATGACGTCAGCCGCCAGATCCTGCGCTCCATGGGCAAGGTCGCCCGACTGCACAAGAAGGCGCCGGAGCACGCCAGTCTGGCGGTGCTGAAGGCGCCGGATATTCCCTCGGTGCTGGTGGAGACCGGTTTTATCTCCAACCATGCGGAGGAGAAGCTGCTGGCTACCGCCAGCTATCAGGACCAGCTGGCCCGCGCCATCTTCGAGGGGATCCGCAACTACTACCGCGCCCACCCGACCAAGGGGGCCATGCTGACTGGCAAAGGGCAGGTGAGCCAACCTGCCGCTACTCGCCCTGCACCGGTAGCCCGGCAGTCGGTGAGCCAGCCCAGGCAGGCACAGTCGCAGCCGGTAGTGACCAACAAGATGCCCGCTACTGCCCGCGACAGCGGCACGGGGAGCGGCTCTGGTGCCGGGGTGATCAAGCCTTACTCGGCGGCAGCGCAAGAGAGCGGTGCACCGGTCAGCAGTGTGGGCGACTATGACAAATCGCGGATGCTCCGCCATGTGGTCAAACGGGGCGAGAGCCTCTCTCGCCTTGCCGAGAAGCATGGGGTGAGTCAGTCCACTCTGGTGGAGATCAACCAGCTGCGCAGCCGGGATATACAGATTGGTCAAACAATTTATATTCCCCAGCAAGGGCAGAGCCGCAGTGCCGCCCCCGTTCGCAGTGATGACAAGTCGCAGATGATCCGCCATGTGGTCAAGCGGGGCGAGAGTCTCTCCCGCCTTGCCGAGAAACATGGGGTGAGTCAGGCTCGGCTGGTAGAGATCAACAAGCTCAAGTCGCGGAATATTCAGGTAGGGCAGGTGCTCTACATTCCGCAAAACTGACGCGCGGGAGCGGGCGATGCCGCTCCCGCTGTTAGCGAATACCATCCGCAAGATTGAAATTCAGGAGCAAGTGATGCCGATCCGTATATTGCCCCCTATCCTTGCCAACCAGATTCCGGTTGGTGGAGAGGTGGTGGATCGGCCCTCCTGGAGCCTTAAGAGACTGACCATCCGCAAGATAGAAATTCAGGAGTAAATGATGCCGATCCGTATTTTGCCACCCATTCTGGCCAACCAGATTGCAGCCGGAGAGGTGGTGGAGCGGCCCTCTTCTGTGGTGAAAGAGCTGGTGGAGAACAGCCTGGATGCGGGGGCCGACCGGGTCGAGATCGACATCGACAAGGGGGGAGCCAAGCTGATCCGCATCCGTGACAACGGTTGTGGCGTCGCCAAAGATGAGCTGGTGCTGGCGCTGTCGCGTCATGCGACCTCCAAGGTGGCCACGCTGGACGATCTGGAAGGGATCAACAGCCTCGGTTTTCGTGGCGAGGCGCTCGCCTCAATCAGCTCGGTCTCCCGTCTCACCTTCACCTCCCGTACTGCAGATCAGTCCGAAGCCTGGCAAGCCCAGGCGGAAGGGCGGGAGATGAGCGTCACCATCAAGCCGGCGGCCCATCCGGTGGGCACCACGGTGGAGGTGGTGGATCTCTTCTTCAATACCCCCGCGCGGCGCAAGTTCATGCGCAGCGAAAAGACCGAGTTTGCCCATATCGACGAGCTGGTGCGCCGCATCGCGCTCTCCCGCTTCGATGCCACCCTGATCCTGCGCCACAATGGCAAGGTGGTGCGCCAGTACAAGGCCGCCAATACCGTGCCGGAGCAGGAGCGTCGCCTCGCCGCCGTTTGCGGCACCCCCTTCATGCACCATGCGCTGGCGGTGGAGAGCGAGCATAGCGACGTGCGGTTGTGGGGCTGGTTGGCGACTCCGGAGGGGGCAAGACCGCAGAACGACCTGCAATACACCTATGTCAACGGCCGGATGATGCGCGACAAGCTCATCAATCACGCCATTCGTCAGGCCTATGACGAGTTGTTGCCTCCCGACCGCTTCGCCGCCTATGTGCTCTATATCGAGCTGGATCCCCGTCAGGTGGATGTCAACGTACACCCGGCCAAGCATGAGGTGCGCTTCCATCAGGCGCGACTGATCCACGACTTTATCTTTCAGGCGCTGTTTACTGCGCTGCGCCGCGAAGGAGTCAGCGCAGCTCATCAGGACGCGCCGCTGGCCGAAACCCTGGTCGAGCTGCCGGTTAGTCCGCAGATCGAATATCCCGGTCAGGCGCCACGCCCGGAGTGGTACGGTGCCGAGCACAGCTACCGGGCACCTGCACAGGTGCGGGAGGGAGGCGGTGGGGCTGGCCGAGCCAGCAATTATCAACCGTCCGAGCCCCCAAGCCGGGAGGCGATGCGCGGCATGGGCGCTCTGCTCACTACGCTGCCTATCGCAACTGAGGCTGCTCCTGCGCAGCCCACTGAGCCAGTGCCGTCACCCAAACAGGGGGGATGTCGCGCCCTGACACTGGTGGAGCAGGCTTACCTGTTGATCGAGCGGGATAATCAGCTGGCGCTGCTCTCGCTGGTACGCGCCGAGCGGGTGCTGCTGCGCCACTGGCTGCTGGAGACCTGGGGTCAGGGGCTGGCGGCCCAGCCACTGTTGCTGCCGGTCTCCTTCAAATTGCCGAAGAATTTGATCGCGCTGGTGACCGAGCAGGAGCGTTTGCTGAAACGGATGGGGCTGGAGTTGAAAAGCGGGGGGCGTGACACCATGATCCTGACTCGGGTGCCGGCTCTGCTGCGCCAGACCGATCTGGTTCGTCTGTTACCCGAATTGCTGCAAATTATCGAGGGCGGATCTGACAGTGATGCTGGTCAGCAGGCTGAAGTATTATGCCAATGGCTGGTGGAGCAGGGGATAAGCCGCGAGAAGATATACGATTTTTCAACTGCCAGTCGTCTGCTGACGGAACTTGTGACCGATTTCAGTGACCAACTGGCAGACATTCGCATGGTGCGCCCTCTTTCGCTGGCGACCGTGCTGGAGGAGTTTGAACATGGCGAGTGACTTGCCGACCGCAATTTTTCTGATGGGGCCGACGGCCTCCGGCAAGACGGATCTCGCCATTGAACTGTGCCAGGCATTGCCTTGCGACATCATCAGCGTCGATTCTGCGCTGATCTATCGCGGCATGGATATAGGTACGGCCAAGCCGACCGCCGATGAACTGGCACGTGCCCCGCACCGGCTGATCGATATTCTTGATCCCGCTGTGAGTTATTCGGCAGCCGATTTTTGCAAGGATGCCCTGCGGGAGATGAAAGAGATCGCCGGCCGCGGCCGCATTCCGCTGCTGGTGGGCGGCACAATGCTCTATTTCAAGGCGCTGCTGGAGGGATTGTCCCCGCTGCCCTCTGCCGATCCCGCCATTCGTGCCGGGATTGAGGAAGAGGCTGCCCGCCTCGGTTGGCAGGCGCTGCACGATGAGCTGGTGCGCATCGACCCGGTGGCCGGTGCGCGGATCCACCCCAATGACCCGCAACGACTCTCCCGGGCGCTGGAGGTCTACCGCATCAGCGGCAAGACCCTTACCGAGCTGACGCAGGTGCAGGGGGAGGGCTTGCCCTATCGGGTGCAGCAGTTTGCCATCGCCCCGAGCGATCGCGCCGTGCTGCATCAGCGGATCGAACAACGCTTTGACAAGATGCTGCAAGGCGGCTTTGAACAGGAGGTTCGTGCGCTGATGGCGCGCGGCGATCTGCACCCGGATCTCCCCTCCATTCGCTGTGTGGGTTATCGCCAAATGTGGGACTACCTGTGCGGTGAAGTGGGGTATGATGAGATGCGTTATCGTGGCATTGTTGCCACACGCCAATTGGCAAAACGACAGATGACCTGGTTGCGCGGCTGGCCCGATGTGACCTGGTTGGAATCTGGTGAGTCTGGCAATCTCGACCGCGTGCTTGCTCGCGCTGGTGCGGCTTGACACTCCCTGTATAATCAGGTTGTTATATTGATATTCGGTGTTTAAAAACAACAAACTATAAGGAAAAGAAAAATGGCTAAGGGGCAATCTCTCCAAGACCCGTTTTTGAATGCGCTGCGCCGTGAGCGGATTCCTGTTTCTATCTATTTGGTGAACGGCATCAAACTGCAAGGTCAGATCGAGTCTTTTGACCAGTTTGTTATCCTGCTGAAAAACACCGTGAGCCAGATGGTTTACAAGCACGCCATCTCGACTGTCGTACCGGCCCGTGCCGTCAATCATCACCAGCCCACTCCGGGTGGCGCGGCTGATGAACAGGGTGATGCCGAGGCGTGATATCCCTGGGCGAGTCGACTCGCCAACTCAGATTCATCATGATTCCTGTTAAGGAGCAAGCGCTTGTTTGACCGTTATGCAGCTGGCGAACAGGCCGTTCTGGTGCATGTCAACTTCAGTGATGAGGGTGAGCGGGAGGATCTGGAAGAGCTCAAGATGTTGGTGAGCTCGGCCGGAGTCAATGCGCTGGGGGTAATTACCACCAGTCGCAGTGCGCCCAGTGCCAAATTTTTTGTCGGCAGTGGCAAGGCTGAAGAGATCGCGTCCCAAGTCCAGATGCTGGATGCCGACGTCGTCATCTTCAACCATGCCCTGACCCCTGCCCAGGAGCGCAACCTGGAGCGTCTGTTCCAGTGCCGGGTGGTGGACCGAACCGGCCTGATCCTCGATATCTTTGCCCAGCGCGCCCGTACCCACGAAGGTAAACTGCAGGTCGAACTGGCCCAGTTGCGCCATCTTTCCACTCGTCTGGTGCGAGGCTGGACCCACCTTGAGCGTCAAAAGGGCGGGATCGGTCTGCGTGGCCCGGGTGAAACCCAGCTTGAAACTGACCGACGTCTGCTGCGGGAACGCATCAAGGCGATTTTGCGTCGGCTCGACAAGGTGGCCAAGCAGCGGGAGCAGGGACGTCGTGCCCGCAACCGCAACGAAGTGCCGACGGTGTCACTGGTTGGTTATACCAACGCCGGAAAGTCCACTTTGTTCAACCAACTTACAGCTGCCAGCGTGTATGCTGCCGACCAATTGTTCGCAACTCTGGATCCCACCCTGCGTAAACTGGTGATCCGGGATGTGGGTGATGTGATTTTGGCTGATACAGTTGGATTTATTCGACACTTGCCCCATGATCTGGTCGCGGCCTTCAAGGCGACCCTGCAGGAGACCCGTGAAGCGGATCTGCTGCTGCATGTGGTGGACTGTGCCGATGAGCAGATGCAGGAGAATATCGACTCCGTGCAGCAGGTGTTGGCCGAGATCGAAGCCGATGACAGGCCCCAGCTGATGATCTGCAACAAGATCGACAAGCTGGCGGATCGTCCGGCAGGTCTGGAGCGAGATGACGAGGGGCGCCCGTTGCGCGTCTGGTTGTCGGCCCAGACTGGTGAAGGTTGTGAGCATCTGTTTACGGCGCTGACCGAATTGCTGGCTGGCTCCATGGTGCATCATACCCTGCAGTTGCCTCCTTCTGCCGCGAGATTGCGCAGTGCGCTCTATCAGCTGAAAGGGATTGAGCAGGAAGGTTTTAGCGAGGAGGGTGATTTCGTGCTGGAAGTCCGCTTGCAAGTGGCCGACTGGAACCGCCTCGTGAAACAGGAAGGTGAGAGTTTACAACGCTTTATCAGGCATTGATTCGTTGATGAAGATGAACCCTTAGGGGCTTCGCGACGTATGACGGCCCGATAGAGATGATATCCATCCGCATGTATTAATGGAGACGCTGATGGCTTGGAATGAGCCTGGTAACAACGGCAAAGACCGTGACCCTTGGGGGAATAACGGCAAGAATCAGGGACCCCCTGATCTGGATGAAATGCTGCGCAAAGTGAGTCGCCGTTTCGGTGGCTTGTTTGGTGGCGGCAAATCTGGTGGCGATGTAGGTCGCTTTGGTATCTCCATCGCGCTGGTTGTCGCTGTGGTGGTGTGGGTCGTCAGCGGCTTCTACACCATTCGCGAAGCGGAGCGTGGTGCCGTGCTGCGGTTTGGCAAGTTTTCCCATATTGTCGAGCCGGGCCTGCGCTGGAAGCCGACCTTTATCGATCAGGTGATCCCGGTGGACGTCGAGTCCGTGCGCTCCCTGCCTGCCTCCGGTTTCATGCTGACTCAGGATGAGAACGTGGTACGGGTCGAGATGGACGTGCAGTACCGTGTGGTCAATCCCGAGCAGTATCTGTTCAGCGTGACCAATGCCGACGAGAGTCTGGGTCAGGCCACCGATAGCGCCCTGCGCTATGTAGTTGGTCATACCCGGATGGATGACGTCCTGACTACCGGTCGTGAGAAGGTGCGTCAGGAGACCTGGCAGGTGATCGATGGCATCATCGAGCCTTACCAGATGGGTCTGCAGATCGTCGACGTCAACTTCCTGCCGGCGCGTCCGCCGGAAGAGGTGAAAGACGCCTTTGATGATGCCATCTCCGCTCAGGAAGATGAACAGCGCTTCATTCGTGAAGCAGAAGCCTATGCCCGTGAAGTGGAGCCCAAGGCCCGTGGTCAGGTGAAGCGTCTGGAGCAGGAAGCGGAAGCTTACAAGTCCCAGATCGTGTTGAAAGCCCAGGGTGAAGTTGCTCGCTTCAACGAGCTGCTGCCCCAGTATCTGGCTGCCCCCGAGCTGACCCGTGAGCGTATCTATCTGGAAACGATGGAAGAGCTCTATCAGCAGGCCAACAAGGTGGTGGTCGACATGCCGGCTGGCAACAACAGCATGATCTACCTGCCGCTCGACAAGCTGTCCGGCAAGCCGAAGGCTGCCCAGTCTGATCGTGCCACTGTCGCCCCGGTCACAGAGCAGGTCCCCGTTTCCAACGAGGGTGCCAACTCTACCCCGACAATGCCGCTGCGTAGCGGTGACCGCTTCAGCTCAGGGAGAAACTGATAGATGAAAAAGCTAGCTATTGGTGCAATCGCTGTCGCGGCCATGGTCTGCTTCTCCTCTGTCTTTATCGTTGATGAAGGTCAGAAGGGGATTGTGGTGCAGTTTGGCAAGGTGAAGCGGGTTGACTCCGGTGAACCCCGCCTCTATGAGCCGGGCCTGCATTTCAAGGTGCCGCTCATCGACCAGGTTCGCAAGATGGATGCCCGCATCCAGACCATTGACAGCCAGGCCGACCGTTTTGTCACCTCCGAGAAGAAAGACCTGATCATCGACTCCTACGTGAAGTGGAAGATCGAGGACTTCTCCAAGTACTATCTGGCAACCGGTGGTGGCAACAAGCTGCAGGCTGAAGATCTGCTCAAACGCAAGATCAATAACGGTCTGCGTTCCGAGATCGGTAACCGCACCATCAAGGACATCGTCTCCGGTGAGCGCAGTACCGTGATGGAAGATGCCCTGAAGAAGATGGCGCGCTCCTCCGAGCTCGGTATCAAGGTGGTGGATGTGCGGATCAAGCAGATCAACCTGCCGGTGGAAGTCTCCAACTCCATCTACCAGCGGATGCGCGCCGAGCGTACCGCAGTCGCCCGTGAGCACCGCTCTCAGGGTCGCGAGAAGGCTGAAATCCTGCGTGCCGATATCGACCGCAAGGTAACCGTCATGATCGCTGACGCCGAGAGTAACGCTCGCCAGCTGCGCGGTGAAGGGGATGCGGAAGCCGCCAAGATCTATGCCGACAGCTACAAGAAAGACCCCGAGTTTTTCAGCTTCGTGCGTAGCATGGAGGCCTATCGCAAGAGCTTTGCCGGTGGCAACGACCTGATGGTGTTGAAGCCGGACAGCGAGTTCTTCCGTTACCTCAAGTCTCCTCACGGCACCAAGCAGTAATCGCCACGAGGTCACATTCAAAGGGTCTGCATTGTCAGACCCTTTTTGTTTTTGGTGCCAATGCCAGCCGTCGACCCAGGGGGCTGGTTGCATTGAAGGAGGTCGGATGCTGACATCCATGCTGATGGGGTTGGGATTGCTGCTGTTGTTCGAGGGGCTAGGCCCGTTGTTGATGCCCAGGGCATGGCAGCAGATGTTGCGGCTGCTTAGCGATCAGCCAGCGGAGCAGTTGCGCCGTATCGGCGGCTCGCTAGTGGTGGCAGGTAGCGTGATCCTCTGGATGCTGAGTCGCTGAGTCTGGCGCAATACACTGTCCAGCAGATAGCAGACAATAAAAAAGAGGCCGAAGGCCTCTTTTTTCATCCATGTCGTTTACTCAGGCACTGCGCTGCACGGCCATGTGCGCCAGTGTTTCCAGCGCCTGTTTGTGCGGGGTGTCAGGCAGGATAGCGAGGGCGGCAATGGCCTTGTCGGCCTCTTCCCTGGCACGCATGCGGGAGTACTCCAGCGCGCCAGTACGGTCGAGAATGCCGAGGATCTGCTCAAGATGCTCCATACCGTTGCGGTGCTCGATGGCATCGCGCACCAGCTGGCGCTCTTCCGGCGTACCCACTTCCATGGCGCGCAGCAGCGGCAGGGTCGGTTTGCCTTCGGCCAGATCGTCGCCGACGTTCTTGCCCATCTCTTCGCTCTGGGAGCAGTAGTCCATCACGTCATCGATGATCTGGAACGCGGTGCCCAGATACTTGCCGTAATCGGTCATGGCCTGTTCGACGGGCTCGGGCTGATGGGTCAGCACGGCGGCAAGGCGAGTGGCGGCCTCGAACAGCTTGGCGGTCTTGCAGTAGATGACCGTCATGTAGCTCTCTTCGGTGGTATCCGGGTCGTTGCAGTTCATCAGCTGCAACACTTCCCCTTCGGCGATGGTGTTGGTGGCATCCGAGAGGATCTCCATCACCCGCAGGTTGGAGAGTTCGGCCATCATCTGGAAGGAGCGGCTATAGAGGTAGTCACCGACCAGCACGCTGGCGGCATTGCCAAACATGGCGTTGGCGGTCTCCCTGCCACGGCGCAGGTCGGATTCGTCGACCACGTCGTCATGCAGCAGGGTAGAGGTGTGAATGAATTCGATGATGGCGGCCAGTTTCAGGTGATCCTCACCCTCATAGCCCAGCGCACGCGCAGCCATCACGGTCAGCATGGGGCGCATCCGTTTCCCGCCGGCGCTGACAATGTAGAAACCCAGCTGATTAATCAGACTAACGTCGGACTGGAGTCGGGCCAGGATCAGTTCATTGACCGCCGTCATGTCGGCGGCACAGAGCGCACGGATAGTCTGTTGGTCCATAAGTCTCGTAACGTGACAGCAGCAATAACTGCGATTTTAGTAATGGCAGGGATTCTACACGATTTCACAATGGGTTACAGTTAGGCGTTTATCCACGGCGGCAGATATGCGCACAAAATAAACTTTTTGCTAAATTGGCCTTGCCTGAGCAGATCGATTTGCGTAGAATGCCCGCCCATTGTTATAGGTTTTTGCGCATGTCTAGCCTTGAGCAAAAGACATGCCTTTACGGAGTTAATCAAATGTACGCGGTATTCCAAAGCGGCGGAAAACAACACCGTGTGGCCGAAGGTCAAATCGTTCGTCTGGAAAAGCTGAACGTTGAGACTGGCGCTACCATCGACTTCAACGAAGTTCTGATGGTTGCTGCAGGCGACACTTTTAAAGTAGGTGCTCCTTTCGTTGAAGGTGGCAAGGTTGTAGCTGAAGTTGTGGCTCACGGCCGTGGCGAGAAAGTGACTATCGTCAAGTTCCGTCGTCGTAAGCACCATCGTAAGCAAGCGGGCCACCGTCAGTGGTTCACTGAAGTCAAAATCACTGGCATCAGCGCTTAATTAGAGGAGTCCGATAAATGGCACACAAAAAAGCTGGCGGTTCATCCCGCAACGGTCGCGATTCTGAAGCTAAACGCCTGGGCGTGAAGCGTTTCGGCGGCGAAACAGTTCTGGCTGGCAGCATCATCGTTCGTCAACGTGGTACCAAGTTCCACGCTGGTACCAACGTTGGTCTGGGCAAGGATCACACCCTGTTCGCTACCGCGACTGGTAAAATCCTGTTCGAAGTTAAAGGTCCGCTGAATCGTAAGTACGTTAGCATCGTTGCTGAGTAATTACGGACCGCAAGGATCCGAAGCCCCGCCAACAGGCGGGGCTTTTGTTTTTCTGACGTCTTTCTGATGTCGTTGACGAAAAAACGGAACGCAGCTGACTTTGGCTCTGACGGGCATGATTGGCAAGATGCGTATCGCCCGCAGGGGTCTGTACCACTATAATTGCGTATCGGTTTTTCGAATTAAGGTGACGGTTACCTATGAAGTTTGTTGATGAAGTCCAGATTCGAGTCGATGCCGGTGACGGTGGTAACGGTTGTGTAAGCTTTCGCCGTGAAAAATATATTCCCAACGGTGGTCCGGACGGCGGTGACGGCGGTGACGGTGGCGACGTATATCTGATCGCCGACGAGAACCTCAATACCCTGATCGACTACCGTTTCGAGCGCTTCCATGCTGCCGAGCGCGGTGAGAATGGCCAGAGCGCCAACTGTACCGGTCGCCGCGGCAAGGACAAGATCCTGCGTGTGCCGGTCGGTACCCGAGCGACCGATGAAGATACCGGTGAACTGCTGGGGGATCTGACCCACCACGAGCAGAAGCTGCTGGTTGCCAAAGGTGGTTTCCACGGTCTGGGGAACACCCGCTTCAAGAGCTCCGTCAACCGTGCTCCCCGCCAGAAGAGTAACGGTACTCCGGGTGAAGTGCGTACCCTGAAGCTGGAGCTGCTGCTGCTGGCCGATGTCGGCATGCTGGGTCTGCCCAACGCAGGCAAGTCTACCTTTATTCGCGCCGTGTCTGCGGCTCGCCCGAAAGTAGCTGATTACCCCTTCACTACCCTGGTACCGAACCTGGGTGTGGTGCGTGGCGAGAACTCCCGCTCCTTCGTGATCGCCGATATCCCGGGTCTGATCGAAGGCGCTGCCGAAGGCGCAGGCCTGGGTATCCGCTTCCTGAAACACCTCGAGCGTTGCCGCGTGCTGATCCACCTGGTGGATATCTGCCCGGTTGATGGTTCCGATCCTGCTGAAAATGCCGTGACCATCGTCAAGGAACTGGAGAAGTACAGCCCGGAACTGGCTGGCAAGCCGCGCTGGTTGGTGTTTAACAAGATGGACCTGATCCTGGAAGAAGAAGCCCAGGAGGTGATGGATCGCGTCAAGGCGGCCCTGAACCACGAAGGTCCGGTCTATGCCATTACTGCCATCAGCAAGGAAGGCACCAAGAAGGTCTGCTACGACATTCTGGATCTACTGGATACCATGCCCCGTCAGCTGGCGGAAGATGCCAAAGACGCCATCGAGAAGGTGGAGTTCAAGTGGGACGACTACCACAAGAACCAGTTGGCCAAGGCTGAAGCGGAAGCACTGGCTGCCTCTCTTGCCTTCGATGAAGGGCTTGATGATGACGATTGGGATGACGACGAAGATGATGGCGTTGAAGTCATCTACGTCCGTGACTGATCCCCGTCACTCTCATTGAAAACCGGAGCCTGAACAGGCTCCGGTTTTTTTATGTCTATCGAGCAGCAACTCATTAGATATATTTGTGATGTCACTTATTGCCTGCCACTGATAACCGATTATACTGCCCACCAAAATTAACAATAACGAAACAATCATCTGGCGATGTCGATTGAATCGATATGCGCCGCTGTATCTTATTGTTTTAATGGAAGGTTTGCCTGTGGAAATATTTATGCGCAGATTTCTGCCTTAAGGGCTTGTTTGTGCATTTTTTTAGAGTATTCTTGCGCCCGTTTTGCCGGTTAATGCATGAATACGCAGGTTGGCCGGGCTAGGGAAAAGTAACATTAGGGCAGTCATATCATGTTGGAAAAGAGTCTCGAAGCACCTGCGGTCAATACTCGCCGTAATTTGTTGATGTTTCTGGTTCCGTCACTTATCGGGATCCTGCTGTTCATGACGCCGGTCGTCTATGACGGTAACGTCACCATCCCGGTGGCCGTGCTTGCCAAGCTGGTACAGCGCGTTTTTGCCGATTATCTGGTCGCCATGGTCAGTGCGGTGATCACCACCACCATGCTGATGACGCTGATTGCCTGGCTGTTCAAGCCAGCGATTCTGGTGCGTCGTCCTTTCCTCAACAGTTTGTTCAATGTCTCCCCTTTCTGGGCCTGCGTGCGGGTATTGGGCGGTATCTTCGTGCTGCTGACCTTCTTCCAGGTGGGGCCTGAGGTGCTTTACTCCGGCGCAACCGGTGGACTGGTGCTCAACGATCTGCTGCCGGTGCTGTTCTCGGTCTTCATTTTTGCCGGCCTGCTGCTGCCTTTGCTGCTCGATTTCGGG
The DNA here is from genome assembly GCF_041402405.1 of Aeromonas sp. S13(2024). Taxonomy (NCBI): domain Bacteria; kingdom Pseudomonadati; phylum Pseudomonadota; class Gammaproteobacteria; order Aeromonadales; family Aeromonadaceae; genus Aeromonas; species Aeromonas sp. S13(2024). Next base: position 70,732 of record NZ_JBGLRA010000013.1, on the reverse strand, counting down.
CTGCTGGAATTTGTCGGCACCATGATGACCCGCATCATGCGTCCGGTGTTCCGGTTGCCGGGTCGCTCCGCAGTGGACTGCTTTGCCTCCTGGCTTGGCGATGGCAGCGTCGGCATCCTGCTGACCAGCAAGCAGTACGAAGGGAAGTTCTACACCCAGCGTGAAGCCGCGGTGATTGGCACCACCTTCTCTGCGGTCTCAATCACCTTCTGTCTGGTGGTGATCTCCCAGGTGAAGCTGGAGCACATGTTTGTCCCCTTTTACCTGACCGTCTGTCTGGCGGGGGTGGTCGCCGCTATCGTGGTGCCGCGTTTGCCGCCACTTTGCTGGAAGAAGGACATCTATGCCGATGGCACTCCCCTGTGCCGCAAGCAGGAAGCCGTGCCGCACCAGCACAGCGTGATGAGCTATGGTTTCGAGCGTGCCCTGACCAAGGCTGACAGCATGACTGATCTCGGCGCCGTCGCGCGGGAAGGGGTGAAGAATGCACTGGATATGGTGTTTGGCGTGCTGCCGGTGGTGATGGCTATAGGTACCTGTGCCCTGATGCTGGCCGAACATACCCCTATCTTCAACTGGCTTGGCGCTCCGTTCGTCCCCTTGCTGGAGCTGCTGCAACTGCCGGAGGCGGAAGCGGCGTCCAAGACCATCATGGTCGGTTTTGCCGACATGTTCATTCCGGCGGTGCTGGCCTCGACCATCGAGAGTGACATGACCCGCTTCGTGATTGCCGCCATGTCGGTGACCCAGCTGATCTATATGTCGGAAGTGGGCGCCCTGCTGCTGGGCAGCAAGATCCCGGTCAAGCTGTGGGAGCTGTTCGTTATCTTCCTGCTGCGCACTCTGGTTACCTTGCCGGTTATTGCCGGGGTGGCACACCTGCTGTTTTAAGGGCGCAGCGCAGTGAAAAACGGTCAACCTCGGTTGACCGTTTTCTTTTTCGCAGTAACGGGAGAGAGTACCCCTTCGGTTGGCTCAGCCTGTAGTGACGGGACACTGTATGGTCAACGAGTGGACCGTGTTGGCGATGCGATAGGGCTTGGCAGCTTGGTAGATTTTCTTCTCCTTGTCATAGCTTCCCCCCAGATACTGGGTGCTGTAGAGCGTCTGCTGGCGACGATCGGTCTCCTTGTAACCTTGCGGGCAGGTCTGGTTGGCCTGCTGGAAGCAGGCTTTCATGCTGCTGCACTCGATGTAGAAGCCGCGCTGGCTGGTATCGGCAAGGTGCACAGGGGTGACGGTAGGTGCGGGGGGAGACAACAGGGCGCAACCGGAGAGCATCAGTGCGCCCAGCAGAACGAGATGTTTTGACATAGATAACCTGAACAGTGTGGTGTGACAAAGAGTGAGGGGGAGTCTATTGCTCCCCCTTCGCTATAGGGGCACCGTTATAACCAGCCGGGGGCGCTCAGGCCAGCCCGCAAATGTAAGAAAATATGATCCCCCCGGGCTTGCGCGGCCAGCAGGATGAGCGTTCAAACAATACTTGCCTGAGATTTGTTCCGTTCGATTGCTGCCGCTTGGCAGGCAGAGTGTGGCAGGAGATAGTGATTCATTCAGGTATCCCGTGCTACATTGCCCACTTGTTACTGGCCTGTAAATCAATGGAGTGACCCATGTCTGCCATCCCCTATTCCGTGCTCGATCTGGTGCCTGTTGCCGAAGGTTCCGTGCCTGCCGAGTCGTTTCGCCGTTCACGGGATCTTGCCCGCCATGCCGAGGGTTGGGGTTACCAGCGCTACTGGCTTGCCGAGCATCACAACATGCCGGGCATTGCCAGTGCCGCTACCTCGGTGCTGATCGGCCATCTGGCCGAAGCCACCACCACTCTGCGGATCGGGGCGGGTGGCATCATGCTGCCGAACCACTCGCCACTGGTGATTGCCGAGCAGTTTGGCACCTTGGCTTCTCTCTATCCCGACCGCATCGATTTGGGCCTTGGTCGCGCCCCCGGTACCGATCAGCGCACCATGCGGGCGCTACGGCGTATGCGCAGTGGCGAGGTGGATGATTTCCCAGCCGATGTGCGCGAGCTGATGAGCTATTTTGGCGACGAGATTGGCGCGGTGCAGGCGGTGCCCGGCCAGGGGCTGCATCTGCCTATTTGGCTGCTGGGCTCCAGCCTATACAGCGCGCAACTGGCGGCGGCGATGGGTTTGCCGTTCGGTTTTGCCTCCCATTTTGCTCCCGCCATGTTGCTGCAGGCGCTGGAGATCTATCGTAGCCAGTATCGCCCCTCTGCTCGCTGGCCTAAGCCCCATGCGGTGGTCTGCATCAACATGATCGCCGCCGACAGCGAGCGGGAGGCCCGCTTCCAGTTCACTACCGTGCAGCAGCAGTTCTTGCGCCTTCATCGCGGTGATGCGGGCAAGCTGCCCGCGCCGGTCGTCCAGCTTGGCGACGAGTGGGCGCCCCGTGAGCTGATGGCGATGGAGCAGACCCTTGCCCGCTCTCTGGTGGGCAACCCGGAGCAGGTTCGTTATGGCCTCAAGGCGCTGCTGGCGGAAACCCGTGCCGATGAGCTGATGTTCAATGGGCCCATCGTCGCTCATCAGGCCAGACTGCGTTCTTTCGAGATTGCCGCCGAGCTGATGCAGAGCCTGTGATTACACATCCGGGCACATCTGCATGTGTGCCAGAGCTTGACCTTATATCTCTTTATGTTTATTCAACTTATTGATTTTAAAGAGTTGTCAGGTTGATGTCGGCCATCTGTCGTGTCACCTTTCGCGGCGCAAGCCCTATGCTGGCCCTGTCAATTACCACAAGGAGTTCGAGATGATCGTCAGGAAGTTGAGATTGCAACGGGGTTGGTCTCAGGATCAGTTGGCAACGTTGACTGGTTTGAGTGTCCGCACTATCCAGCGGATCGAGCAGGGGCAGCAACCCGGACTGGAATCTCTCAAGGCCCTGGCCGCCGTCTTTGAACTCGATGTGGCTCAACTGGATGGATCAGAGCAACAGGAGCACGAGATGAGAGGAAGTGACACTATGGGTCAGGATGCGGTGCAGGTATCGGCAGAGGAGCGGGCGGCAATGCGCTATGTGGAGGAGCTCAAGGGCTTCTATCACCATGTCGCCAGCTACGTGATGGTGATCTGCGGGCTGTTTGTCATCAACTACCTGAGCAATCCGGAGTACATCTGGGCATGGTGGCCAACCCTGGGTTGGGGGCTGGGACTTGCATCCCATGCTGTTCGGGTGTTTCAGCCCTTCAAGCTGTTTGGCCCCGAGTGGGAGCGGCGCCAGATCGAGAAGCGGCTGGGGCGCAAGTTGTAACTTCATTCGCCGGAAAACAGGGAACCTAAAACAGCAAGCCCGGCAACCAGCCGGGCTTTGTTATTGGAGCGGGTTGTGGCCATCCGTACGGCAGCAATCGCCTGATTGCTGCGCACTTTCTAGCTGGCGTGAACCGGGCAGGGGGTAGTGATCAGGGCATCATCCTCGTAGCGCCACAGGGTCAGGCTGTTGCCCCAGACGCAGCCGGTATCGAGTGCCTTGATATCGCTCTTGCCGGTGTTGCCCATCAGGGCCGCCCAGTGGCCGAACACCAGAATGGGGTCATCCACGTGGTGTTCGCGCTGTTCGAACCAGGGACGCAGCCCCGGGGTCGACTCCTTGGGCCCCTTCTTGCATTTGAAGTCGAGACGACCGTCGAAATAGCAGAAGCGCATCCGGGTGAAGGTGTTGATGATGTAGCGGTAGCGGTCGATCCCGACCAGATCATCTTTCCAGCCATCGGGCTGGTCACCGTACATGTTGTGCAGCAGCCAGCTGTACTGGTCACCGCGCAGCAGGCTCTCTACCTCGCGGGCGCAGTTGCGCGCGGTGCGGACATCCCATGCGGGGGAGATCCCGGCATGCACCATCATGATGGGCAGATCCGGATGTTCGGCCAGTAGCGGGCGGTGGCGCAGCCACTCCAGCAGTTCATCCCGATCAGGGGCATCCATCAGGCTTTGCAGCTTGTCTTTCTTCTTGAGCGGTGCAACGCCATCGGCGACCGCCAGCAGGTGCAGGTCGTGGTTGCCGAGCACGGTAACGGCGCGGTTGCCCAGCCCTTTGACAAAACGCAGGGTATTGAGGGAGTCCGGGCCGCGGGCGACCAGATCGCCGCAGAGCCAGAGCACGTCTTTATCGGGATCGAACGCGGCAAGATCCAGCAGACGGCGCAAGTCGTCGTAACAGCCCTGGATGTCACCGACAAAACAGTTCGCCATGAAACCTCAGTTGATAATATTGGGGATGGCCAGCGTGAAGGGGGCGATGGACGCCTCGAACTGCTGGCCAGAGCCATCTTGCAGGGTATAGCTCCCTTCCATCACCCCGAGCGGGGTCGCCAGCGGCACGCCGCTCTGGTAGCGGTAGGTCTCACCTTCGGCAATGACGGGTTGTTCCCCGACCACGCCCGGGCCTGCCACTTCCAGCATCTTGCCATTGGCATCGGTGATGAGCCAGCGCCGATGCAGCAGTTGCACCGGGCCGGGCCCCAGATTCTCAATCTCGATCAGATAGTGAAACTGGTAAGGGTCTTTGGAGCCCGCCACATACACGGGATATGGGCGGATCTCGATGTGCGGGAGTGCCACAGGATCAGGCCTGTTGCTGATCCGCCAGCCAGTTGGCGATCATGACAAACTGCTCGAGGGAGAGATTCTCCGGGCGCAGGTTGCCATCGATACCAAGCTCGGTCAGCTGGGCGTCAGTGATGAAGTTGGAGAAGCTGTTGCGGATGGTCTTGCGACGCTGGCCAAAGCCTTCGGTACAGACGCGATTCAGACAACGAATGTCTTTTGCGACTATGGTCGGATTCTTGTGCGGGATCAGGCGAACTACGGCAGAATCCACTTTCGGCGCCGGTTTGAAGGCGCCCGGGCCCACTTCCAGCACCGGCACCACCTGGCAGTAGTACTGGGTCATCACGCTCAGACGGCCATAAGCCTTGCTGCCCGGGCCAGCTGCCAGACGCAACACCACTTCCTTTTGCAGCATGAAGTGCATGTCTTCAACCCGGTCGGCAAATTCGCACAGGTGGAAGATGAGCGGGGTGGAGATGTTGTAGGGCAGGTTGCCGAAGATGCGCAGCGGCCCCTTGCCTTCACCCATCAGGGTGCCGAAGTCGAAACGCATGGCGTCCGCTTCGATGACGGTCAGCTTGTCTTTGAGGGTCGGGTGCTCGCGCAGGCGAGCTGCCAGGTCCCGGTCAAGCTCGACCACGGTCATTTTGTCCATCTGGGCGGCAACCGGCTCGGTCAGCGCGGCCAGACCCGGACCGATCTCCACCAGATTCTGACCCGGCTGCGGGTTGATGGCGGCGACAATTTGATCGATCACATACCGGTCGTGCAAGAAGTTCTGACCGAAACGCTTACGGGCCGTGTGGCCCATGTGCACCTTACTGCTCATATCTTTTTTTCTCTACCATCTTGATGGCGTGGTTAATCGCGGTGACAAGGCTACCCGGATCGGCCAGGCCCTTGCCTGCCAGATCCAGCGCGGTGCCGTGATCCACCGAAGTGCGGATGAAGGGAAGCCCCAGGGTGATATTGACCGAACTGCCGAAGCCCTTGTATTTGAGCACAGGCAGCCCCTGGTCGTGGTACATGGCGAGTACCGCATCCGCATCCTTGAGGTATTTCTCCTGGAACAGGGTGTCGGCCGGCAACGGGCCGACCAGATCGATCCCTTCCTGGCGCAGGGTGGCCAGGGCGGGTTCGATCACGTCAATCTCTTCACGTCCAAGATGGCCACCTTCCCCCGCATGGGGGTTGAGGCCGCAGACGTAAATACGGGGTTTGGCGATGCCAAACTTGGTGGCGAGATCCTCATTTAGGATCCGGATCACCTTGCCGAGGCGATCCTCGGTGATGGCCATCGCTACATAGGCCAGCGGAATATGGGTTGTCGCCAGTGCGACCCGCAGCCCCTCGGTGGCCAGCATCATCACCACATCGGCGGTGTTGGATTGCTGGGCAAAGAACTCGGTGTGGCCGCTGAACGAGACCCCGGCCTGGTTGATGATCCCCTTGTGCACCGGCCCGGTCACCACGGCGGCAAATTCGCCGCTCATGTTGCCATCACAGGCGCGCTGCAGGGTTGCCAACACATAGGCGCCATTGCCTTCGTTCAGCTCGCCCGGCACCACGGGGGTGCCGAGGGTGACCGGACAGACGGTCAGGGTGCCCGCCCGCTGCGGATGAGCAGGGGCGGCGGCATCGTAGGGCTCAAGCTCGATGGGCAGCCCAAGCAGGGTTGCCCGCTCGCGCAGCAGCGCCGGATCGGCGATCACCACCAACTGGTGGGGCCAATCCTGCCGGGCAATCTGCAGCACCAGATCCGGGCCGATCCCGGCCGGTTCGCCCGGGGTAACGGCAAGGCGACGGCAGCTCATCAGCTACCGGCTCCTTCGATCTGGATGTAGGCCTCGTCACGCAGCTCATCCAGCCACGCCTGGGACTCTTCCACGAAGCGACGGTTGTAGATCAGCTGGTAGGCGCGCTGCTCCTGAGCCTTGTCGGTCGCATCCTGGCTGCGGCGCTCTTCCACCTGCACGATGTGCCAGCCGTGGCTGGTACGGAACGGGGCACTGATCTGGCCCGGTTGCAGACGGTTGACCATGTCGCGGAACTCGGGGACATAGACGTTGGGATCAGACCAGCCCAGTTCGCCACCCTGCACCGCAGAGCCCGGATCTTCGGAGTACTTCTCCGCCATGCTGGCGAAGCTTGCCTTGCCGCTCTTGATGTCGTGCAGAATGCCATCCAGCATCCCTTTGGCTTTCTCTTCGCTCAGGATGATGGAGGGCTTGATCAGGATATGACGGGCCTTCACCTCGGTCTGCATCACTTGCTGCTGACCCTTGGTGTCGAACACCTTGACGATGTGCAGGCCGGCACCGGAGCGCAGCGGGCCGACGATGTCGCCCTTCTTGGCACCCTGTACCGCTTCCGCCATCAGGGTCGGCATCTCTTGCGGGCTCATCCAGCCCCAGTCGCCCCCTTCCAGCGCCTTGGGACCATTACTCTCGGCAATGGCCAGTTTGCGGAAGTCGGCACCTTGCTTGAGGGCGGCCAGAATGCGCTCGATCTTGCTCTTGGCGGCATCCAGCTGGGCGGCAGTGGGGTTGTCCGGCAGGGCAATCTGGATATGGCCTACGTGGTATTCGTTCTGCTGTTGACCCTGTTTCTTCAGGATCTCCACCACCTGCTTCACCTCCTGCTCGGAGATGTTGATACGGCGGCGCACCTGGTTGCGGCGCACCTCGTTCATCAGGATCTCGCGGCGAACCTCTTCCCGATACTGGGCATAGGTCATCCCTTCACGGGCGAGCTGGGCGCGCAGCTGATCCAGGGTCATCTTGTTGTCGGCAGCGATGCCCTGAATAGCCTGTTCCAGCTGGGTGTCGCTGATCTTCAGCCCCTGGCGCTCCGCCAGTTGCAGCTGCAGGCTTTCCTGGATCAGCCGATCCAGCGCCTGTTTGCGCAGGGTGGCATCGTCAGGCAGGGACTGGCCGCTCTCTTGGGCGGAGAGTTTTACCTTGTTGACCAGTGCGTCCTGTTGGCTGGACAGCACCACGTCCTTGTTGACCACGGCCAGCACCTTGTCCATCAGCTCGGGCGCAGCCAGTGCGGCCTGACTCATGGCACCGAACATTCCCGCGGTCAGCAGGGCAATCAGGGTCTTTTTCATATCCATCTCTCAAGGCTGGGCCAGCATCATTGCTGGCCTTTCAGATTAAACGGGCGAACATAGGGCAGCAGCTCGGTATCCAGGGTGACGCTGCGGCCACCTGTACCCACGCTGCCAAGTCCCTTCATTTCAAACTGCAGACCAATGACTTTTTCCGAAGTGGGCTTCAGGGTGACGTTGTCCGGCTGATTGTGCCACTCCAGGCTCATGTTGATGCTCCAGCAGCAGGAGTCGTATTTGACACCGATCTTGCGGTCAATGTTCACATCCTGCTTGATGTCACGGTAGTAACCGCCATACATCTGCCACTGATCGGCGATCGGCGCCATCATCACCAGACCCGCCTGGCTCAGATCTTCTGCCAGCGCCGTGTTGGTCGGATAGCGATAGTCCAGGTTGCCATCCTTGATGTAGCGGTAGTTGACCTGAGTGGTCAGCTTGCTGGTCCGGTACTCGACTGCACCGTTGCCAGCCGTAAATTCACCCTCGGAGGTATCGTACTGGGTCCCCGCGTGGGCAAACCATTCATCGGTGATCCGGGCATCCCCTTCGAACGAGAGCAGGGAGCGGGCGTTGGTACTTTCCGGATTTGAAGGGTAGAGGCGCACCTTGGGTGGCGTCATCTCAAAGGCCTGGGCCACCGCCAGACGCAACCGTTCATCACCCACATTGTCATAGACCCGGCTGGTCAGGCCAACGGTGACCCGATTGACATCGCTGATGCGGTCGAGACCGGCAAAGCGGCGATCACTGAACAGGCTGTAGTAATCCTGACGGGTGGTGGTGGTGTCATAGATCCCGATCTCGTCCTGATTTTTGTAAGGGATATAGAGGTACTGGAACTCGGGCTCCAGGGTCTGGGTGCCCTTGCCATCATACCAGTCGAGCGGCCGATCGAAGTTGACGCCCCCCTTGAGGCGGAAGGAGGGCAGAGTACGGGTAATGGTGCCCTCTTTCAGGGTCAGCTGTTTGCTGTCTGCATCGGTGAAGCGGCTGCGGTCCTGGCTAACCAGATTATCGGGTACCTCCTGGTTGTAGGAGGTAAACATCAGCTTGTACTGACTGGTCAGGTAGTAACCCGGTGCATCCACTAGGGGCACGGTCAGGGTTGGCGCCAGATGCAGGCGGGTGGCGGTATAGCGCTCACCTGCTTGCAGAGTGGCGGCACTGCCACTGTCATAGCCAAACTTGGTCAGTTCACTGTTCCAGGCCAGATCGAACCACTTGCCTTGCTGATAGTAGTTGTAGTCGATACGCGGCAGCATCTCGTGGGGCAGCAACGCATATGGGCTCAGGATCTGGTAGCGGCGCACCTCGGAGGTGAGGTTCCAGTTGTGCTGGTAGTAGCCGGCGGTAAAGGATTGCTGCAACTGACTGTCGACCTGAGTGCCCACTTGCGGGCTGAAGTCGTTGAAGTAGTTGTAGTCCTTGTCGCGCACCTGGGTGTAGTCGATACCAAAACGCAGGCTGCCATCCATCAGGGCGGAACCGTGGCGGACGTTCATCAGGTAGCGATGGCCATCGGACAGGCCAGCCAGACTCGGATTGCTCGGGCTGTACTGCTTGTCATCCGCCAGATTTTCAAAATAGAGGGTGCCGGAGTGGGCAGGGTCCGGCATGTAGCGGAACTCCACCTGCTCCATCAGGCCGCGTTTGTCCATAAAACGGGAGGTGATGGTGGCATCATAGTTGGGGGCAATGTTCCAGTAGAAGGGCTGGGTGATATCCATGCCGTTGCTGGAGCTTTGCTTGTAACCCGGGTAGAGCAGACCAGTCTTCCGCTCATCCTTGATGGGGAAGTTGATATAGGGGAAGTAGAACACCGGGTAGTCATAGAGCCAGAGGCTGGCGTTCCAGGCTTCGCCGAACACCTCTTTCTGGTCGATGTCGATGCTGCCCGCCTTGAGGGTCCACACTTCCTGACCGGGGGGGCAGGTTGTGTACTGGGCCCCCTCCATGGTGATGTTCTGGTTGTTGTTGGTCATCACCACGCGCTTGGCAAAGCCGCGCACCGGTGAGCCATGCACCTGATACTTGCCCTCTTCCAGTTCGGAGTTCTTGGTATCCAGGTTGGATTTGAGGGTCTTGTCGCTGGTGACGGTCACCTGACCGTCGTTGTAATAGATGTTGCCGATGGCGATGACATCCCGGCTCTTCTGGTCGAGCTGGGCATAGTCGGAGTCAAACTTGCGAACACCCTGACGAACCTTGACGTCGCCTTCATAGACGGCGGTGCCGCCCTGTTTGGCCTCGAGACGGTCGGCATCAACCTCGACCGGCTGTGCGTTGGCATCCTGATCCGATGCAGGCTTCTCTATCTTGGGAACATAGTCATAGCAGAGACTATCGAGAATGCCGGTGGCTGGCGGCGCTTCGAACGGGGCCGCCTGCACCATCATAGGGGTGAGTGCGGGGGCCAGGCTGATAGTCAGGGCGATGGGATAGCGGTACCCCAGTGTCCATTTTGTCATGTGAAAGACTCGTGCAATCCGTGATAGATACGGTTGATCCAAGGCATGCATTTTACGACAGGTTTCATCGAGTTGACATTGCATGTCATTGCTTTATGTTAGCCGGCAATGATAAAGCATTATTGCGGCCAGGGCTAACAGCCAAGTGCTGCTTTCCACCTTGGTCCTCTACTTATGCACGATCGCGATTCCCTGCTATTGCAGTGGGCACGCCGTATTTCCGGTGATGCCACTCTCACGCTTACCCTCATTTCCGGTGATGCCAGCTTCCGCCGCTACTACCGTGGCGCCGGGTTGGTATGGGTGGATGCCAATCCGAAAACCGAAAAAAATCATGAGTTTGTTCGTAATGCAGCAGCCTTGCATGCGCGTCAGCTGTTGGCGCCAGAGGTGAAGGCGGTGGACTACGAACAGGGGCTGCTGGCGGTCAGTGATCTGGGCGATATCCAGCTGATCAGCTGCCTGAACGAACACAACGTGCTGGCCTGGTATGGCAAGGCGATTGATTTGCTGCCCCGCCTGGGGGCGGTTGAACTGGCGCTTGAGCCCTTCGATGCGGCATTTATGGCGCGGGAGAACAGCATTTTCCCCGAATGGCTGCTGGGTCATCATCTGAAACTGACCCTGAGCCATGGAGAGCAGCAACTGCTGGACGAGACCTTTGCCTGCCTCACCGCCTGCAATCTGGCCCAGCCGCAAGGTGTGATGCATAGAGATTTCCACAGTCGCAACCTGATGGTATGTGGCGGTGATACCCCCGAGAGCAGCCGGCTGGCCATCATCGATTTTCAGGATATGGTCATCGGGCCGCTCACTTATGATCTGGTCTCCTTGCTGAAAGATTGCTACGTGCGCTGGCCGGACGAGGTGATCGATGAAGGGATGCGCCACGGCTTTGCCACCCTGCAACAGGCGGGTCTGCTTGGCGAGCTCGATTATGCCAGTTTCCGTCGTGATGCCGATCTGACCGGCATGCAGCGCCACCTCAAAGCGGCCGGAATCTTCACCCGGCTCTATCATCGCGATGGCAAGTCCGGCTATCTCAAGGATATTCCCCGTACCCTTGGCTACGTGGTGGATGTCTGTCGCACTCACGGTAGCGTCTATCCGGTATTGGCCCGTTTTGGTCAGTGGCTGGAGCAGGTGGTGTTGCCGGGGATCGCCAATGCAGGGGTAAAACCATGAAGGCGATGATCCTGGCCGCTGGCCGTGGCGAGCGGATGCGCCCGCTGACCGACCTGCTGCCCAAGCCGCTGCTGGCGGTGGGGGGCAAGCCGCTCATCGTTCATCACATCGAAAAACTCAAAGCCGCTGGCGTGACCGAGCTGGTGATCAACCATGCCTGGCTCGGCCACAAGCTGGTTGAGAGCCTTGGTGATGGCAGTGCGCTTGGCGTGACCATCCACTGGTCAGCCGAGGAGAGCGCGCTGGAGACCGCAGGCGGCATCGTGCAGGCGCTGCCACTACTGGGGGCAGACCCTTTTCTGGTCATCAACGGCGATACCTGGCTCGATCTCGATTATCACACTCTGGTCAGCCAGCCCCTGGGCGAGGATCTGGCCCACCTTTGGCTGGTGCCTAATCCGCCCCAGCACCCGAGCGGGGACTTTGCCCTGCAAGAAGGGCGAGTCGTGGATACGCCAGCGTTTACCTTCAGCGGGGTCGGACTATATGATCCGGCGGCCTTTGCCGGTCTCGCGGGCGGCGCCCGCAAACTGGCGCCCCTGCTCCGTGACTGGATGGCGCAAGGGCGGGTGGGCGGCAGCCTGCTCGCTGGCGAGTGGCGCGATATCGGCACGGTCGACCGTCTGCGCGAGCTGGATGACCAGCTCCAGGCCCGCACTCATTAACTTCAAGAGGTCTTGAACCATGCGTATTTGGGGTAAGGTGCTGGGCGCCTTCTTCGGTTTTCTGCTCGGCAATATCATCGGCGCCCTGATTGGCCTCTGGATTGGCCACCGTTTCGACCGTGGCATGGGGCTGCAGGGGGCGTTTCGTCGCGGTCCGAGTCAGGAGCAGCAAGCCGTCTTCTTCCACGCCACCTTCTCGGTGATGGGTCACATCGCCAAGTCCAGCGGTCAGGTGACCGAGCAGGAGATCCGGGTTGCCTCCAACCTGATGGATCGGATGCGATTGGTGGGGGAGCAGCGTGCCCGGGCGCAGGAGTCGTTTCGTCTCGGTAAAGAGGCCGACTTCCCGCTGCGCGAGACCCTGGCCGAGTTCCGCCGTGCCAGTCTGGGGCAGCGCGACATTCTGCGCTTCTTCCTCGAGGTGCAGTTGCAGGCGGCCTTTGCAGATGGTCGGGTAGAGGATGGCGAGCGCGCCATTTTGCACACCATTGCCGACGAGCTGGGCTTCAGCCGCATCGAGTTGGCCCGTATTCTGGCGATGGCCGAAGCGCAGATGAACTTCTTCAATCAGGCCCATGGCCAGTATCAGGGGGGCCATTCCGGTGGCCAGCAGTATCGGCAGGCGGCACCCTCTGCGGATCGCCTCAAGAATGCCTACCAGTTGCTGGGGGTGAGCGAGAGCGACAGCGATCAGGATATCAAGCGCGCCTACCGCAAGGAGATGAGCAAGCATCACCCGGACAAGCTGGCCGCCAAAGGGTTGCCGCCGGAGATGATGGAGATGGCCAAGGAGAAGACCCAGGAGATCCAGCAAGCCTGGGAGTGGATCCGCGAGGCCCGCGGCATCCGTTAAGCGCCAAAATCTGGCTGTAACAGACAATACAAAGCCCCGCAGCAGTGCGGGGCTTTGTTTTGTTGTTTTATCCGGGCTGGTTTACTTGGCCGGAATGGCTTCCAGCACGTGCACCAGCAGTTGCCAGAAACGCTCGACCGCCGGGATATGTACCTTCTCGTCAGGGGAGTGGGCCCCGCGGATGGTCGGGCCGAAGGAGACCATGTCCCACTCCGGATAGGCGCTCTTGAACAGACCGCACTCGAGGCCGGCGTGGATCACCATGACGTTGGGCATGGTGCCGAACAGGGTCTGGTAGCTGTTGCGAACCAGCGCCATGACAGGGGAGTCCACGTTCGGCGCCCAACCCGGGTAGGCACCGGTGAATTCGCAGCTGGCGCCTGCCAGGGTGAACAGGGAGCGGGTCATCTGCTCGATGCTCTCGCGGCCGGAGTCAATCAGGGAGCGGATCAGGCACTGGACGTACACTTCGCCATCCTGAGTCTTGATGACCCCCAGGTTGGTAGAGGTTTCGGTCACGCCGGGCATGGCATCGCTCATGCGCATCACGCCGTTCGGGCAGGCCATCAGGGCATCCAGCAGGCGCTGCTGCAGGGAGACGCTCATCAACTTGGCCGGTTTGGCGGCGTTGTTGACCAGCACGGTCAGGTTCGGCTCGGTGGCGGCCAGTTCGGTCTGGTAGATCCCGGTGTAGCGGTCAACCAGCGCCTTGAACTCGTTTACGCTGACAGCAGGCACCAGCAGGGTGGCACGGGCTTCGCGCGGGATGGCGTTGCGCAGAGTGCCGCCGTGGAGCTCGGCCAGACGCACACCCAGAGGCTCGGCTGCTTTGAGCAGACGCACCAGCAGCTTGTTGGCGTTGCCACGACCGCGATGGATATCGCAACCTGAGTGACCGCCACGCAGCCCTTTCACGGCCAGCTCGAACGCTTCGCCTTCGCTGGCGTCAACCAGCTCGAGCGGGAAGCGGATATTGGCATCCACACCGCCAGCGCAGCCCATGTAGACCTCGCCATCCTCTTCGGAGTCGGTGTTGAGCAGAATTTCGCCCTCCAGCCAGCCCGCTTCCAGACCGAATGCGCCGGTCATGCCGGTCTCTTCGTCTGTGGTCAGCAGCACTTCCAGCGGGCCGTGCTTGATGGTCTTGTCAGCCAGCACAGCCAGGCAACCGGCCATGCCGATGCCGTTGTCGGCACCCAGAGTGGTGCCACGGGCAGTGACCCACTCGCCATCGACATAGGCATCGATGGGATCGTTGGCGAAGTCGTGTTTGGTGTCGGCGTTGGCCTGCGGCACCATGTCGATGTGGGCCTGCAGTACCACGGCTTTGCGGTTTTCCATCCCCGGGGTGGCCGGTTTCTTGATGATGATGTTGCCGACCTTGTCCTGCTTGACCGCCAGACCTTCCCCTTGAGCCCATTGGATGATCCAGGCGCTCAGTTTGGCTTCATGTTTGGAAGGGTGGGGGATGGAGCAGATCTGTTCGAAGAAATGCCAAATCAGTTTGGGAGAGAGAGAGCTAAGCTGTGCCACGTCGGGACTCCTTACCAGCACGGAATTAACAGGGCCCCATCAGCGGGCCGGGGAAGAGGATAACGATAATACAGTCAATCACACAAAAATGTGAGCAATCAGCGCAAATCGCAGGCAGCTTGTGCTGGCTGATGGCAACCAGGCAGTACGATCGTCAGGTTCGGACGACGCTGACCGATAGAAAAGAAAATGTGTGACCGATCTCACAAAAATATTGAATTTAACGCACCGACTGGTAAATTAGCTCCCGTGGTTCGCCACCCGTCAGGATGACGATGAAAGCCTCCAGGGAACCGAAGCAAAGCAAGTGCGCCTCCATGGAACCGAGTGTTCGTTCAAGGATTTGAGCCCGCATTAAAGGTACGTAACTTGTTAAGCAATCAGGAGTTTCAATATGCCAGGCAGCAACTCAACCTATTGGTTTGCCCCCTCTTTGTATACCCAGGGTTTCAGCTACCCTAATCCCTTCGTCACTCGTCGCTAAGACGAGCTGCCCCACCAGGCAGAGGCGAGAAAGCAGCAGGTGCGTGAGGTAAATCCTCCCCCTGCTATTTTTTTATCTGCGATTTGCCGCATAGCCCATTTGGACTCGGCAGCAGGGACGGCAGGTTAGTCGTTTGGCGCTCGATATGTGCCGAATGGAGAGGGTGATGCCGATTTTTCCTGTTTTTGGCATACGTTTGCCAGGCATTTTCTCTGCAAACGGTGCTATCATATCGGCCCAACAGCCTGTCCGCGGTTTGGACACATCATCTAACCGATCGCCGGATAAGCCCATCTTGCTTCCATTGTTATCAGATTTGCTGCCGAGGCTTAGCCCTGAGGCAGCCGAAGTGCAATCTGAATTCAGTCGGGCAAGGGCCGCCATTTACTGGCATCCGCAGGGATAATTGCGGATGTTTTTATTTTAAGTGATTGTTTTTAAATAACTATTCGAGATCGATAACATGCCGAAAAAGTTCTATGTGTCGTGGGACAACCTGCAACGTGAAGCTCGCCGTCTGGCCCGTCGTCAGCTGCCTGTCAGCCAGTGGAAAGGTATCATCGCGGTCAGCCGTGGTGGCTTGGTGCCCGCAGCCCTGATGGCCCGTGAACTTGGCATTCGTAATGTGGAAACCCTCTGCATCTCCAGCTATGACCATGACAGCCAGCGCGAGTTGGTGGTCGTGAAGGCTGCCACCACCGCCGGTGACGGCGAAGGCTGGCTGGTGGTGGAAGATCTGGTGGACACCGGCACTACCGCCAAAGCGATCCGCGAGCTCTACCCGAAAGCCAAGTTCATCGCGATCTTCGCCAAGCCGATGGGCGAAGCGCTGCTGGATGATTTCGAAGTGGCGATCCCGCAGGATACCTGGATCGAACAGCCATGGGATATGGCACTGGAGTTCGCCACACCGATCTGCGACGAAAAGTAACGGGATCGGGATGTGACGCTCGCGGCGTCCATTGGTCGCAACCGGCAATAATGGTTTCACAGGGCTCCAATTCGGAGCCCTGTTTTTTTGTGTATCAATCTGTTGCAGGGTGGCTGATGGGCAGTAAAAGTGGTTAAGATGAGCTATTGCCTGATATGAATGGGATACTATCTTGGACTTGAACGAAGACCTAAACCTGACCGAACAGCTCTTTACCCGCGTCAAGAAGGTATTGGAAACATCCGAGATCTCCAACTCCAGTGCGGCTGATCTGGCGCAAGCCGAGTCAGACGAGATGTTTATCGATGGCTCCATGTCAAAGAGCTGGTATCGCCTGCTGCGTCGCCCCTCCTGGACTTGGCAGGGGGCAGACCCCATCGAAGTGGAGCAGACCCTGGCCCGTATCGCCATGGCGACCGGCGAGCGCACCCATGACTGCTATCTCGATACCATCAAGGGCTATGTGCCCGGCAACTGGATCTACGAATGGAGCCAGGTGGCTGGCAACTATTTCAAGCAGGGCCGCGAACTGCGCGAGAAGGGGGATACTTCTGGCGCCCTGAAGCAGCTGCTCAAGGCGGTGCGCTACTACTCCATCGCCAGCTATCCCCATCTCAAGGATGACGAGCTGGCGGATCAGGCCCAGCTGCTTGGCAACATGGCCTATCGCGAGGCGGGTCGCCTGTTCAAGGTGCCGCTCAAAGAGATCCAGGTGCCTTTTCGCGGCAAGCATATTCAGGGTTATCTCCACCTGCCGACGACCGAAAAACCGGTGCCGCTGGTGATCATCAGCGGCGGGATCGACTCCCTGCAGCTCGATTTCCTCAACTTCTATCTCAAACGGCTCGAGCCCAACGGTATCGGCATGCTCTCCCTCGATATGCCCGGGGTTGGCTATGCCGAGCATTGGCCGCTGGTGCAGGATACGAGCCGTCTCCATCAGGCGGTGCTCCATTACCTCTCCGAAGTGGCCTGGGTCGATCATCAGCGTATCGCCATGGTGGGGATGCGTCTGGCGGGCAATATCGCAGCCAGACTGGCCTTTATCGAACCCTTCAAGCTGCGCACAGTGGTCTGTGTCGGCGCCGGTGTCAATCAGGTGTTTACCAATCAGGAGCTGTTTGCCAAGTGTCCGCGCATGATGCGGGACAGTCTGGCCAACCGGTTGGGGGCTGATGCGGCGCAGTGGGACGGCATGCGTACCAAGTGCCAGGTTTTTTCACTTAAAACACAAGGATTACTGGGGACTCGCACCTCAGTGCCGATATTGAGTATTGGACACAAGCGAGATTTTATTTGTCCCGAGCAGGATGTACGGGCATTGGCGGCGGCCAGTCGTAACGGCAAGGCCATCGTATTCGACAAACAGCCTTTGCTGGAGGTGTATGACAAGGCACTGGACGAAATCGTCGAGTGGCTGAAACAGCATTTGTGTACCTGACATTGCGCTAAAGAACTGACGCCATCCCGAGGTGGCGCGGCTTGTTTAACAGGGAGGTTAACATGTCTGAAAGAGTGACCTACAAGCGACTGCTGAGGCAGTTTGCTGCCATTGGCCCCTATTTGCGCGAAGATCTCTGCGAAGAGGGGCGTTATCGTTTCGACTGCCTGTCGGTCTGTGTCAGCGCCAAGCCGGCGCCGGACAAACGGGAGTTCTGGGGCTGGTGGCTGGTGCTGGAGCAGGACGATCACCATTTTCGTTACCACTATCAGCTCGGTTTCTACAATGCTGATGGCGAGTGGCTGGACAAGCCGATCCCCAAGAAGCACCAGGTAGAAGTGGAGCGGACCCTCAACCGTTTCTACAAGCTCATCAGCGACAAACTGACGGCTCTGGAGTGTCAGTTAGCGCCAGCGGATCAGGTCACCAATGAGTTGACCGTGACCGCTGCTTGATCCCTGATGCCCGGCGAGCAACATCCCGCTGTTTGCCGGGCCATCAGTCAGCCATCTTCCCTTCCGCCCGCAATCATCCGGGCATTTGCTTCATCTCCTCACCCCGGCGTTAATTGCCTTGCAGGGCTCCATGGCCGTGGGTATAAAGATATTCCTTACTTTTTAGCCTTTATGCTCCCATGGAAAACAGAACCATAGTCGTCAAGTTGGGCACCAGCGTGCTCACAGGGGGGTCTTCCCAGCTCAATCGTGCCCATATGGTCGAGCTGGTCAGACAGTGTGCGGCCTTGCACCGTCACGGCCACAGGGTCGTGGTGGTCACCTCGGGGGCTATCGCCGCCGGGCGTGAACATCTGGGTCACCCGCCACTGGCGCCAACCCTGCCCAACAAGCAGATGCTGGCGGCGGTTGGTCAGACCCAGCTGATTCGGGTATGGCAGGATCTGTTCAACCTCTACGGTCTGCATATCGGCCAGATGCTGCTGACCCGCGCCGATCTGGAAGATCGGGAGCGCTACCTCAACGCCCGCGACACCATGCGCACCCTGCTCGATCACCGCATCATTCCGGTCATCAACGAAAACGATGCGGTGGCGACCGCCGAGATTAAGGTCGGCGACAACGACAACCTCTCCGCACGGGCCGCCATTCTGGCGGATGCGGATCTGCTGATCCTGCTGACCGACCAGAAGGGGCTGTTTACCGCCGATCCGCGCACCAATCCCGACGCCCAGCTTATTGAAGAGGTGCAGACCATCGACGATACCTTGCGCTCGCTGGCGGGTGACAGTGTCAGCGGCCTCGGCACCGGCGGCATGGCTACCAAGCTGCAGGCCGCCGATGTGGCACGCCGCGCCGGCGTCAACGTGGTGATCGCGACCGGCCAGATGCCGGAGGTGATCGGCCGTCTCGCCAAGGGCGAGCGTATCGGTACCCTCTTCCCGGCGCTGGCCTCCCCGCTGGAAGGGCGCAAGAGCTGGATCCTGGCAGGCCCGCCCCCTCACGGAGAAGTCCATGTGGATCAGGGGGCTGTCGCCGCCATGAAGGAGAAAGGCTCCAGCCTGCTGCCCAAGGGGATCGTCGCGGTCAAGGGCGACTTTATTCGGGGCGATGTGGTGCGCATTCTTGATCCCAAGGGCGCCGAGCTGGCCCGCGGCATCTGCCGTTACGACCATCTGGAGCTGGATAAGCTGCGCGGCGTCCACTCGGACCAGATTGAGCAGGTATTGGGCTATGGCTACGGCTCTGTGGCTATCCATCGAGACGACATGGTGCTGCTCTAATCAGGGCGGCACGGCATGAACAAAGGGAAATGAGATGAGTCTGGAGAAAATGGGGCAGGCGGCCCGTGAAGCCGCCTATCAGCTGGCTACCGTCAGCACGGCGCAGAAGAACCGGGCGCTGGCCGCCATCGCCGACGAGCTGGAGGCGCGCAGTGAGCAGATCCTCGCCGCCAACGCGAAAGATATCGCCGCCGGCCGTGAAGCGGGCTTGTCAGAAGCCATGCTGGATCGCCTGCTGCTTAATCCGGCCCGGCTGGCCGGGATCGTGGCAGATGTGCGCAAGGTGATCACGCTGGATGATCCGGTCGGCGCCGAAATGGATAGCCGGGTGCTGGAAAATGGCCTGCGGCTCTCTCGTCGTCGGGTGCCCATAGGGGTTATCGGCGTCATCTACGAGGCGCGCCCCAACGTCACCATCGATATCGCCAGCCTCTGCCTCAAGACTGGCAACGCCAGCATATTGCGTGGTGGGCGCGAGACCTTCCACTCCAATCTGGAGCTGGTGCGGGTGATCCAGCATGCCTTGGCGGCCTCCGGTCTGCCCGAGGCGGCGGTGCAGTACATCGACAACCCGGATCGGGCGCTGGTCGGCGAGTTGCTGCGTCTCGACCGCTATGTGGACATGATCATCCCCCGTGGCGGTGCTGGCCTGCACAAGATGTGCAAGGAGAACAGCTCCATTCCGGTCATCATCGGCGGCTTTGGCATCAGCCACATCTTCGTCGACGAGAGCGCCGATCTGGTGCGCTCTCTGGCGGTCATCGACAACGCCAAGGTGCAACGCCCCTCCGCCTGCAATGCCCTCGATACCCTGCTGGTACACGAGAAGGTGGCAGCCACCTTCCTGCCGCAACTGGTGACGCTGATGAACGAGCGCAAGGTGACGCTGGTGGCCGCGCCCAACGCCATAGCGCTGCTGGCGGGTGCCGACAACCTGTGCGAGGCTGGGCCGGAGGATTTCGATACCGAGTGGCTCGGGCTGACCCTGGGGGTCAAGTTGGTGGCAGGCGTCAACGAAGCGCTGGCCCATATGCGCGAGCACAACGCCGGCCACTCCGATGCCATCCTGACCAACGATCTGGCCAACGCCGAGCGTTTCGTCAATGGCGCCGGTTCGGCGGCTGTCTATGTCAACGCCTCCACCCGTTTCACTGATGGTGGCCAGTTTGGTCTGGGCGCTGAAGTGGCGGTGTCGACCCAGATGCTGCATGCCCGTGGCCCCATGGGGTTGACCGAGCTCACCAGCTACAAGTGGGTAGGGCAGGCCGATTACCTCAGCCGCGCCTGATAACCGGTTGTGTCAGATACAAAAATGCCGACCACAGGGTCGGCATTTTTGTTCGCGTGCATCGCACCGATACCACGCCGTGCGCTATTCCTCGGGGTTATTCCCCGTGATAGAGCGCCTTGTCACCTGATTTGAGCACATAACCCTTCCAGATAAAGAGGGTGTAGCCGCTGCCCTGCCACGACCAGTTGCCCTCCGCACCTTGACGGGTCAGCAGGTGTTGCTCGCCGCTTGGCAGATGCAGTTCGGCCTGCGTCTGGTCAGTGTTGAACAGCACGAAGGCGCTGCTGGTCTGGCTGGCATCGGTTGGATTGAGCCGGATACCCTCTTCAAACAGGCGCACACATTTGCCAGTCAGTGTTGACCACTGATAGCCCGCACTGCCGATACAGCCGTGGCTGTCGCGATCGCTGCCAACCAGATGTTGTTCCGGTGTACTGCATGCCGCCAGCAGCAGAGAGGCGGCCATCAGGGTCAAGGTGCGCATGGTTACTCCTGCAGATCCCGTTCGATGACGATGTTGGAGAATCCCAGCTCTTTGAAGTAGTTCTCCTGGTAATCCTTCACGCTTTTCTTGTCGCGGCGACAAACCTGAGCCAGCTGGGCCTCCATGGCGTGAAAACTGGTGAGGTCCAGCCCTTCGGCAGCGGCGATGGCGTCGTAGATGCTGCGGAACTTGTCGTTCGCGTAGCCGATCTCTTTGGCCTGCTTTTTATAGGTATACGTAATCTTAAAGGCCATCTTGCCCTTCCTTCTTCGATTTGGCTTGCTTGCGCTGGACGTAGAGGTAGAGGCTTTCGACCTTCTCCCGGGCCCAGGGGGTCTTGCGCAAGAACTTCAGGCTGGACTTGATGCTGGGCTCATGGGTGAAGCAGCGGATATTGATCTGCTGCCCCAGTTCTTCCCAGCCGTAGTGTTCGACCAGCGCGGTGACGATGGCTTCCAGCGTCAGCCCGTGCAGCGGGTTGTTCTTCTGCGAGGCGTTCGGTTGCTCGCTCATGCCTGCTCCGCCAGCTTGGCAAAGGGCTGACCCATGCGGGTGGTGACCCCGTTGGCCAGATGCGGCTCGAAACCGGCCAGCATACCCGGGCCAAACAGGCAGACGACAGTACTGCCCAGTTTGAACAGCCCCATCTCGGCACCTTTTTGCAATGTAATGGCCTCGTCGCCAGTGTAGTCCCAGCGCACCACCTTTTTCTCTTTGGTCGGCGCAATGTTGCCGGCCCAGATGGTCTCGATGCTGGCCACGATAGTGGCACCGACCAGCACCAGCGCCATGGGGCCGTGCGGGGTGCGGAAGGTGGCCACCACCCGCTCGTTGCGGGCAAACAGGTTCGGCACGTTCTCGGCGGTGAGCGGGTTGACGGAGAAGAGATCCCCCGGCACGAACACCATGCTCTCCAGCACGCCGTCCAGCGGCATGTGGATGCGGTGGTAATCCTTGGGCGCCAGATAGATGGTGGCGAAGTCGCCATCCTTGAACGGCGCAACCAGATCCTCATAGCCGCCCAGCAGCTCGCGAGCGCTGTAGTCGTGGCCCTTGGCCTGGATGATGCGACCCTGCTGGATGGGGCCGAGCTGGCTGACGGTGCCATCGACCGGCAGCGCCAGAGTCATGGCATCTTCTACCACGGGGCGGATACCGGGCTTGAGCTCGCGGGTGAAGAACTCGTTGAAGCTCTTGTAGTGGGCCGGGCTCTCGTGCAGCGCCTCGCTCATGTCGACCTGATACTGCTTGATAAAGGCCTCGATCACTTTGGTGGTGATGTTGCCTGCTTCGGCGGCGGCAAACTTGCCGATCAGACGGGAGAGGGCGTGTTTGGGCAGACAGTATTGACCGGCAATTTTCAGGTTGTCAGTAATGCTCATGTTCATCATCAACGTAGGTTAAACAGGGTCACAGGCGCGCCTGTTGGCGACCGTGACGGGCTTCCTGCATGGTTTCCAGGATGCGGTGATAGTTGTGGAAGCGATCGGCGCTGATAGCGCCCGCGTCGACCGCGGCGCGCAGGGCACAGCCGGGATCGTCCTTGTGGGTACAGTCGCGAAACTTGCAGCCACCCAGATAGTCGCGGAATTCGACGAAGCACCAGGTGATGCGGTCGGCTTCCAGATGCCAGAGGGCGAACTCGCGGATCCCGGGGGAGTCGATGAGATCGCCACCGCTCGGGAAGTGGTAGAGCCGCGCCGTGGTGGTGGTGTGCTGGCCGAGTCCCGAGTTTTCGGAGATCTCGCCGGTCAGTACATCCAGCCCCGGCATCAGGGCGTTGGTGAGCGACGACTTGCCCACCCCGGACTGGCCGACGAAGATGCTGATCTTGTCGGTCAGTGCGGCTTTAAGCTCATCCAGCCCTTCACCGCTCTCGCAGCTCACCAGCAGCACCTCGTAATTGAGCTTGCGGTAGGTTTCGAGCTGGCTTTCGATGCGCGCTCTGGCGGCATCATCGAGCATATCGACCTTGTTCAGCACGATGAGGGGGCGGATCTCCACATCCTCGGCGGCCACCAGATAGCGGTCGACGATGTTGGTGGAGAACTCGGGCATCACCGCCGAGACGATGATGATCTGGTCGATATTGGCGGCGATGGGTTTGACCCCGTCGTAGAAGTCCGGCCGGGTCAGTACCGAGTGGCGCGGATGCACCGCCTCGATGACGCCCGCTGTCGCGGCATTGAGGCCGGGACGCCACACCACCTTGTCGCCGCACACCAGACTGCTGATGCTGCTGCGCCGCAGGTTGCTGCGGTGGATGGTGCCATCGACCGCTTCCACGTCTGCGTGCTGACCAAAACGACTGATCACCACCCCTTCGATGGCGGGGCCAAACAGGGTGTCATCCACCACTGTGGAGTGATCTTTTTGCAGCCGCCGTTCGCGGTTGGCCTGGACGCGCCTTTGTTGACCCAGATTGAGTTTTGCTTTCTTTGCCACTCGATTCGCCAGTTTATGAACAGATCCAAAGCCAGTATGATACATGCAAATTGGCAAAATTCCGCCATTCCTCCCAATAGAGAGAGCAATCATGACAGTCAGCGCGCAGAACCTGGTATGGATCGACATGGAGATGACGGGTCTCGACCCCGAAGAGAACGTGGTACTGGAGATTGCCACCATCGTCACCGACAAGGATCTGAACGTACTGGCCGAAGGGCCGGTCATCGCCATTCATCAGAGTGATGAAGAGCTGGCCAAGATGGACGACTGGAACGTCAACACCCATACCAAGAGCGGTCTGGTCGCTCGGGTCAAGGCGAGTCAGCACGATGAGGCGAAAGCCATTGCCGAGACCCTCGAGTTCATTCGCCAGTGGGTGCCGGAGCGCACCAGCCCGCTGTGCGGCAACAGCATCGGTCAGGATCGCCGCTTCATGGTCAAGCACATGGCCGAGCTGGAAGCCTTCTTCCACTACCGCAATGTCGACGTCAGCACCATCAAGGAGCTGGTACGCCGCTGGCAGCCGGAACTGCTGGATCAGTTCAAGAAGAGCGGCACCCACCAGGCGCTGGACGATATCCGCGAATCCATCGCCGAGCTGCAGTTCTATCGCAGCCACGTCTTCAAGATCTGATGCTCTGGCAAGGGGTTGTCATGCGCTGGCTGCTAAAATCGACAGTTCGGCCAGCTTTTGAGCGAACGCGCGCAACCAGACAAAAAAGCCCTTGCAATTGGAATGACTGCTCTTATAATTCGGCTCCCGTACAGTAGCGCAAGCAACCAAATGCTGTACGGCCTGTTTTAAGGTAGTTGCGGGAATAGCTCAGTTGGTAGAGCACGACCTTGCCAAGGTCGGGGTCGCGAGTTCGAGTCTCGTTTCCCGCTCCAAAAATCTGATGATGACACTGGTGCAAACCAGCCCGATGCGGGAATAGCTCAGTTGGTAGAGCACGACCTTGCCAAGGTCGGGGTCGCGAGTTCGAGTCTCGTTTCCCGCTCCAATCATCAGCCAGCCTTAAGACAACCAAATTGTTGCGGGAATAGCTCAGTTGGTAGAGCACGACCTTGCCAAGGTCGGGGTCGCGAGTTCGAGTCTCGTTTCCCGCTCCAAAAAATTTGTAAGTGATATTCCGATGCGGGAATAGCTCAGTTGGTAGAGCACGACCTTGCCAAGGTCGGGGTCGCGAGTTCGAGTCTCGTTTCCCGCTCCAATCACTTGCAGATGACATTCTGTTGCGGGAATAGCTCAGTTGGTAGAGCACGACCTTGCCAAGGTCGGGGTCGCGAGTTCGAGTCTCGTTTCCCGCTCCAAACATTTGTAAGTGACATTCCGTTGCGGGAATAGCTCAGTTGGTAGAGCACGACCTTGCCAAGGTCGGGGTCGCGAGTTCGAGTCTCGTTTCCCGCTCCAATCACTTGTAAATGACATTCTGTTGCGGGAATAGCTCAGTTGGTAGAGCACGACCTTGCCAAGGTCGGGGTCGCGAGTTCGAGTCTCGTTTCCCGCTCCAATCTCTTTTCAAATTCAGTATCTTTCCCCACAAGCTCACGAATTCAGTTTCTCCATACAATCGCAGCCACATTCAGTTGGTAGAGCATGATTCGCGCTTGCCAAGGCTGGGGTCGCGAGTTCGAGTCTCGTTTCCCGCTCCAATCTCTCTTCGAAGTTTTCATAATCCCTTTGAATTGCCCTTCACATCGCGCTGCGATGTTTTGTCGTATCTGGCGTTTACTCAGCGTGTCTCTGACACCTCCTGCAAACAGGAAGGCGGTACGAGTTCATTGTGCGGGTTGTACGTGGGAAAGGTGGTTGGCAGGAAGAACTGCGGGCAAAAAAGAGGAGGGGCCTTGGCTCCTCCTGCATGATTCACTGGCGCGGGCTTAAACCAGAGTAACGTTCTCAGCCTGAGGGCCTTTTTTGCCCTGGGTCACAGTGAACTGGACTTTTTGACCTTCAGCCAGGGTTTTGAAACCGGTGCTCTGGATGGAGGAGAAGTGAACGAATACGTCCGGACCCTGGGATTGTTCAATAAAGCCAAAACCCTTGGTTTCGTTGAACCATTTTACCTGGCCGGTGCGAATGTCAGACATGTGCTAAATCCTATCAATAACAAAATGAAACTAAGCCCGTGCTGGGCTGCATTTGCCTTGCAAGCAGGGGTTGGCTCATGACTGACCACGTCTCTTTGTCCCAGTAGCACGTAGAACAATCCCTGTCTAAAGCACAAACGATTGTACGTTAGCGCCGATCCTTGTCAATTTGACCCCTTTCGTTTTTTGAACAAGCTAAAAATATTGTGAAGTCAGTAGCTTATTTGAAGATATTTGACTGAAAAAAACGGGAGGCCAGCGCCTCCCGTTTTTGTTATTCCTTGAGGGCGAAGCCTTCGCCTTGCCGGTCGTAGCGGTAGACTGCCTGACCGTAGGAGCGGATCTCCACCCGTTGGATGCGGCGGGTGTCGTCCACCAGGATGAAGATAGAGCGGCCCGATTGCAGGCGGGTCAGGGGGCGATCCGGCCCCTCGATGGCGATCAGGCGGCTCAACTCGGCACCCGGCAACTCGAATTTACGCCAGATGGAGTAGAGGGTCTCACCCGCCTGCACATCGTGTTGCAGCCAGGTGCCGTTAACCTTCTCTTCGACCGGCTTGGCTGCCGCGGGGGCACTGCCTGCCGCGCTATTACCGACAGTTAGAGCTTGAGCAGGCACAGCCAGCGGCACTTCCAGCGAGCCGGAAGGGGCTGCTTTGGGGGCGGATGGTGCCGGCTCCCAGGCCAGTACCAGCAACCAGAGCGGGATCAGGATCAGCAGACCTATGGTGTTTTTGCGGGGCAGCGGGCTGGACAGCTTGAATTTGCCTGCTTTGGCATCCTGGCGGCGTTGGCCGAGGTTGCTCATCCCTTGGCCAAAACGTTGGCGCAGGGACAGGGTCGCGGCATTGATGCGATGGAGCAGGGATCCTTGTGATTCGTCTTGGCGACGCTGCTGGGCTCGTCTGTTATGGCCTCGTGGGCGACGGTCCGGGGTGGGCACGGCATTTACCTCTCACTACATTGCCTGCCATCAGGCAAATTCGTCGCCTATGGTAAACGGACTCGCCCCCGAGGGGGAGAGTCCTGAAGCGGAAAATTATCAGCTGAGACGAAATTGACCCAATAATTGCTGCAATTTGTCGGCAGCCTGACGCAAAGCCTGACTGGCTTTGGCCGTTTCGGTCGCATCCTGAGCAATGTCGTTGGCCAGTGCGTTGGTTTTTGACAGGTTGCCGGAGACGGTTTCTGAGACCGAGCTCTGCTCTTCGGCGGCGGAGGCGATCTGATAGGTCATGTCGTTGATGGTGGAGATAGCCTGGTAGATGCTGCCGAGCGCCTCTTCCGCCAGATCCGCTTCGCTCACTGCCTGATGGGTCAGCTGCTGGCTCTGGGTGATGGCGTTGACTGCATTGGTGGAGCTGAGGCGGATCTTCTCTATCAACTCCTGGGTGTTCTGTACCGCCTGCTGGGTATTGCCCGCCAGTTTGCGCACCTCGTCGGCGACTACCGCAAAGCCGCGGCCCTGTTCGCCAGCCCGGGCAGCCTCGATGGCGGCGTTGAGGGCCAGCAGGTTGGTCTGGTCGGCAATCCCCTGAATGACGGTGAGGATGCTGGTGATCTGGGCGCTGTCGTGAGCCAGCCCTTCCACCACTTCAGCCCCTTTACCGGCTTCTGCCGCGACCTTGTGCATCGACTGGATCACCTGCTGGAAGCGCTCCTTGCCCTGATCGGCAGCGCTTTGCGCCTGTTTGGCCGAGTCGGCGGTGTTGTTGGCGTGGGTGGCGACCTCCTGACTGACGTAGGACATCTCCTGTACCGCGGTCAGCATCTGCTCCATCTCCGCCTGATGATGTTGCAGGTTGTTGTCGGTCTGACCGGCAATGCGATCGGTGTCACCGGCGTAGCGGTTCACCTCGCTGGCAGTCTTGAGCACATCCCCGAGCAGCCCCTGCAGTTTGTCGATAAAGCGGTTGATCCCCTTGGCGAGATCCCCCAGCTCATCCACCGAGCGGGTCGTGAGGCGTTTGGTGAGATCCCCTTCACCATCGGCGATGTCATCCACTAGGCTGACCATCTGACGGATGGGGCCTGTGATGCTGCGTGCAATCACCAGCATGGTGGCCAGCGCCAGCACCAGCACGATAACGGCGCCCACCAATTGCTGGGTCATGGCAGCTTGGTTCATGTCGCTCAGCTGGCTCTCCAGCTGATCGGCCCCCGCCAGTACCACCTTGTAGGGCAGGGTGACGATGATGGCCCAGTTGCGGCTCATTCCCGGCACCATGATGGGGACGGAAATACGGAATGACTCGTCCAGCTCCTGACGCTGAACTTCCGGTTTCAGGTACTGTTGCCACTGGTTGCCCAGCACCTTACTTGCGCTGCTGCCGAGCAGGCTGGCATCACCGCTGGTGCCGGTGATGACACCGGCGGCGCTGACGATCAGGGTCTCCCCCTGGCCATCATAGATGTTGCTGTTGAGGCTCTTGGCCTGACGGCTGATGGAGTCCACCGCCAGATCCAGCGCGGCGATCCCCCTGAACTGACCATCCACCATGATGGGGGTGGTGATGGTGCTCACCAGCACCTGCTGACCGTTGATATCCACTTTGAAAGGATCGATCAGACAAGAGCGTCCTTCCCGCTTCGGGCAGGCGTAGTAGTCGTTGGCGGGATTGCCGAATTCGTCCGGGTCGGTTTTTTCGATGGAGAGCAGCAGATCGGTACCGATTTGATCCTTGTCGCGATAGAAGTAGGGCACGAAGCGCCCCTTGTCATCACTGCCCAGCGCACTCTGGCCAGCAAAGCTGGCATCCTGACCGTCGAAACCGTTGGGCTCGAAGCCGGCAAAGGCGCCATAGAGCTGGGGCTCCAACGCCAATTGTGCCTTGAGCAGGTCGGTGGCCTGCTGGCGATCCAGCGGCAGTTTGCCCTGTTGTTGCAGGGCGAGGGCGCTGGCCATCTGCTGGGTGTAGGAGAGCCCTTTTTGCAGCAGTTGGGTGATGGTGGCCGCCTCGGCGCGGGCATTGGCGCTGACCTTCTGCCATGCCTCCTGCTGCAGCGCTTCACGGCTGGAGCTGATGGTGAGTTGTTGGGTTTGTTTGCCGGAGTATTGGTTGAGCAGGATCAGGATGACCAGGGCTGCGGTCATGGCGATCCCGGCCATCACTAGAATGCGATTCTGGATAGAACGGAACTGCATCGTCTCTTCCTTGTTCGTGAGAAGTGTGGTGAGCGTTGTTTGGGTATCGACCGGAGGAGGCAGCTCTCCAGCATTGTGCATAGCAAATCGGAAACGGGGCTTCTGTTTTGCGATCCTCTTCAAATATCGGGCTACAGATGCAAATGGCGACAGATTTAATCCCCTACTTTAGCCCGCAATGGCGTCATGGTTTTCCCATCCGTGATTGTCGGTGCTAAAATGCGACGGTTTTTTCTAACGAATTGGCCCAAGGCCCTCTACACAAGGCTTAAAGATGAAAGTCAAAACCCGTTTTGCTCCCAGCCCGACCGGCTTTTTGCATGTCGGCGGTGCCCGTACCGCACTCTATTCCTGGTTGTTTGCAAAGAACCAGGGCGGTGAGTTCGTGCTGCGTATTGAGGATACCGACCTGGAACGTTCCACTCAGGAGGCGATCGACGCCATCATTGAGGGCATGGAATGGCTGGAGCTGAACTGGGATGAGGGCCCCTACTACCAGACCAAGCGCTTCGATCGCTACAACGGTCTGATCGACGAGATGCTGGCCGATGGCCGCGCCTACAAGTGCTACTGCTCCAAAGAGCGTCTGGAAGCGCTGCGCGAAGGCCAGATGGCCAACGGCGAGAAGCCCCGTTATGACGGCAAGTGCCGCGACCACGCCCACGATCACCCGGCCGATGCGCCGCACGTGATTCGCTTCCGCAACCCGACCGAAGGTTCTGTGGTGTTCGATGACCACGTCCGTGGCCGCATCGAGTTTGCCAACACCGAGCTGGACGATCTGATTATCCGCCGTACCGACGGCGCGCCGACCTACAACTTCTGCGTAGTGGTCGATGACTGGGATATGGAGATCACCCACGTAGTGCGTGGTGAAGATCACATCAACAACACCCCGCGCCAGATCAACATCTACAAGGCGCTGAACGCGCCGGTGCCGGAGTTTGCCCACGTATCCATGATCCTGGGTGACGACGGCGCCAAGCTCTCCAAGCGCCACGGTGCTGTCTCCGTGATGCAGTACCGCGATGACGGCTACCTGCCGGAAGCGCTGCTGAACTATCTGGTGCGTCTGGGCTGGTCCCACGGCGATCAGGAGATCTTCACCCTGGAAGAGATGATCAAGCTGTTCAGCCTGGATGCCATCTCCAAGTCCGCCTCCGCGTTCAATACCGACAAGCTGCTGTGGCTGAACAACCACTACATGCGCAGCCTGGAGCCGGCTTATGTGGCCAAGCATCTGGCATGGCACATGGAAAACCAGAAGATCGACACCAGCAATGGCCCGGCGCTGGCCGAGGTAGTCACCCTGCTGGCCGAGCGCTGCAACACCCTGGTTGAGATGGCTGCCCAGAGCCGCTATCTGTTCGAAGAGTACGAAGCCATTGACGAGGTGGCCGCCAAGAAGCACCTGCGTGGCGTCGCTGCCGAGCCGCTGGCACTGGCCAAAACCAAGCTGGCTGCACTGGACTGCTGGACTACCGAAGCGCTGCACGAGCTGATTGAAGCGACCGCTGCCGAGCTGGGTCAGGGCATGGGCAAGGTTGGTATGCCGCTGCGCGTGGCCGTCACCGGTCTGGGCCAATCCCCTGCCATCGACGCCGTGATGGCACTGGTCGGCAAAGAGCGCGTACTGGCGCGTATCGACCGCGCACTGGCTTACATCGAAGCCCGCATGGCTGCCGAGTAAGCTCTGCCGATGTGGCAGGCGATGGGATAACCCTGTTCTGCCACATGCTGAATAGCAAAAATCCGAAGCCACAGGTTTCGGATTTTTTTATGGCCAGAGCGGTGGCGGGGCATAATGGCGGTCATGCCCGACCAAGGAAAGCTGTCAGACGAGTTTGAAGGACTGGATCTGGCTGTCGAGCTCCTTGCTGTGCTGCTCGACCAGTTCGGAGGCCTCTTGCAGTTCGCGCAGCACCACGACGGAGCCTTCGGCGATCTGCTTGACCTGTTCCAGATTGCCGCGCATCTCTTCGGCGACCGAACTCTGTTGCTCGGAGGCGGCGGCGATGTGGCGGTTCATGTCGGCGACGCCCTGTACCCGCTGCACTATGGTGGCGAGCTGGGTACCGGCCTGGGTCACCTGTTCCACCCCCTTGTCGGCCTGCTGCACGCTTTGGGCCATCAGCTCGCCAGCCTGATGGGCATTGCCCTGCAGCTGCTCGATCATCTTCTGGATCTCGACGGTGGCGGCCTGAGCCCGGTTGGCCAGCTCGCGCACTTCGGAGGCCACCACGGCAAAGCCACGACCTGCTTCACCGGCGCGAGCCGCTTCGATGGCCGCGTTCAGTGCCAGCAGGTTGGTCTGTTCCGAGATGCCGCGAATGGTGTCGACTACCGAGCCAATGCGCTCGACCCCCTGCTCCACCTCGTTGACCACGGTGGCGGAGCGCTGGATGTTGCCGGAGAGGGTGTCTATGGTGCTGACGGTGTCGGCGACGCAGCGGCTCCCCTCTTCCGCCAGCTGGCTGGTTTCGGCGGTGGCGTGAGAGGCCTGATCCGCATGGGCGGCCACTTCGCGAATGGCGCCGACCATCTGGCTCATGGCGCTGGCCAGCTGTTCGATCTGGGTGAACTCTTCGTTGATCGCTTCGTTGGCCTCTTCCATGCAAAGGGTCACCTGGGAGGCGATGTCGTTGAGCTCCTTGCAGGCGGCGCGCTGGTTGCCAAACACCTCTTTGAGGTTCTCCTGCGAGTGTGAGACCGCCTTGGCGATGTCACCGAATTCGTCACGAGACTTGAGCAGTACCTTGTGGCTGAGATCCCGCTTGGCGAAGCGCTCCAGCAGGCCCACCAGATAATGCACCTGCTTGACCATCAGGCGGGAGCCGGTGAGCAGCAGGATCACGAACAGCAGCCCCATGATGGCGGTCTCCATCAGACCGGTCCAGAGCAGGCGATTGGAGATCGCATCCGCCTTGGCGGGATCGAGCCCTTCGCTGAGCAGGGTCGCTTCCAGATTGTTGGCGTCAAACCAGAGTTTTGTCAGTAGCAGGAGGGTACTGAACACCATCAGCAGCACCACTTTGGGTACCAACCGGATGTTGCTCATTCTTTTCTCCAGCAGGTTCAGCTGCATTGTCATTCTCCTTTTAAAAGCCGTTTTTTCCTTTGCCCTCAGGACTATCGGCATTATCTTCTCTTTTATTAATTTGCACTGTGCTTAAAGTTGGAAAATGTATGCGACATCACTTAACTCATCTGCGGGCGATGGATCTGCTGATGGCATTTCTGTCGATTATCTCGGTTGTGCTGGTGACGGCCCGCTGGTGGGGCCATGAGAGCCTGACACCACAGACCCTGCAGCTCTTCTATGACCTCGACAGTCTGATCTGCTACTTCTTCCTCGCGCACTTTGCTTATGGCTGGATCCGGGCCTCCGATCGCAAGGCCTATTTCAAGGCCAACTGGATCTATCTGCCGGGTAGCCTGCCGATGGCGGAGCAACTGCGCTGGGCGCGGTTGATCCAGCTGTGGCGGGTCTATCAGCTGTTCAAGGAGCACCCTGATCTCTGGGCCATGTTCCGTCGCGAGCGCAACGAAACCACCCTCTCCGGCATCCTGTTTCTGTTCTTCCTGCTGCTGGGGGTGGGCTCCGGCGTCATGTACTGGATTGAGTCAGGCCAGCCCGGCAGCCAGATTGAGACACCCTATGACGCGTTCTGGTGGACGCTGGTGACCCTCTCGACAGTGGGTTACGGCGATCTGGTGCCCAAGACCGAGGAGGGGCGGTTTGTCGCCAGCCTGCTGATCCTGTTCGGGGTCGGTCTGTTCGGTGCCATCAGCGGTTTCATGGCCAGCCTGTTTTTGCAGCCCAACAAGGGGGATGGCGAGACCGACAAGTGGCGCCATCACTACAACAACCAGCAAGAGGAGCTGTTGCGCGAGTTGCGGGCACTGCGAGACGAAGTGCGCGAGCTCAAGAGGAAGTAAGGTTGTCGCACGGGAGCGCAAGTTGCGAGCCAGCTCCCAGCTATCGGTTGTGGCTGAGTGGGGGAGGTGCTTTTTCTTTGCTTGTCCTTTAACCTGCTGGCGGCTTAACATTCAACCTCTTGTCCAAACCTGAAAAAGAGAACCGATCGACCATGCGCGCCCTTCTCGGGATTTTGATCTGCTTGTGTGCCCAACAGGCACTGGCCGATACCCGTTATGTTTCAGACAACATCTTTACCTATATCCACAATGGCCCGGGTACCCAGTACCGGATCCTTGGCAGCGTCAAGGCTGGTGAACCGCTGGAGGTAAAGGCGGTGAACAGCGAGGCCGGTTTCACCCAGGTGGTGGACGGTCGTGGCCGCGAGGGGTGGATCAAGAACAGCGAACTGCAGAGCCAGATCAGCCTGCGCGAGCGTCTGCCCCAGGTGGAAAAAGAGCGCGATGAGCTTAAAGATCGCCTGCAGAACCTCAACGGTGACAACGAGAAACGCTTCACCGAGAAGGATGGCCAGATCGCTGCCCAGAGCAAGGAGATCGCCGCCCTCAAGGCCCAGCTGGTCAGTCAGGGTGAGGAGATGAGCAATCTCAAAGAGCAGAATGATGCCCTGACCCAGAGCTACGACAACCAGGAGCACGACATGCAGATGGACTGGTTTATCCGTGGTGGTGCCATGGTAGGGGCGGGGATCCTGCTCGGCATCCTGCTGCCGATGCTGCCCCGTCGTCGCAGCCGTGGCGATCGCTGGATGAACTGACAGCCTCTGGCTGAATGAATTGCTGAGAAGGGTCGCCGTGGCGGCCCTTCTTTTTTGGGGCGCATTGGGCGGAATGCGTGACTGCTTTGCGATAGAGAGGCGGTGGCAGATCGTATACAAAATGAAGTCAGATGACCCTCACCCTTGCTGGCGTATTGGCTTCAAAAGGGAGTTCATGGGGTGAATGAGCGATCTTTGTTAAAGAGTGGCAACAAATTCATTTCATATAGGGTGCAACATTGTATACATTATCGGCGTTTCGGCGGCGCGTCCGCCTTTGTCGATATCAGCCCTAGGGCGTACAGGAAGACCCCATATGTTCAAAGCTACTCAAGTGCTTGCCGCTGACTATATCCCCTCCGATCTGGCCGCCCTGCGCGAAGCCATCACCCAGAACTACGTGGTGGATGAAAATGCCTATCTGGCCGAACTGTCGGCCATGCTGCCGGGGGATGGCGCCTCGCTGGAGCAGGTGACCCAGCGTGCCCGTACCCTGGTGACCAAGGTGCGCAAGGAGAGCGGCTCCGGTGACGGTATCGACGCCTTCCTGCAGGAGTACAGCCTGGATACCCAGGAGGGGATCATCCTGATGTGTCTGGCCGAGGCGCTACTGCGCATTCCCGATGCCGAGACCGCCGATGCCCTGATCAAGGACAAGCTCTCCGGCGCCAACTGGTCCTCCCATTTCCGCAAGAGCGACTCCACTCTGGTCAACGCCTCCACCTGGGGGCTGATGCTGACCGGCAAGATCATCAAGCTCGACAAAAAGCTCGACGGCAACCCAGCCAACCTGCTGGGGCGCATGGTCAACAAGCTGGGGGAGCCGGTGGTGCGCTCTGCCATGTATGCCGCCATGAAGATCATGGGCAAGCAGTTCGTACTGGGGCGTGACATGAAAGAGGCGCTCAAGGCGAGCCGCAAATCCCGCGAGCTGGGCTACACCCACACCTACGACATGCTGGGCGAGTCGGCGCTGACCATGCAGGATGCCGACAAGTATCTGACCGATTACCGCAACGCCATCGAGGCGGTGGGCAACGAGCGGATCAGCGACGGCGGCCCGGCCCCTTCCATCTCCATCAAACTCTCGGCGCTTCATCCGCGCTATGACGTGGCCAACCGCGAACGGGTGCTCGGCGAAATGTGCGAGCGGCTGGTGGGGCTGGTGCGTCTGGCCCGCGACAAGGATGTGGCCATCAGCATTGATGCCGAGGAGATGGACCGCCTCGAGCTGTCGCTGGATCTGTTCGAGCAGCTCTATCGCTCCGACGCCAACCGTGGCTGGGGCAAGCTCGGCATGGTAGTGCAGGCCTACTCCAAACGCGCCCTGCCGGTACTCTGCTGGCTCACCGCCCTGGCCCGCGAACAGGGTGACCTCATTCCGGTTCGCTTGGTAAAAGGCGCCTACTGGGACAGCGAACTGAAATATGCCCAGCAGGCGGGCCTGCCCGGCTACCCGCTCTTTACCCGCAAGGCGGGCACCGATATCTCCTACCTCGCCTGCGCCCGCTACCTGCTGAGCGAGCCGACTCGCGGTTTTATCGCCCCCCAGTTTGCCACCCACAATGCCAATACCGTGGTCAGCATTCTGGAGATGGCGGGCGATCGCCAGTTCGAGTTCCAGCGTCTGCACGGCATGGGGGAGGAGCTGCACAACGCCGTGCTAAACGACAATCCCGGCCTGCACTGTCGCATCTATGCGCCTGTCGGCGCGCACAAGGACTTGCTGCCCTATCTGGTGCGCCGCCTGCTGGAGAACGGGGCCAACACCTCCTTCGTTCACAAGCTGGTGGATCCCAATACCCCGGTGGACTCGCTGGCCGAGCATCCGCTGCGCACCCTCAAGCGCTACTCCGGTTTTGCCAACGACCGCATTCCCCAGCCGGTGAACCTCTTCATCGACCGCAAGAACTCCAGCGGCGTCAACATGAACATCCTCTCCATCCAGCGCCCCTTCTTCGCCCGCTTGCAAGAGCTGGAGAGCAAGCAGTGGCTGGCGGGCCCCATCGTCGATGGCGAGACCCTCAAGCGCAGCGAGGCTCGCACCGTGCTGAGCCCGCAGGATGTGAGCCTCACCGTCGGCAAGATCCACTGGGCCGACGAGCAGGCGGTGGAGCAAGCCTTGGCTTCGGCCCACGCAGCCTTCCCGCGCTGGCGCGAAACCCCGGTGAGCGAGCGTGCCGCCGCGCTGGAGAAGCTGGCGGATCTGCTGGAAGCGAACCGCGAGCAGTTTGTCTCCCTCTGTACCCGCGAGGCGGGCAAGCTGCTGCAAGATGGCATCGACGAGGTGCGTGAAGCGGTCGATTTCTGCCGCTACTACGCGGTGCAGGCCCGCAGCCTGATGGGGCAGGCGACCCTGCTGCCGGGCTACACCGGCGAGCAGAACGAGCTGTTCCTGCAGGGGCGTGGCGTCTTTGTCTGCATCAGCCCGTGGAACTTCCCGCTGGCGATCTTCCTCGGCCAAATTTCTGCTGCGCTAGCCACCGGCAACACCGTCATCGCCAAACCGGCGGAGCAGACCGGCCTTATCGCCCATCTGGCGGTGACTCTGGCCCATCAGGCTGGTATTCCGGGCGACGTGCTGCAACTGCTGCCCGGTGACGGTGCGACTGTCGGCGCCAAGCTGACAGCGGATCCGCGCATCGGCGGCGTCTGCTTCACCGGCTCCACCGAGACCGCCAAGCTCATCAACATGACCCTGGCCCAGCGCGATGGTGCCATCCTGCCGCTTATCGCCGAGACCGGCGGCCAGAACGCCATGATCGTCGACTCCACCGCCCTGCCGGAGCAGGTGGTGCGCGACGTGGTGAGCGCCGCCTTCCAGAGCGCCGGTCAGCGCTGCTCGGCCCTGCGGGTGCTCTACCTGCAGGAGGAGATCGCCGAGCGGGTGCTGGAGATCCTCACCGGCGCCATGCAGGAGCTGAAAGTGGGCAACCCGACCGAGCACAACACCGACGTCGGCCCGGTGATCGATGCCGATGCCAAGGCCGGTCTCGATGCTCACCTCGCCTACATGATCCCGCGTGCTCGCCTGATTGCCCAGGCGCCGATGCCCGCCGCGACCATGGAGGGACACTTCGTCCAGCCGACCGCGCTGGAGATCGGCTCCATCCGCGAGCTGGTGAAGGAGCAGTTCGGTCCCATCCTGCACGTGGTGCGCTACGCCACCCGGGATCTGGACAAGGTGATCAGCGACATCAACGGCACCGGCTATGGCCTGACGCTCGGGATCCACAGTCGCAACGAATCCCACGCCGAGGAGCTGGCAAGCCGCATCAATGTGGGTAACGTCTACATCAACCGTAACCAGATCGGCGCCATGGTCGGGGTGCAACCGTTCGGCGGCCAGGGGCTCTCCGGCACCGGCCCCAAGGCGGGTGGCCCCCACTATCTCGGGCGGTTTGTTACCGAGAAGACCCGCACCATCAACACCACTGCAGTGGGCGGCAACGCCTCCCTGTTGGCGATGGGCGATGCCTGATCTGCGTCGATAGAGGCCGGATACGGGATACCGGATAACAGCGGGCCGCCTTCGGGCGGCCTCTTTGTTGGTATGCTCCTCTTGCTCGCCAGTTTTGGCCCCGGCGGGGAGAAGATCGGAGACGATTTTGTTGTGGCGGCGGGGTCGTCAGTGGCGCTTGCCAGTCGTAAGATGGGGCCCATTCGCGCTATTTTGCCCCTGCTGCAGCCTGCTGTGACCGTGGCGTTGTTTAATCTGACTTAACGAGAGTGTTTATCCGATGTCATTAACCGAACAAGCCTGCTGGTTCGTGCTGGGGGGCGATCATCTGGTACTGCTCGATCAGCAGGGAGAGGTGCCACAAGGAAGTAAAGCGTGCCTGCCCACAGCGCTGGCTGACGCCCATTTCGAGCGTTTTGACGAGTGGCAGGGGCTGCCCTGCTATCTGCTCGATCTGGGTGATGAGGCTGACACGAGCGCTATGAGCCCCCTGCGCCAGTTGATGGTGGCGGGGGATGAAGAGGGGTTTCGTCTCGCGGGCCGTGCCTGGCAGCTCGTTACCTTCCGCCGCACCCACCGTTTCTGTGGTGAGTGCGGCGCCCCCATGACCCCGAAGGCGGGGGAGTGGGCGCAGGTGTGCCACCACGGCCACACGGCCTATCCGCGCATTTCACCCTGCATTATCGTGGCGGTGCGCAAGGGGGCGGAGATCCTGCTGGCGGCCCATCGCCGTCACTATCAGGCGGACGATCCTATGTATACCGTGCTGGCCGGCTTTGTGGAGGCGGGAGAGGACCTTGAGCAGTGCGTGGCACGGGAGGTGTTTGAGGAGAGCGGCATCCGGGTGCGCAATGTGCGCTATGTGGCGAGCCAGCCCTGGCCATTCCCCCACAGCCTGATGATGGGCTTTACCGCCGACTACGAGAGCGGCGAGATAATGGTGCAGGATGACGAACTGGTTGCCGCCGCTTTCTTTGTCGCCGACCGGCTGCCGCGTTTGCCGCCCCACGGCACCATTGCCCGGCGGCTGATCGAGTTGTCACTGGCGGGCGAGGGGTAACGAGGCGCTTATCTTTTCGCCAATCCTTTTGTACTTCTTGTTACAAGCGGGGCGGTCAGGTTTGCGCCCCTTCACATCTTTGCAACCGCGCGTCCATTTGCCACGTTTTGGGCAGTCCGATCCGGTGGGCAAAGTGGTATTATGGCCGCCATTTTATGCGTGATACGAACTCAGGAACTGGGATGAAAGAGCTGAAGAACGATCGATACCTGCGCGCCCTGCTGCGTCAGGACGTGGATATGACCCCGGTATGGATGATGCGCCAGGCTGGCCGTTATCTGCCGGAATACAAGGCGACTCGCGCCCAGGCGGGGGATTTCATGTCCCTGTGCCGCAATGCCGAGCTAGCCTGTGAAGTCACCCTGCAGCCGCTGCGCCGCTACCCGCTCGATGCCGCCATCCTCTTCTCCGACATCCTCACCGTGCCCGATGCCATGGGGCTGGGTCTCTACTTCGAGCAGGGTGAAGGCCCGCGCTTCGAGCGTCCGATCACCTCCATGGCCGATGTGCAGGCGCTGCCCATTCCGGATCCGGAAGATGAGCTGGGCTACGTGATGAACGCAGTGCGCACCATCCGCCGTGAGCTGAAGGGTGAAGTGCCGCTCATCGGCTTCTCCGGCAGCCCCTGGACCCTGGCCACCTACATGGTGGAGGGGGGCAGCTCCAAGGCATTTACCAAGATCAAGCAGATGATGTACGCAGAGCCGCAAACCCTGCACCTGCTGCTCGACAAGTTGGCCGACAGCGTGATTAGCTATCTCAACGCCCAGATCAAGGCGGGTGCGCAGGCGGTCATGGTGTTCGACACCTGGGGCGGCGTGCTCACCCCGCGCGATTACCGCGACTTCTCCCTGCAGTACATGCACAAGATTGTCGATGGCCTGATCCGCGAGCACGACAGTCGCCGCGTGCCGGTCACCCTGTTCACCAAGAACGGCGGTCAGTGGCTGGAGCAGATCGCCGCCACCGGTTGCGATGCGCTGGGTCTGGACTGGACCACCGACATTGCCGACGCCAAGCGCCGGGTCGGCGACAAGGTGGCGCTGCAGGGCAACATGGATCCCTCCATGCTCTACGCCACGCCGGCTCGCATCCGTGAAGAGGTAGCCTCCATTCTGGCCGGTTTCGGTCACGGTAATGGCCACGTATTCAACCTCGGCCACGGCATCCATCAGGATGTGAACCCGGAGCACGCCGGTGTGTTCGTCGACGCGGTGCACGAGCTCTCTGCCCAGTATCACAGTCGCTAAGGCTGGGGCGAGAGAAGAAGAGTGTGTTTGAAATCCGGGGCCGTCAGGCCCCGTTTTACATTAAAAAATGGCGCCGCGATGACGAGAGCGTGGCGCCCGTGCAGGAGGCAAGATGAGCAGCAAGTCACTGGATTGGGGTATCGATCTTGGCGGTACCAAGTGTGAATGCGTGGTGCTGGATGGCGACGAGGTGCTGCTGCGCCACCGCATCCCCACCGAGCGGGCCGGCGGTTATGACCATATGATCGGCCAGATCGCCAAGCTGGTAGCTGAGTGTGCCGAGAAGATTGGCCAGCGCCCGACCGTCATCGGTATGGGCACGCCGGGGGCGCGTGATCCGCAGACCGGCCTGATGAAGAACTGCAATACCACCGAGCTCAACGGCAAGCCGTTCAAGGAGGATCTGGAGCGCAAGCTGGGCGTGCCGGTGCTGATCGCCAACGACGCCAACTGCTTTGCGCTGGCAGAAACCCATCTCGGTGCAGTGCGCCAGCACCATCCCGATGCGAAAGTGGTGTTCGGCATCATCATGGGCACCGGGGTCGGCTCCGGCATCGTCATCAACGGCCAGATCCTCAACGGTCACCACGGCATCGCCGGTGAGTGGGGCCACAACGTGCTTTCCCCTGATGGCCCTGAGTGCTACTGCGGCAAGTGTGGCTGCGTCGAGACCCTGATCAGCGGTCCGGCGCTGGAGGCCTGGTACGAGGCCAAGGCCAAGCGCCACCTCTCGCTTGCCCAAATCGCGGCCGCCACGGCTCACGATCATGTGGCCAAGCTCACCATCGACCGGCTGCACCTGCTGTTTGGTCAGGCGCTGGCCAATGTGGTCAATATTCTCGACCCAGATGTGATCGTCATCGGTGGTGGGGTGGGCAATGTGCAGAGCCTTTACAGCGCCGGACGGCAGACAATTTTGCCCTTCCTCTTTAATCCCCGCTTCAGAGCCCCCATTATTGCTCCTGCCCTTGGTGACAGTGCCGGGGTATTCGGGGCCGCACTGCTGGCCCGCGGTGAATTCAAGGAGGCCCTGCTGTCGTAGCCGGGGCTCCCGGGCGGCCGGTGCGCCGCCCTGTTGCTGGTTCAAGGAAACGGATTCTCGATGATCAAGATTGCCATCAATGGTTACGGGCGGATCGGTCGCAACGTGTTGCGAGCCCTCTATGAAAGCGGGCGCGACAAGACCATCAAGATCGTCGCCATCAACGAGCTGGCGGCCCCCGAGGCCATGGTGCACCTGACCCGTTACGATACCAGTCACGGTCGGTTCCACCATCCGGTGCAACTGGCGGGCAACAGCATGCTGGTGGGGGAGGATCTTATCTCTCTGTTTGCCGAGCGGGATCCGTCAAAGCTGCCGTGGCGGGCGCTGGGGGTCGATGTGGTGCTCGATTGCACCGGGGTGTTTGGCTCGCGGGCCGATGCCGAGCTGCATCTGGCGGCGGGGGCGGGCAAGGTGCTCTTCTCCCACCCGGCGGATGCGGATGTGGATGCCACCGTGGTCTACGGGGTCAACCATCATACCCTCACCGGAGCGGAGCGGATCGTCTCCAACGCCTCCTGTACCACCAACTGCGTGGTGCCGGTGATTGAAACATTGCATCGAGAATTCGAGATAAATTGTGGTACTATTACGACAATTCATTCGGCCATGCATGATCAGCAAGTCATCGATGCCTACCACAGTGACTTGCGCCGAACCCGCGCTGCCAGTCAGTCCATCATTCCGGTGGATACCAAGCTGGCAAAGGGGCTGGAGCGTATCCTGCCCCACTTCGCCGGCAAGTTTGAGGCGATCGCGGTGCGGGTGCCGACCATCAATGTAACAGCGATGGATCTCAGTATTACTGTTCGTAAAAAAGTGACAGTTACTGACGTAAATCAAGCCCTGCAACGGGCATCCAGAGGTACATTACACGGTATTCTGGATTACACGGAAGAACCTCTGGTCTCCGTAGACTTCAATCATGATGCACACTCCTGCATCATTGATGGTACCCAGACCCGGGTGAGCGATGCCAACCTCGTCAAGATGTTGATGTGGTGCGATAACGAATGGGGCTTCGCAAACCGGATGCTGGATACCACCCGGGCCATGATGGCCGCAGGCTGAGCCTGCCCCGGGCGAAAGGTTACTGTTTTTAACATTACCTGGAAAATATAGAGGACTGAATATGTCTGTTATCAAGATGACTGACCTGGATCTGGCGGGTAAACGCGTTCTGATCCGTGCTGACCTGAACGTACCGGTAAAAGACGGCAAGGTCAC
This sequence comes from Aeromonas sp. S13(2024), assembly GCF_041402405.1. Classification (NCBI taxonomy): domain Bacteria; kingdom Pseudomonadati; phylum Pseudomonadota; class Gammaproteobacteria; order Aeromonadales; family Aeromonadaceae; genus Aeromonas; species Aeromonas sp. S13(2024). The sequence continues at coordinate 29,547 of NZ_JBGLRA010000013.1, read as the reverse complement.
CTCCGATGCACGTATCGTTGCGACTCTGCCGACCATCAAGCTGGCTCTGGAAAAGGGCGCCAAGCTGATGATCACCTCCCACCTGGGTCGTCCGACCGAGGGTGAATACAACGAAGAATTCTCCCTGGCTCCGGTTGTCAACTATCTGAAAGACGCTCTGTCCTGCCCGGTTCGCCTGGCCAAGGATTACCTGGATGGCGTAGAAGTCGCTGCCGGTGAGCTGGTTGTACTGGAAAACTGCCGCTTCAACAAAGGCGAGAAGAAGAACACCGAAGAGCTGGCCAAAAAATACGCCGCCCTGTGTGACGTCTTTGTAATGGATGCGTTCGGTACTGCTCACCGCGCCGAAGGTTCCACCTACGGTGTTGCACAGTTCGCTCCGGTCGCCTGTGCCGGTCCGCTGCTGGCGGGTGAACTGGAAGCGCTGGGCAAAGCCATGCTGAAGCCCGAGCGCCCGATGGTTGCCATCGTTGGCGGCTCCAAGGTCTCCACCAAGCTGACCGTTCTGGAGTCCCTCTCCAAGATCGCTGACCAGCTGGTTGTCGGTGGTGGCATCGCCAACACCTTCATCGCTGCTGCCGGTCACAACGTCGGCAAGTCCCTGTGCGAGCACGACCTGATCGACACCGCCAAGAAACTGGCTGCCGAGACCAACATTCCTGTGACCACCGACGTGGTTGTAGGTGCCGAGTTCTCCGAGTCCACTCCGGCGACCATCAAGTCCGTCTCTGACGTGACCGACGGCGACATGATCTTCGACATCGGCCCGGATTCTGCCAAGGCCCTGGCTGACATCATCATGAACGCCAAGACCATCCTGTGGAACGGCCCGGTTGGTGTATTCGAGTTCGACCAGTTTGCTGAAGGCACCAAGGTTATCGCTGAAGCCATCGCTGCTTCTCCGGCCTTCTCCATCGCTGGCGGTGGTGACACCCTGGCTGCTATCGACAAGTTCGGCATCGCTGACAAAGTCTCCTACATCTCCACTGGCGGCGGCGCCTTCCTGGAGTTCGTAGAAGGTAAGGTACTGCCGGCTGTTGCGATTCTGGAACAGCGCGCCAAAGCCTAATTGACCCGGAACGGGGGGCAAAAGCCTCCCGTTTCGTTTATCATGTGCCCGCTGTGCCGGTTCATGATGAACCCCCATTTTTTATTAACGGCATACGAGACAGGACGATTAAACATGTCTAAGAAAATTTTCGACTTCGTAAAACCCGGCGTGATCACTGGTGATGACGTTCAGAAAGTGTTCGCCATCGCTAAAGAGAACGGCTTTGCTCTGCCGGCCGTAAACTGCGTTGGTACCGACTCCGTTAACGCCGTACTGGAAGCTGCCGCCAAGGTTAAAGCGCCGGTTATCGTTCAGTTCTCCAACGGTGGTGCCGTGTTCACCGCCGGTAAGGGTCTGAAGCTGGAAGGTCAGAAAGCTGCCATCCTGGGTGCCATCTCTGGTGCCAAGCACGTTCACGCTGTTGCCGAAGCCTACGGCGTGCCGGTAATCCTGCACACCGACCACGCTGCCAAGAAGCTGCTGCCGTGGATCGACGGTCTGCTGGAAGCGGGCGAGAAGCACTTTGCTGAAACCGGCAAGCCGCTGTTCTCCTCCCACATGCTGGATCTGTCCGAAGAGTCTCTGGAAGAGAACATCGACATCTGCTGCGAGTACCTGACCCGCATGGCCAAGATGAACATGACTCTGGAGCTGGAACTGGGTTGCACCGGTGGCGAAGAAGACGGCGTCGACAACAGCCACATGGATCAGTCCGCTCTGTACACCCAGCCGGAAGATGTTGCTTACGCTTACGAGCGTCTGTCCAAGATCAGCCCGCGTTTCACCATCGCTGCCTCCTTCGGCAACGTACACGGTGTATACAAGCCGGGTAACGTCAAGCTGACCCCGTCCATCCTGGACGCTTCCCAGAAGTACGTTTCCGAGAAGTTTGGCGTTCCAGCCAAGTCTCTGGACTTCGTATTCCACGGTGGTTCAGGTTCCACTCTGGAAGAGATCCGCGAGTCCATCTCCTACGGCGTAGTGAAGATGAACATCGACACCGACACCCAGTGGGCAACCTGGGAAGGTCTGCTGAACTTCTACAAGAAGAACGAAGCTTACCTGCAAGGCCAGCTGGGCAACCCGGAAGGCGCCGACAAGCCGAACAAGAAGTACTACGATCCGCGCGTATGGCTGCGTGAAGGTCAGACTTCCATGATCGCTCGTCTGGAGAAAGCATTCTCCGACCTGAACGCCATCGACGTACTGTAATTCGTTACCGCACCTTGATTGCATGAAAAGGCGCCCTTCGGGGCGCCTTTTGCATTTCTGTGATCCGCACCGGTTGGTGAGTGGAGGAGGAACTGGGTATTATCGAAATAACTTTGCTTATTTTATTAAACAATTTGCAACCAAGGCAGGATGCTGAGTATGCAGGCAGGAAAGCACAACGGATATCAGGAGCACGTCGCCTCCTACTACGCGGCCACCCGCAACGACTCGCAACAGTGGCCCGAACTGGAGGGGGAGCACAAGGCTGACGTCTGCATCATCGGCGGCGGTTTTACCGGCCTCAATACCGCCATCAACCTGGCTGATGCCGGTTACAAGGTCGCCTTGCTGGAGGCCAACCGTATCGGCTGGGGGGCTTCCGGGCGCAACGGCGGCCAGCTTATTCGCGGTATCGGCCATGACACCAGCCAGTTCGCCCGCTGGATTGGTGAGGAGGGGGTCCGCGAGCTCGACCTGATGGGGCTGGAGGCGGTGCAGCTGGTGCGCGAGCGGGTCGAGCGCTTCAATATCGACTGCGATCTCACCTGGGGCTACTGCGATCTGGCCACCCGCCAGCGCCATCTGGCTGGCTTTGAAGAGGATCTAGACCATCTGGCGAGCCTCGGCTATGAGCACGAACTCAAGCTGGTACCGCGCGAGGATATCCATAGCGTGGTGGGGTCTGATCGCTATATCGGCGGTCTTATCGACATGGGCTCCGGCCATCTCCATCCCCTCAATCTGGCGCTCGGCGAGGCGCGCGCCGCCGCCAGCCTCGGGGTCTCCCTGTTTGAACATTCCCGGGTGACCCATATCGAGTACGGCAAGCAGGTAGAGGTGACCACCGCCCACGGCCGGGTTACTGCCGACTATCTGGTGATCGGCTGCAACGCCTATCTCAACGACCTCAATCCGGAGCTGGGAGGGCGGGTGCTACCGGCCGGCTCCTATATCCTCGCCACCGAAGTGCTGGATCGCCGCTTGCGCCAGCGCTTGCTGCCGCAAAACATGGCGGTGTGCGATCAGAACGTGGCGCTAGACTACTACCGCCTCTCCGCCGATGGTCGCCTGCTGTTTGGCGGAGCCTGCAACTATTCGGGGCGAGATCCGAAGGATATCAAGGCCTTTATGTTGCCCAAGCTGCTGCGAGTCTTCCCCGAGCTGGCTGGCACTGCCATCGAGTTTCAGTGGGGCGGCATGATCGGGATTGGCGCCAACCGGCTGCCGCAGATTGGCCGTCTCAAGGAACACCCCAACGTGTTCTACGCCCAGGCCTACTCGGGTCACGGCCTCAACGCTACCCATATGGCGGGCAAGCTGGTGGCCGAGGCGATCCGCGGCGAAAGCCGGGGTTTCGATCTCTTTGCCAGCGTGCCCCATATCACCTTCCCCGGCGGCCCGGCGTTGCGCTCCCCGCTGCTGGCACTGGGTATGCTGTGGCACCGGATGAAGGATATCTTCTGACCCCCATTGTCAGCCTGTGCAGTGATGGCTGAACTAAGCCCCCTTGCCAGCCCTTGTTTATAGCGGGTTAGCACTATCGTTCCGCCCGATAGACCAAAAGATGCATTCGCGCCAATCTCGTCCGATTGGCGCTATCTTTTAGGTGTGAGAGCGGTTATCTGCCAAGGGGCAAGGGGTTGTCAGATTGCCGGAATATTTGCCGAAAATGGCCAGAGGGCGGGGAGAGGAGGGCCAAGATGGAGATAAATGTAGTCGCGTCAGGCGGGCTCAGCCCGCTGTCGCAACGGCAGGGTTCTCCCGCCGTGCAGGCACCGGAGAGGGCCGCATCGTCGCCATCAACGGGCAGCGACAGCCGGATGGTACGCGATCTTGGCGCCGTGCTGGATGAGCTGGGGTTGTCGCCGAAAGGGGAGGATAGCAGCGGGAGCAGCATCTCAATCAGAGATTCGCTGGAAGCGTTCATCAACACCATGATGGGCTCCCTGCAACAGCAGCAGGAGCAACAGCTGGCATTGCAGCAACAACAGCGGCAAGAGCAGGAACAGCGCAAACTCGCCATCGCCGACAGCAGCGAAAACCCGCTCAAACGGGATCTGGAGCGCCTGCTGGAGACGCTGGATCAGCAGGGCGGACAGGGAAAAGAGAGCGAGCAAGGAGCCGAAAGCGAAGCGTTGAACCCCTTGCAGAACCAGCTGACCAAGCTGCTGGAGAGCAGTGGTGCGGCAGAGAGAGGGGTCACCCTCAAGGAGGTGCTGTCAGGGTTGGCCAGCAAGTTGCCGAGCGAAACCGCCGAGCGAAAAGGGTATCGGGTCGATACCCAGGTTTGAGCTGGTTGGCAACGGCAGTCCAGTCGTTGCAGTGCGTAAGGGGTGGGCAGCCCTTTATTGGGCCGGTTCCGCCAGCCGCCATCCCTGTTCGTCCTTCATCATCCACACCTCGGCCTCTTGTGGCAGCACCTGGCCCGCCTCGAACTCGCCATATTTTCGCTCGAGCTCCATCAGCCCCATCTCCTGCTGGAAGGGGCCAACCCGGTCGTAGACCAGGTCCTCGTCGTGCAACACCTGCAACTGATCGAGCCCCTGCTTGAAGTGGAGCTGGTAACTCACCTTGACCAGATAGACCCCCTCCATCCGCTCCTCCTTGCCGAGGATGGTGAAGTCGCTGATATCGAACAGGTTGGCGTCTGTTTCGGCCAGCAGCTTGGCGGTGACCTGCTGGCGGATATCCTCTTCACCGGGCCCTGCACTGCAGCCATAAAGCCAGAGGGCTAGCAGGGGGATGAACCACTTTTTCATCAAAACTCCGGACAAGTGCAAAACGAGAGGGGCGATTGTGCCACGCGAATGCGCGGCGGCAAACCTCGGCTCACGGTTCCAGTGAACGTTCCAGCACGATGGCCTCGGCCCGATAACCAGCCAGCTTGCGGCGATAGCACTCGGTGAACCCTCTGCGCAGCCAGAAGGATAGAGCACTCTCATTGCTGGCAATCACTGACAGGCGAAGCCGGGTAGCCCCCCATGAGCTTGCCAGCGTGCAGGCGTGAAGATAGAGCGACTGACCACGGCCACTCCCTTGCCAGGGTTCCCCCACCAGTAACAGACCCAGATAGGCGGTGTCTGGATTGGGATAGCCGCGCAGCAGATCAATGACAGCGGTGAGTTCTCCCTGCTCCCAGCGGCCGATGAGATGTTTGTCGGAGAGAGGCAGGCCGGATGGGCAGGCGACAAGTTCCTCTTCTCCTGCTTGTGCAGAGAGAGGGTCATTGCTCACCGCCGCCTGATAGGAGGGGGCCTGCTCGAACAGCCGCTGCAAGGCAGGTGCATCGCTTGTCTGCAGGCGACGCAACTCAGTGTGCATCACTTACCATCTCGAGATGTTTGGCAAAGGGGATAGGCCCCATAAAACCGGTGACCCGCTGCCCTGTCAGCTCCTTGCCCTCGCGGTCGAAGAAGATCAGGGTCGGCAGGCCCAGCACATTGAGGGTATTGAGCAGCTCGATATCGGCATCGTCGTTGGCGGTGACATCCGCCTGCAGCAGCACCATCTGGCCGAAGCGCGCCCTCACCGCCGGGTCGCTGAAGGTCTTGTGCTCGAACTCCTTGCAGGCGACGCACCAGTCGGCGTAGAGGTCAAGCAGCACCGGCTTGCCGCGGGCGGCGGCCAGCTGCACCTTGAGATCATCCAGCGTCTTGATGCGGATAAACTGCGGCTCCGTTTGACCGGCATCCGCCGTGATGGCAGCAGGGGTGGCCGGTTGCAGCAGATCCTTGCCCACTACCACGGCGCTGATCATCGCCAGCAACAGCACGAAGCCGCGTACGCTCTTGGCCACCGAGTGGGGCTGGTGCTGGTTGTGGTGATAGAGATAGCCGCACAGCAGCAGCCCCCAGCCGAGCCAGGCGAGAGTGGCAATCTGATCGCTCCAGAGCCGTGACAGCAGCAGGATCGGCACCGCCAGCAGGGCAAAGCCAAACAGCTGCTTGATCACATCCATCCAGGCGCCTGCTTTGGGCAGCAGCTTGCCACCCGAGGTGCCGAGCAGCAGCAGCGGTAGCCCCATCCCCAGTGACAGCGCATAGAGCGCCGCCCCGCCGAGCCAGAGATCGCCGCTCTGGGCCACGTAGATCAGCGCCCCCGAGAGCGGCGCCGTGGTGCAGGGGGAGCAGACCAGCCCAGAGATCATCCCCATGATGGCAACCCCGACTACCGAGCCCCCCTGCTGGCGGTTGGATAGGCCGGAGAGACGGGTTTGCAAACTGCTCGGCAGTTGCAGCGTATAGAGTCCGAACATGGAGAGGGCCAGCAGCACGAACATCACCGAGAGGGCGATCAGCACATAGGGATGTTGCAGCGCCGCCTGGAATTTCAGACCCGCCGAGGCCACTACCAGTCCGAGCAGGGTGTAGGTGACAGCCATCCCCTGCACATAGACAAAGGAGAGCAGGAAGGCGCGACCGGTGGAGAGGCGATGGCCGGCACCGGCGATGATGCCGGTCAGGATTGGGTACATGGGGAAGACGCAGGGGGTGAAGGCGAGCCCCAGCCCCAGCGCGAAGAAGGCGACGATGCTGAGCCAGAATCCCTGATGGCCGAGGGCGGCGGCCAGCTGATCCTGCTGGCTAACCGGTGCGACGCTTTGTGCCGTATCAGCAGTGGACGCTGTGGTTGCCGTGACCAGCGGGGTCACGTCGATCAGTTTGTCGGTCGGCGGGTAGCAGAGGCCGTCGGTGCAGCCCTGATAGCGCACCCGCAGGGTAGCGCCGTCGCCCACTTCTTTGAGCGGCACCGCGATGCTCACCTGCTGGTAGTAGACCCGGGTCTTGCCGAAGAAGTCATCCTCGTGCTCGGTGCCTTCCGGCAGGGTCGGCTCGCTGAAGGTGAGGTTGTTCCCCTTGAAGCGCAGGCTGTGGCGATAGAGGTAGTAATCGTCGGCGATGTGGAGGGTCAGCAGCAGCTGATCGCCACGCTGTTCGCTCTCGATCTGAAAGGCCTCATCGACCTGCAAAAATTTGGGTTTGGCATTGGCCTCAATGCCCAGCGAGCTGAGCAGATCGGTGCCGCTGGCGTGGGCTGGGGCGCTGCCCACCGCTGTCATCAGCAGGGCACAGAGCAGCAGCAGGGGAGAGAGCAAGCGGTTGAATGTCATGAGGTCTCCCCATTGAGCCAGTCCAGATAGGCGGGTAGTCCGGCACTCACCGGCAGGGCCAGCAGCTCGGGAACCTCATAAGGGTGATTGGCTTGAATACATGCCTGTAGCTCGGCAAAGCGCGATTGGCGGGATTTGATGATGAGCTGGATCTCGGTGGCGCGCTCCACCTTGCCTTGCCAACGATAGACGGAGGTGACGCCCGGCAGTTGATTGATGCAGGCGGCCAGCTGCTGGTTCAGCAGCTGTTCGCAGAGAAGGTCGGCACTGGTTTGATCTGGGCAGGTGCAGAGCACCACAATGGCGTCGGTCATAAAGCGGATCTTCACCTCATTGGGGTAAACCGGGCAGGCGCCCTTGCCGTTTCATCCCTGTCTGCGGATGAAGGTGAAAAAAGCGCCCGAAAATCAGCGGCTACTATACCCCAGAGCCGCTTCAAATAGCATCTGTAGCCATTTGTGAGCCAGCGCCAAAAATTTGTGGGGGGCATGAGATAGACGCTGTCATGGGGACAGGGCAGAATGAGCGGGCTTGTTCCCAATTGACGTAAGGAAATGTATGACCCAACAGAATGAGCAGCAGAGAAACCGCATGTTGAGCCTGCTGCGCGAAGGTGAGCGCCGCATGTTGGTTCAATTGGCCGGGCTGCTGCGCACGACCGCCGATGAAATCAATGCCGAGCTGGAGAAAGAGGAGCTGATGGCCACCCTGGAGCAGCCCATTACAGTGGAGTATCTCAACGGCGTGGTGCAGCACCATCTGTTCGAGCGCAAACACAAGGGAGATATGGCGCTTGCCCAGCAGATCCTGAGCGATTATCAGAGCGAGCTGGAAGCGCTGCAGGCTGCCCAGGCACAGCCTGAAGAGGCTGTCGCAACTGACGAGAGCGGCGAAGAACTCAAGGCCCAGGCCTGAGCGACGGGCAGGCCTGAATCCTTACCTCTGAATCAGCCGGCCTGCCAGCGCTGATCCCTGTTGCGGCCCCATCATGTCTGCCATGGTGGGGCCGTGTCGTTTCTTCTGTTGCCTTCCCTTGTTGACCTTCACTTCTCGGTTTCAATCCAACTGATTCGTGCCTTAGCGCGCCTCTTGGGGCATACCGTGCGGCACTTCGCGGGGGATGGGGAACACCTTGTCATAGCCCCAGTTGTAGACGAAGGCATAGATCAGGTAGAAGACGACGAAGCCCAGGTCCAGCACCAGCGCCTCCAGCATGCTGACGCTCAGCCACCAGGACATGACCGGCAGCGCGACGATCAGCAGACCGCCCTCAAAGCCGAAGGTATGCAGCACCCGTTGCCACAGGGTTTTGTGGGTATGGCCCTGATATTTCAGCAGCAGCTTGTCGACCCCGATGTTGTAGATGTAGTTCCAGACCGTGGCCAGCACCGAGAAGAATAGTGCCAGCGGGCCCATATGGTTTAGCCCGACCCCGGTAACCCAGCTGGCCAGCGGGGCGGCAATCAGCAGGCCAATAAATTCAAAGCCAATGGCATGGCGCAGGCGATCGTTACGGGTACGCATAAGTCACTCTCTCAATCAGATTTATTCACGGATTGCTGGTTAATCTATAGATCTTTAGCGATAGATTCATGTTGGTATCCATCGCTAAAATAGATGGATGAGAGAGCTTGCCGGAGGGCCATAAGATGACGCCATCACTGGAACAACTGAGGATCTTGCTGGCGGCCGCCGAAACCGGCTCGTTTTCCGCTGCCGCCCGCAAGCTGGGCAAGGCGCAGTCGGTGGTGAGCAGCGCCATCGCCAATCTGGAGATCGATCTGGCGCTCACCCTGTTTGACCGCAGCGGCCGCTATCCGCAACTGACGGAGGCGGGGGCCCGCATGGTGCAGGAGGCGGGGATCCTGCTGGCGCAGAGTGAACGGTTGCAATCCATTGCCGGGGAGCTGGCGGCCGGGGTGGAGACGCGGCTCACTTTGGCCATCGATGATGATTCCCACCTCCCCTGGCTCGGCACCTTGCTGGAGGAGTTCGCCACTCGCTACCCGACCGTGGAGCTGGAGCTGCTCTTCCCGCTGATGGAGGATGTGACCGAGATGCTGGTGACCGGTCGGGCCCAGCTCGGCATCAGTTATCAGAAGGTGCATCCCCAGCGGGAGATTGTCGCCCATTCGCTGGGGGAGGTGACCATGCCGCTGGTGGTGTCACCGGATCATCCGCTGGCCCGCAAGCAGCCACTGCGGGAGGTCGATCTGCAGGGGGCACGCCAGCTGATGGTCACCGGCCGACGGGAAGGGAGCGAGCGCCAGCGTTTTCGCATCTCGGCCCAGGTGTGGTGGGTCGAGGGGGATCTCGGGGTGCTGGAGCTGGTCAAGCGGGGCCTTGGCTGGTCCGCGATTCCGGAATTTCTGCTACATCAACCGTTGAAGCGGGGCGAGGTGGTGGTGCTGGAGCCGGACTTTATCGCCAGCCATGCGTTGGCGCTGGAGTTGCAGTGGCATCGCGCCCGCCCGCTGGGGCAGGCGGGGCGCTGGCTGAAGGAGGCACTGCTGGCGCGCGTGCCTCGCTAGCCGACCTTACTCGGTCAGGGCGTAAGGCAGGGGTTGCAGGGTGAGGCGGGAGCCTTCGTCCTGCTTGAGGCGGAATTGGGCGTCAGCCTCGGTATCTTTCGGCAGTACGGCGGTGAGCCACACCTGCCCGGCCTGTTGCCAGGCGTTGAGCACCATGCCGCTGCGGCGCCAGTTGTCACCCAGTTGCAGCTCCAGAGTATCGCCGCTGGCAACCGGCTCGCCGGTAGTGCCCGCCAGCAGGAACAGGGCGCGGTTGTTGGCGCCGCGATACTTGGCGCGGGCCACCGTCTCCTGCCCCATGTAGCAGCCCTTGTTGAAGCTGATGCCGTCCAGTGCCTGCAGGTTGAGCATCTGCGGGATGAACTCCCCCTGATGCACCGCCTCCATGTGTGGCAGGCCCGCCTTGATCTCGAGCCCCCACCAGAGTGACTCGTCACCTTGCGGCAGGGCGTCGGCTTGCTGATTGCTCACCAGCAGCCAGCGATCCTGCTCAATCTTCACCGCCATGCCGCCGTCGATAAGACCGCTCTGCAGAAGGCCAAACTGCGCGGCGATCCAGCCATCGCTGCCCGTACCGGCGATCCCGGTAGCGTGACGCTCATCGGCGGCGATCTCGACCTTGGAGAAGACGGCAAATTTCTTCAGCTCCGGCAACTGACGTTCCAACACTGAAGGGCTGGTCAGCAGCAGCAGGCTGTCGTCGAGGCAGAGCAGGCGGAAATTGCTCCACAGCTTGCCCTTGGGATCACAGTGGCCGCCCGGGGTCTGTTGCCCCGGTTGCAGGGCGTTGACATCACAGGTGACCTGACCTTGCAGATATTTGGCGCGATCCTGGCCGCTGATACGGGTGATGGCCAGCTTGGTCAGGGGGAAGCGGGTCGGCTCGGCAGGAAAAACAGGTGGTTGCAGGCTCACGATGGTATTCCAGAGAGAAAGTATGTGAGCTGCATGGTAAAGACGTAACTAATGTTTGTCAGCCGGAAAATCCAGCTGGTACCATCCCCCGGTCTTTGTAAGGAGAGTGCCATGTTGAGCCCAGTTGAAAAATCCCGCCTGAAGTGGGCCTGCCGTCGCGGTATGCTCGAGCTGGATGTGATCTTTATGCCCTTTTTCGAACACGAGTTCGACTCCCTGAGCGAAGCCGATCAGCAGACCTTTATCCGCCTGCTGGCGAGCGACGATCCGGATCTGTTCAAATGGTGCATGGGGCATGGTGTCCCTGCCGATCCCGCATTTGCCGCCATGATCCCGATGATCCTGGAGCGCAATCAGGCGCGCCACGACCGCCAGGGGTAATCCTGTGGAGCGGGTGATCATGACGGTTCACCCCTCCCGCCATCAGCAATATTTGCTGGTGGCCCTCTTTCTGTTGCTGCTCTGGCCGGTGGCTGGCCTGATTGCCGGTTGGCAGTGGGCGCTGTTGCTGCCCGTCTGGCTGGTGGCGCTCTACTTTAGCTGGCGTGCGCTCGACGAGCCCCCGTTCGAGCTTGTCTGGGATGGCCAGTGGCTACAGTGGCAAGGTCGTCGCTATCAGCTCGACAAGAAAAGCCGCATTCTGCCCGGCGTGCTCAGGCTGGCACTTTGTCCCGAACCGCAAGCGAGTGGAGCTGTGTCGCCACGGCAACTGTGGCTATTCTCCGACGCCCTTCCCACCGAACATTACCGCCTGCTGGCGCGAGCCATCCACTTTCTGCCGTCCCGGCGCTGACGCCTGCTTTCCGTGATGACCATGCGCTGATTTATCGCGATAAGCTGTTGCCATGTGGCTGGCGACACTCTTTTTGTGGCTGAAAAGCGGTTGAAAACAAGTGACCCCGCCGGGGCGGGGTCACTGATTGCTGTAACGTTTTGCGGGAAGGGGGATTAATCCCGCTCCGGGGTCAGCACGGTCGGTTTGGAGTCCGGCAGCATATCCGGATGATCCAGGTTGTAGTGCAGGCCACGGGACTCCTTGCGCTGCAGGGCGCAGTTGACGATAAGCTCGGCCACCTGCAGCAGGTTGCGCAGCTCCAGCAGGTTGTTGGAGACACGGAAGTTGGCGTAGTACTCCTGCACCTCCTGCTTGAGCAGGTCGATGCGGCGCTTGGCGCGAGCCAGGCGTTTGTTGGTACGCACTATCCCCACGTAGTCCCACATCATCAACCGCAACTCGTGCCAGTTGTGCTGGATCACCACCAGTTCGTCGGAATCTTCCACCTTGCTCTCGTCCCACACCGGCAGGCGCGGCGGCTCCACGCTCATCGGCAGCTTGGCCAGAATATCGGCCCCCGCCTGATGGGCATAGACCACGCATTCCAGCAGGGAGTTGGAGGCCATGCGGTTGGCGCCGTGCAGACCGGTGTAGGTCACTTCGCCGATGGCATAGAGGCCGGGAATATCGGTCTGGCCATTGTTGTCGATCATCACGCCGCCACAGGTGTAGTGGGCGGCTGGCACGATGGGCATCGGCTCCTTGGTGATGTCGATGCCGACCGCGAGGCATCGCTCATAAATGGTCGGGAAGTGCTTGATGATGAAATCGGCCGGTTTGTGGCTGATGTCCAGATACATGCAGTCCGCCCCGAGCCGCTTCATCTCGTGGTCGATGGCGCGGGCGACTATGTCCCGCGGTGCCAGCTCGGCCCGCTCGTCAAACTCCGGCATAAAGCGGCTGCCGTCCGGGCGGCGCAGATAAGCCCCCTCGCCACGCAGCGCTTCGGTCAGCAGGAAGTTGGGGTCATCGGGGTGGAACAGACTGGTGGGGTGGAACTGGTTGAACTCCAGGTTCGCCACCCGGCAGCCAGCCCGCCATGCCATGGCGATGCCATCGCCAGAGCTCACATCCGGGTTGGAAGTGTACTGGTAGACCTTGGAGGCTCCGCCGGTGGCCAGTGCCACGAAACGGGCACGGATCACCTCGACCTGCTCGGCGTTGCGGTTCCAGACGTAGGCGCCCAGCACCTTGTTGCCCGGCAGGTTGAGCTTGCGGGTGGTGATGAGGTCAACCGCGTTGAAGCGCTCCATCAGCTGGATATTGGGGTGGGCACGGACCTGATCGATCAGGGTCAGTTGCACCGCCTTGCCGGTGGCGTCGGCCGCGTGGAAGATGCGGCGATGGCTGTGGCCCCCTTCCCGGGTGAGGTGGTACTGGGACTCGCCGTCGGCGTTCTCCTCCTGATCGAAGGGGACCCCTTGCTGAATGAGCCACTGGATGGATTCGCGAGCGTGGCGAGCGGTGAACTCGACCACTGCCGGGTCACACAACCCGGCGCCCGCGTTGAGCGTGTCGCTCACATGGGATTCGATGCTGTCGGTTTCGTCGAAAACGGCAGCGATGCCTCCTTGCGCATAGAAAGTGGCCCCTTCACTGATGGGCCCCTTGCTCAGAACCAGGACTTTGGCGTGGTCTGCCAATCGCAACGCGAGGGACAAACCAGCGGCACCGCTGCCAATGATCAGTACATCGCAAAGGTATTCAACACTTGCTTTCATAAGTATCATTGGCCTGGATTAAGAACTGGCACCATGGTAGCCCAAGCGAGGGCGAGGATGCAGCCTGCATCACATTTTTTTCAATTGAAGCGAACTTTCTCTGATTCTCCCTGTCTGAACTTGTGCGCTTAGGAAGGGCCGGAAAAGAAAAACGATAACCTGATGGGGGTTTTACGGCTCTGATGAGCGACCAGAATCTACTGGACGAACAGCTGGTTGAACGGGTCCAGCGCGGCGATAAAGCAGCTTTCAACCTGTTGGTAAAAAAATACCAGCATAAGGTGGTCAACCTGGTTGCCAGGTATGTCAACAATCCCGGTGATGTGCCCGATGTGGCGCAAGAGGCCTTTATAAAAGCCTACCGTGCATTGCCGACATTCCGTGGCGAAAGTGCTTTTTACACTTGGTTGTACCGAATTGCCGTGAACACGGCGAAGAATTATCTCACCTCCCAGGGGCGCAGGCCGCCCAGCAGTGATGTGGAGGCTGACGAAGCGGAGTCTTATGGTGGTGGTGAAGCCTTGCAAGAGGTCTCAACCCCCGAAAACCTGGCGCTGACTGACGAGATCAAACGCACCGTGTTTTCAGCCATAGAGGCATTGCCGGAAGACCTGAGGACAGCTATCACCCTTCGCGAACTGGAAGGGCTGAGCTACGAAGAGATTGCCGAAATCATGGATTGCCCAGTGGGTACGGTCAGATCCCGTATCTTCCGGGCGAGGGAAGCAATCGATAAAAAGCTGCAACCTCTGATCGAGAATTAACTGGGGAAAGACGGGTTAACTTATGGCAAATAAAGAGCAAATCTCTGCCCTGATGGATGGTGACCTGAGTGACGCAGAGGTACTGAACGAGCTGGAGATGGACTCCGACTTGCAAGATACCTGGGGTCGTTACCACCTGATCGGCGATGCCATGCGGGGTGACCTGCCGGTCAATCTGCAACTGGATCTCAGTGACAGCATTATGGCTGCGCTGGAGGATGAGCCCACCATACTGGCACCCAAGCCGGTCGAGACGGCTCCCGTGCTGCAACCTGCCGTTGCACCGGTCAAGACAGATTCTAATGTGGTTCCGTTGTTCCGCCGTGTCGGTCAGCAGCTGGGTCAATATGCCATTGCGGCATCCGTGGCCGCTGCCGTTATCTTCGGGGTGCAGCAGTATCAGGGGCATGATGGCGTTCCGGCCAATCCGGTGCTCAATACCATTCCAATCGGTGGCAGTGCGGCGCCTGTGAGTGTTCATTATCCGCAACAGGATGGTGCCCGTGCCCGTCAGCAGGGGCTGACCGAACAGCAGATGCAGGAGCAGCGGGAGCGGATCAACGCCTTCCTGCGTGACCACCAGTTGCAGCAGCGCCTGTTGCAAGACAGACAGATCCAACAATAACGAATTGTCAGGGATACAAACGTGCGCCAGTCCAGCCGTATTTTGCTGGCCTCTCTCCTGCTGATCAGTGCCAAGGCCTCGGCCGACGATAAGTCGGCCGAGGCCTTGTTGCAGCAGATGCAGAGTGCCGTGCAGCAACAGAATTTCGAGTTGTCCATGGTCAAGGCCCGTCAGGGGCGTCTTGAACCGATCCGGATCAGCCATGCCGTGATCAACGGCAAGGAAGTGGCCCACCTCAGTTACCTCGA
Source organism: Aeromonas sp. S13(2024) (assembly GCF_041402405.1). Taxonomy (NCBI): domain Bacteria; kingdom Pseudomonadati; phylum Pseudomonadota; class Gammaproteobacteria; order Aeromonadales; family Aeromonadaceae; genus Aeromonas; species Aeromonas sp. S13(2024). The sequence continues at coordinate 14,535 of NZ_JBGLRA010000013.1, read as the reverse complement.
CGGCAAGGCGATAGAGTATCTCCAGCGCCAGAACGAATACACCTTCTTTGAAAACAGCCACGATCCCTACACCCTGAAGGATGCCCGCTTCCCCGGTATCTGGTCGACCCTGGTCAGGATGCCGCTGGCGCAGGTGCTGGAGAGCTATGATCCTGTGCTGGCCGGCCGCAGCCGTGTCGCCGGTGTGGTGGCACAGGTGGTGAGGCTGGTGCCTAAAGAGGCCGATAAATATGGTTTCGTGCTCTGGATTGACGAGCAGAGCCACTTGCTGTTGCGGATCGACATGGTCGAGCGGGAAGGCAATCTGGTGGAGCAGGTACTCGGTGTCGAGCTGGATCTGCAGAGCAAACCGGCCCCCTGGCTGGTGAAGCTGGCCAACAGCAAGCAGCCTCCAGCGCTGGCGCTGGAGGATGCCTATCCGGCGCCGCAACAGCAGTTGAACTGGCAAATCACCTGGCTGCCCGATGGCTTCAAGGTGCTGTCGCAAGACCGGCACCAGCTGGTGACCACCAGTATGCCGGTGGATTACATGATGCTCTCCGACGGGCTGGTGGATCTCTCGGTCTACGTCTCCCGGGTCGATCCCAAGCAGGCGGTGCGCCAGCAGCTGATCCGCCAGGGGGCGACCTCCCTGGTGAGCTATGTCAACGAGGTGGGGGTCGAGATCACCGTGGTCGGCGAGGTGCCTGCCGAAACCGCCAAGCGCATCGCCGAGTCGGTCCAGCCGCTGGCCCGCAACGAAGCGGTGCAGTAACGGGGGATGCGGGGTTGTTCCCCGCTTGCCGAGCGTGGCGAGTCGTGGTCAGATCCCCTGATTGTGTGAACCCGAGGTGTTGCCGTGAATGAGATGAGTGAAGAGCTGGCGACTGTGGTGGCCATTGAGGGTGACCATGCCTGGGTGGAATGTGAGCGTCGCTCCGCCTGCAGTGGTTGTCAGCAGCAATCCAACTGCGGTACCGGCACCGTGGCCAAGGCGTTTCCCTTGAAAGCTCCCCGCTTGCGAGTCAGGCTGACCGCCGAGGTGCGGGTTGGCCAGCAAGTTAGGCTCGGTATCCCGCAAGAGAGTCTGCTGCGCGGGGCGGCGCTGGTCTATGTGTTGCCGCTTTTGTGTCTGTTGGCCGGCGCCTTGCTGGGGCAGCTCTGGCTGGCGCCGCTGCTCTCGGGCGGGGAGGGGATTACCATTCTCTGCTGCCTGCTGGGAGGCGTGCTGGGCTTTTTACTGGTTCGTTACTTTTCCAACCGCCTGGATCAGGGGCGTTACGGCCCGCAGATGCTCGGCGCTGTCGTCCCTGTCCGCATCCTCCCCTGACTGAACAGGCGCTATTTCACTGGCGCTGGCGACTAAAGAATGGCCGTCAGCCGGGTTATCCAGTAAAATCGCGCCTCCATAACTGACCTTAACTAATTTTGAGTGACTCTTGCTCGATGAAACACATTCGTAACTTTTCGATTATTGCGCACATCGACCACGGTAAATCGACCCTGTCGGACCGTCTGATCCAGACTTGCGGTGGCTTGTCCGACCGCGAGATGCAGGCTCAGGTGCTTGACTCCATGGATCTGGAGCGCGAGCGCGGCATTACCATCAAAGCACAGAGTGTGACCCTGAACTACCAGGCACAAGACGGTAACACCTACCAGCTGAACTTTATCGACACCCCGGGCCACGTTGATTTCTCCTACGAGGTCTCCCGCTCTTTGGCGGCCTGTGAAGGGGCGCTGCTGGTGGTGGATGCCGGCCAGGGGGTTGAGGCACAGACTCTGGCCAACTGCTACACCGCCATGGAAATGGATCTGGAAGTGGTGCCGGTGCTGAACAAGATTGACCTGCCGGCCGCAGAACCCGAGCGGGTTGCCGAGGAGATCGAAGACATCGTCGGTATCGACGCGGTCGATGCGGTGCGCTGCTCCGCCAAGACCGGTCTGGGTGTTGATCTTGTGCTGGAAGAGATCGTTGCCAAGATCCCGGCACCGGAAGGTGACCCGGATGCCCCGCTGCAGGCGCTGATCATCGACTCCTGGTTCGACTCCTATCTGGGGGTTGTCTCTTTGGTGCGGATCAAGAACGGTTCCCTGAAGAAGAACGACAAGATCAAGGTGATGAGCACCGGTCAGGTGTGGGGTGTCGATCGTATCGGTATCTTCACGCCCAAGCAGGTGGATACCCAAGGTCTGGGCTGTGGCGAGGTAGGTTGGGTTGTCTGCGGTATCAAGGACATCCACGGCGCGCCGGTGGGCGATACCCTGACTCAGGCCAAGAACGGTGCCGACAAGGCGCTGGCTGGCTTCAAGAAGGTGAAGCCGCAGGTTTATGCGGGTCTGTTCCCCATCTCCAGCGATGACTACGAGTCGTTCCGTGACGCCCTCGACAAGCTCTCCCTGAACGATGCCTCCCTGTTCTTCGAACCGGAGAGCTCCACTGCGCTGGGCTTCGGCTTCCGTTGCGGCTTCCTCGGCATGCTGCACATGGAGATCATTCAGGAGCGTCTGGAGCGTGAATACGATCTGGATCTGATCACCACGGCGCCGACCGTAGTGTACGAGATCGAGCTGACCGACGGTTCTACCATCCACATCGACAGCCCGGCCCAGATGCCCGCCATCACCAGCATCAAGGAGATGCGCGAGCCGATCGCCGAGTGCCACATCCTGCTGCCGCAGGAGTACATGGGCAACGTGATCACCCTCTGTATCGAGAAGCGTGGCGTGCAGACCAACATGGTCTATCACGGCAAGCAGGTGGCGCTGACCTATGAAATCCCGATGGCGGAAGTGGTGCTCGACTTCTTCGACCGTCTGAAGTCCACCAGTCGCGGTTACGCCTCGCTGGACTACGGCTTCAAGCGTTTCGAAACCTCCGACATGGTCCGTCTGGATATCATGATCAACGGTGAGCGCGTCGATGCCCTGGCTATCATCACCCACAAGGACAACGCCCAGTATCGCGGTCGTCAGGTGGTGGAGAAGATGCGCGAGCTGATCCCGCGCCAGATGTTCGATATCGCCATTCAGGCGGCCATCGGCAACCAGATCATCGCTCGCAGCACCGTCAAGGCTCTGCGTAAAGACGTAACCGCCAAGTGTTACGGTGGTGACGTGAGTCGTAAGAAGAAACTGCTGAACAAGCAGAAAGAAGGTAAGAAGCGGATGAAGTCCCTCGGCCGTGTCGACGTGCCGCAGGAAGCCTTCCTCGCGATTCTCCACGTCGGAAAGGATTAATAGATGGCAAGCACGTTTTCCCTGATCCTGGTGGTGGTCTGTGCGATCACCGGTGTTATCTGGTGTCTGGACAAGATGATTTGGTCCAAGCAGCGCGCCGCCAAGATTGCCGTGGCTCGTGCCCATGGCGGTGCACACCTGGATGAGAAGACCCTGGCCAAGGTGGCCCCCGTGCCGGTCTGGATTGAACAGACCGCCGGGGTCTTCCCGGTCATCACCTTTGTGCTGATCCTGCGTTCGTTCATTTTTGAACCGTTCCAGATCCCGTCAGGTTCCATGATGCCCACCCTGCTGGTGGGCGACTTCATCCTGGTGGAAAAATTTGCCTACGGTCTGCGGGATCCGGTGACCAACACCAAGTTTCTCGAGACTGGCGAGCCCAAGCGTGGCGACGTGGTGGTGTTCAAGTATCCCCTTGAACCGCGCGTTGACTACATCAAACGGGTGGTCGGCATGCCGGGTGATCGGGTCATCTATCGCAACAAGGAGCTGATGATCCGGCCCAAGTGCGAAGAGCAGGAAGGGAAAACGTGTCCGGGCTTCAAGAAGCTCGACGTCAAGTTTGAACAAAGAGGCGAATTTACCCAGATGGGGATCCCCCTTGATCGCTATACCGAGCAGTTGGGCGATGTCTCCCACGAGACCCTGCGCAATCCGCTGATGCCCGACATGGTTGGCCGTTACTATCGCCAGCCCGGCACCTACCCCGACGAGTGGGTGGTACCGGAAGGCCAGTATTTCGTGATGGGCGACAACCGCGACAACAGCACCGACAGCCGCTTCTGGGGCTTTGTGCCCGAGCAGAATCTGGTCGGCAAGGCGGTCGCTATCTGGATAAGTTTTGAATTCGAGCGCGAAGAAGGCTCCCTGCTGCCAAGTTGGGTACCGACAGGTGTGCGCTTCAACCGCATTGGCGGAATCAAGTAAATGAATATCAAGATGAACAGACTGCAGTCCCGTCTCGGGCATGTCTTTGCGGATCTGGAACTACTGACCCGGGCGCTGACTCACCGCAGCGCCGGCTCCCGTCACAATGAACGACTGGAATTTCTGGGTGACTCTATTTTGAGTCTGGTGATTGCCGACGATCTGTTCCACCGCTTCCCGCAAGCGGCGGAAGGGGATCTCAGCCGGATGCGCGCCACCTTGGTGCGCGAGAAGACCCTGGCCGAACTGGGCCGGGAGTTTGATCTCGGGGATCACCTGATCCTGGGCCCCGGCGAACTCAAGAGCGGCGGTTTTCGCCGCGAATCCATTCTGGCCGACACGGTCGAGGCGGTGATCGGTGCCGTCTATCTGGATACCAATCTTGAGACGGTGCGGACACTGCTGCTGAGCTGGTACGCCAGCCGCCTGGAAGAGATCAAGCCTGGCATCGAGCAGAAAGATCCCAAGACCCGTCTGCAAGAAATTTTGCAGGGAAGCCGCAAATCCCTGCCGACCTACACCGTGACCAACGTCAAGGGCGAGGCCCACAACCAGGAGTTCACTGTCCAGTGTGACGTGGAAGGTCTGGATGGTCCCCTCGTCGGGGTCGGCACCAGCCGTCGCAAGGCCGAACAGGCCGCGGCGCAGCAAGCATTGGAAAAACTGTCATGACAGATACCACCTACTGCGGCTTTGTCGCCATCGTGGGCCGCCCGAATGTGGGCAAGTCCACCCTGCTCAACAAGCTGCTTGGCCAGAAGGTCAGCATCACCTCGAAGAAGCCCCAGACCACCCGTCACCGGATTTTGGGGATCGACACCGAGGATAACTACCAGACCATCTATGTGGATACCCCGGGTCTGCACATTGAAGAGAAACGGGCCATCAACCGCCTGATGAACCGTGCCGCCACCAGTTCGCTGGGTGATGTGGCCATGGTGGTGTTCATGGTCGACGGTACCCACTGGACCAAAGACGACGAGATGGTGCTGGGCAAGCTGCGCAATCTCAAGTGCCCTGTGGTGCTGGCGGTCAACAAGATCGACAACGTCAAAGAGAAAGAAGATCTGCTGCCCCACCTCGAGTGGCTGGGCCAACAGATGAACTTCGCCCATATTCTGCCCATCAGTGCCGAAAAGGGCACCAACGTGGAGAAGATCCGCGAGTGGGCCAAGGAGCTGCTGCCGGAAAACGTCCATTTCTTCCCGGAAGATTACGTGACCGACCGCTCGTCCCGCTTTATGGCCTCCGAAATCATCCGCGAGAAGCTGATGCGCTTCACCGGCGAGGAGCTGCCCTACTCGGTGACGGTGGAGATCGAGCGATTCAAGGTGGAAGAGAACGGCCTCTATCACATCCACGGCCTGATCCTGGTCGAGCGCGATGGCCAGAAGAAGATGGTCATCGGTAACAAGGGCGAGAAGATCAAGACCATCGGCACCGAAGCGCGCCTCGATATGGAGCGTCTGTTCCAGAACAAGGTGCACCTCGAGCTGTGGGTCAAGGTCAAGTCGGGCTGGGCTGATGATGAGCGCGCCCTGCGCAGCCTCGGGTATGGTGACGACTGATTGCTGACCCCGGCTTTCGTCATCCACAGTCGGCCCTATCGGGAGACCAGCCAGCTGGTCGAGGTCTTCACCCAGGATAGTGGCCGATTTACTCTGGTGGCTCGCGGTTCTCGCGGGCCACGCTCGCCTCTCAAGGGGCTGCTGCAACCCTTTACCCTGCTCACCATCGCCTGGCGCGGCAAGGGCGATCTCAAGAACCTCACCCAGGTCGAATGCCCGGATCACTCCCTGCGTCTCGGTGGCGATCGCCTCTTCTACGGCCTCTATCTCAACGAGCTGGTCTACTACCTGCTGGAAGCGCACACCCCGTTCCCCGAAGTGTTCGATGCCTATGCCCGTGCCATCATGGCGCTGGCCGACGGCGAGACGCCGGAGCTGCCGCTGCGCCGCTTCGAGTTCCTGCTGTTGCAGGCGCTCGGCTATGCGGTGGATTTCGAATACACGGCGGACGACGAGTCGCCCATCGAGCCGACCCTGCTCTATGGCTTTGAGCGTGAATTGGGCTTTGTTGCTTGCGAGCGGGCGCCGGATCCCCGTACCCTGTTTCTCGGTGCCCACCTGCTCGCCTTTGCCGAGGGACGTTTCGATACCCCTCCCTTGCTGCAGGCGGCCAAACGTTTCAGCCGATTGGCACTGCAACCCTATCTGGGCAAGCGCCAGCTAAAGAGCCGGGAGCTGTTTTTAAAACGCAAAGCCAGTATGCAAGGCTGACACAGATTACAGACATACGGATATTGGCGCGGTGTGATTCGCTGACCGCGCAGTCAACAGATGAAGCCTTTCAAGGAGTTCTCAATGAGTGAAATCTATCTGGGTGTGAACATCGACCATATCGCCACCCTGCGCAACGCCCGTGGCACCCAGTATCCTGATCCGGTACAGGCCGCATTCGTGGCCGAGCAGGCGGGGGCCGATGGCATTACCGTGCATCTGCGTGAAGATCGTCGCCACATCACCGACCGCGATGTGGATATCCTGCGCCAGACTATCCAGACGAGGATGAACCTGGAGATGGCAGTGACCGAAGAGATGATCGGCATCGCCTGCCGCATCAAGCCCCACTTCGTCTGTCTGGTGCCGGAGAAGCGTACCGAGGTGACCACCGAGGGCGGTCTGGATGTGGCCGGTCAGCTGGACAAGGTGACTGATGCCGTTGCCCGTCTCTCCGCGGTGGGTGCCCAGGTTTCCCTCTTTATCGATGCCGATCCCATCCAGATCGATGCGGCCGCCGAGAGTGGCGCCCCCTTTATCGAGATCCATACCGGTCGTTACGCCGATGCCACCACCGATGCCGAGCGCAACGCCGAGTTCAAGCGCATCGCCGCCGGTGCCTCCTATGCCGCTGGCAAGGGGCTCAAGGTCAATGCCGGCCACGGCCTGCACTACCACAACGTCAAGGCCATCGCCGCCATCCCCGAGCTCTATGAGCTCAACATCGGCCACGCCATCATTGGCCGTGCCGCCTTCGATGGTCTGGCCAAGGCCGTGAGCGATATGCGCCTGCTGATGCAGGAAGCCCGTCAGGGGATCTGAGTTGCAAAATAGGCCCGCGGCCTGAGACCGGTCGCTAGAAATAACAAGGGACGCCACGGCGTCCTTTGTTATTTCAGGTGTTGTTCAAGTGAGGGCAATGGGCTGGCGGCCACCGAGCTGTAATAACCCAGCACAATCGGCTATAAGCAGTTGATGTCAAAAGGGTTACACTGGTTGACCCTGTGAGCTGGACGAGATTGTTATGGATCATCCCCTGTACCACCCCGATATCACCGAACTTGAACCTGTCGCCCGCGCGGCGGGAGCGGCCATCATGGCCATCTACAGCCAGCCCTTCGCGGTAGAGTACAAGAGCGACGAGAGTCCCCTGACCGCGGCCGACAAGGGGGCTCATGAGGTGATCGTTCAGGGGTTGGCACGGCTGACTCCTGATATCCCTGTACTGTCGGAGGAGTCGGGGTCCGAGGTAATGGCGGCGCGCCACGGCTGGTCCCGCTACTGGCTGGTGGATCCCCTCGACGGCACCAAGGAGTTTGTCTCGCGCAACGGCGAGTTCACCGTCAATATCGCGCTGATTGAAAAGGGGACGCCGCGCTGGGGGATGGTCTATGCCCCTGTGCTGGATAAGCTCTGGTATGGCGGAAAGGGGCTCGGTGCCTGGCGAATCGCCGATGGCAAGCGCGAGCCTATCCAGACCCGGCCTCATCGTGAAGGAGCGGCGTGGCGAGTGGTGGGCAGTCGCAACCACCTGTCGCAGGAGACCCTCGATTTCTTGGCTCCTTTTGGCGAGATCGAGCTGGTCTCCATGGGCAGCTCCCTCAAGTTCTGCATCATTGCCGAGGGGGGCGCCGAGCTCTATCCACGCCTCGCCCCCACCTGCGAGTGGGATACCGGCGCTGCGCAGGCGGTGCTGGAGGGGGCGGGGGGCAGCGTCGCCCAACTCGATGGCTCGCCGCTGCGTTACAACAAGCCCGACATCCTTAACCCCTGGTTTGTCGCCAGGGCATAAACGAGATATCGGGATGCAAAAAGGCCGGACTGGAGTGAACTTCCAGTCCGGCCTTTTTTATTTCGCTATTCGCTTCGGGTCAGAAGACCTTTTTGAACGGCTTGATGGTGACCTTGGCGTAAACACCGGCGGTCACATAAGGGTCGGCATCAGCCCAGGCTTTGGCGTCAGCTTGCGAGGCAAACTCGGCGATAACGGTGCTGCCGGTAAAGCCTGCATCTGCTGGATCCTCGGCATCGATGGCCGGGTTGGGACCGGCGGTCAGCAGGCGCCCTTCATCCTGCAGGGCTTGCAGGCGAGCCAGATGGGCAGGGCGAACCTGCTTGCGAAGTGGCAGGCTATCGGGGACATCTTCGGCGTAGATGAGATACCACATGAGACAATCCTTTTCTGATGAGGGTTATTTTTTTGGTTCGTCTTTTTGCTGGGACAACTGCTCGGCAGGGATGTGGCGATAGAGATAGACGCCGCTCAGCAGGGTAAAGACCAGCGTCATCCCCAGCAGGCCGAACACCTTGAAGTTGACCCACATCTCCTGCGGCATGTTGAATGCCACGTAGAGGTTGAGCAGGCCACAGACGGTAAAGAAGCCGACCCAGCCGAGATTGACAGTGTCCCAGACCTTATCGGGCGCTTGCAGTTCCTTGGCCAACATCTGTTTGATCAGGTTCTTGCCAAAGCCGTAGCGGCTGATGAGCAGACCCAGTGCGAACAGTACGTTGATGACAGTCACTTTCCACTTGATGAAGGTGTCATCGTGGAAGAAAACCGTGAGGCCGCCAAAGAAGCCAACCAGCAGGAAGGTAAAGAGCTGCATCTTCTCGACTTTGCGATAGCGGATCCAGCTATAGGCGAGCTGCAGACCGGTGACTACCACCAGTGCGCCGGTAGCCATGTAGATGTCGTAGAACTTGTAGACCGCGAAGAAAACGATAAGTGGAATAAATTCAATAAATTGCTTCATTGTTGGCGCCTAGTCCTCAAAGATGGCCTGCAAATTTTGCCCAGTCTACCTGCACGGTGGACAACGGCAAATGAATAAGACCGCTCATTTTTACGCCGGTTCCGCGCTGTCGCCAAACAGTTGGCGAGCAATGGTGAGCCCCAGTCGCTGCTGATCGGCCAGCAGGTCGCGAATATGGCGCTCTTCAATCAGGGGATTGAGCAGCACGGCGCGCAGCAGGGTAAGCGGCTGGGCACCGTAGCGCACCACGGCGCGCTGGGTACGGGAGACAAAGCTGTGTCCCTCGGCCCGCTGGGCTTTTTGTAGCGCCACGTTGAAGGCGTTGATCTGCTCGTTGGCCGCTTCGTCCAGCACCTTGCCCTGCAGATGGGGCGGGATGCAGCGGTAGGAGAGCAGGTTCATCACCGGAGTAGACATCAACTCGAAGGCAGGATCGCTTTCGATGAGCTCTGCCATCAGTCGGGCACGGTCGTAGTTGGCTTCAATAAGTTGGGCATAACCCTGCTGGCCAAACAGCTGGAAGGCGGCGTCCAGATAGAGGGCATTGGCCGGGCGGGTGCCCTCCAGGGTAAAGCGGCCCTGATCGAATGAGGTAGCGCGAATGGCGTAGGGGGCCTCTCGCTTGACCGCCATCATCAGGTCGGGCTGGCGGCAGAGCAGCATGCCAGTACCGAGCGGCACCAGCAGTTGCTTGTGGCCATCGAGGGTGACGGTGTCGGCCTGCTCTATTCCGGCCAGCAGACCTTGATAGCGGGGGGAGAAGAGGGTCGGGCCGCCCCAGGCGGCATCCACGTGGAAGTGGATCTGCTCGCGCTCGGCGATGGCGGCCAGCTCAGGCAGGGGGTCGATGGAGCCAAAGTCGGTACTGCCTGCCACGCCGACCAATGCCAGTACTTTCAATTTTTGCTCTTTGCACTGGATCAGAGCCTGTTCCAGCGCCGCCAGACTGAGCCGGTTCTGCTCGTCGGTCTCGAGGCGCCAAACGCTGCGGGCGCCCAGCCCCAGCAGATCCATCCCCTTGTCGAAGGAGTAGTGCATCAGGCGGGAGCCCAGAATGACGGCGCCGCGATAGCCCTGCTCGTAGAGGGCAAACAGGTTGTCGCCACAGGCGCGGTTGCGAGCCAGCCAGAGGGCGGTGACGTTGGCGATGGTGCCGCCGCTGGTCATGACACCGAGGGCGGCATCCTTGGCATGCATCTGCTCGCCGTAGAAGGCATCGTCCATGCCGTAGATGAGGCGGTGCAGCTTGGCCAGCACCTCCCGCTCCAGAAAGCTGAGCAGGCGGGAGGACTCCATCTTCATCGGATTCTGGTTGAGCATCACCAGCAGGCGCGACAGCTCGGCGGTATAGGCTGGCAGGGGCGCCGTCATGTGGCCCATGTAGCGTGGCGAGGTGAGGTGAGAGGCGCCGGGCACCAGAGTAGCCAGCCGCGCTAGATACTCCTCGATAGGTTGGCCGACCGCAGGCATGCGGGATTGATCGAGCTGGTGGGTGAACAGGTCGCGCTGATAGGGGGCTTGACTGTCGTCGGAGTGGTGGAAGCTCTCCAGCAAGGTGTTCATCGCCTCGCCAAAGGCGGGATCCGCTTGTGCAAACAGCTCAGTCAACTTCATCAGGTTCTCCAGACCAGGTCACCGGGGTAGGTGTCTATGCCGCTTGTCTCGGGCATCGGCGGCAGAGCATACACCAAAGGTTGGCAGGTGACAGCCACTCCATTTTTTAAGCGAACACTTGTACTCCGAAATGGCGCTGGGTAGAGTGAGCCACAGTTATTGTGGAGTCGATGTTATGAGTGGTGTGATGGATTACTCCCCCCGGGAGGAGCTGGCAAACCGGCTGAGTCACGGTGCGGGATTGTTGCTGGGGATTGTCGGGCTGGTGCTGTTGCTCATCAAGGGATGGGGGCAGGGTACGCAGGCGCTGGTGAGCTACAGCCTTTATGGCGGCAGTCTGGTGCTGCTCTATCTCGCCTCGACCCTCTACCACAGCATGGCGGAAGGGCGGGCCAGACGCTGGTGCAAGGTGTTTGATCACTGCGCCATCTATCTGCTGATTGCCGGCACCTATACCCCCTTCCTGCTAGTCGCGTTAGACACGCCGCTGGCGAAGGGGTTGATGGTGGTGATCTGGGCCCTGGCGCTGGCTGGCGTGGTGTTCAAGCTGGTGTTTATCAACCGCTTCAAGAAGTTGTCGCTGTTCACCTATCTGATGCTTGGCTGGCTGTCGCTGGTGGTCATCTATCAGCTCTACATCCATCTGGCGGGTGAGGGGCTGCTGCTGCTCGGGCTTGGCGGCCTTATCTACAGCCTCGGGGTCATCTTCTATGTGGCCAAGCAGATCCCCTATAACCACGCCATCTGGCATCTCTTTGTGCTGGGTGGCAGCGTTTGTCACTTTATGGCCATTTACGGCTACGTCGCCTAACGTCTTGCAACTAGCCCTTAATTGGTATTTTTAGCGCGTAAAAGGATAAATTCGTGCGGTATCACACAGTTGGCATCAGCGTTTGCTGACAAGCTAGGGCCAGTTCAATTCGCAAAGGATGCACGAAATGAGTGAAATCGCGCTTTCCATCAGCATGTTGTCGCTGGTGGCAGTGCTAGGACTCTGGCTGGGAAACTGGCGAGTCTATGGCGTTGGCTTGGGAATAGGGGGGGTGCTGTTCGGCGGCATCATAGTGGGTCACTTTGCAGGCGCCTCCGATCTCGCGCTGGATGCACAAACGCTTCACTTTATTCAAGAATTTGGCCTGATCCTGTTTGTCTATACCATCGGCATCCAGGTCGGGCCGGGTTTCTTCTCGTCATTGCGCAGTTCAGGTCTCAAACTCAACGCCTTTGCCGCTTTGCTGGTCATCCTTGGCTGCGTGGTGGCTGCTGGCTTGCATCAATTTTTCGATGTGCCGTTGCCGGTCATTCTGGGGGTCTTCTCCGGTGCCGTCACCAATACGCCATCCCTCGGTGCGGGCCAGCAGATCTTGGCCGAGCTGGGCGCCGCGCCCGGTTCTACCGGCCTGATGGGGATGGGCTATGCGGTTGCCTATCCGTTTGGTATCTGTGGCATTTTGCTCACCATGTGGCTGGTCAGGGTCTTCTTTCGCATCAAGATCGACGATGAAGCCGCCCAGTTCGAGCTACAAACCGGTAAAACCAAAGAGAGCTTGCAGACCATCAACATCGCGGTGCGCAATCCCAACATGCACGGCCTGATGCTGAGCGAGATCCCGAGTCTCGACGAGTCTGATGTCATCTGTTCACGGCTCAAACGGGGCGACGAGCTGATGGTGCCACGGCCGGAATCCCGTATCGAACTGGGTGACTTGCTGCATCTGGTGGGTGAGCGCCACGCGCTGCACAAGGTGTTGCTGGTGTTGGGGGAGGAGGTGGAGACCTCGCTCTCGACCCGCGGCACCGATCTGCGCGTCGAGCGGGTAGTGGTGACCAACGAGCAGGTTCTTGGCAAGAAGATCCGCGATCTGGATATCAAACAGCGCTATGACGTGGTGATCTCCCGCCTCAATCGGGCTGGTATCGAGCTGGTACCGACCAGCCAGACCAGCCTGCAGTTTGGCGACATTCTCAACCTGGTGGGGCGCCTCGATGCTATCGAAGCGGTGACCAATGTGGTCGGCAACGTGCAGCAAAAACTGCAGCAGGTGCAGATGTTGCCGGTATTTATCGGGATTGGCCTTGGCGTATTGCTCGGCTCCATCCCCTTCTATCTGCCCGGTTTCCCGGCCGCCCTCAAATTGGGTCTGGCGGGTGGGCCGCTGGTGGTGGCGCTGATCCTGTCGCGGATCGGCAGCATCGGCAAGCTTTACTGGTTCATGCCCCCCAGTGCCAACCTTGCGCTGCGGGAGATCGGCATCGTGCTGTTTCTGGCGGTGGTCGGCTTCAAGTCGGGGGCGGGTTTCGTCGATACCCTTATCAACGGTGATGGCCCGGCCTGGATGCTCTACGGTATGGCGATCACCCTGATCCCGCTGCTGGTGGTCGGTGTGCTGGCACGCCTCTACGGCAAGATGAACTATCTGACCCTTTGCGGCTTGCTGGCCGGCTCTATGACTGATCCTCCCGCGCTGGCCTTTGCCAACGCCATGCACCCGACCAGTGGCGCCAGTGCGCTCTCATACGCCACTGTCTACCCGCTGGTGATGTTCCTGCGGATCATCTCGCCACAGCTGCTGGCTATCATCCTCTGGGCGGGAGCCTAGGGTTAATCCTGACGGGAGCATGCCTTGTCATGCTCCCGTCATCATTCTGTAATCTATTGATAATTTTGGTTTTTGCCATTCTCGCAACCTCGTTTTATACACTTCTGTCTGGCTGAACAGTTCAGCCTCAAATCGGTCTATCCTTTCGAATTTTCGAGCTGGTTATTTTTCCCCTCAGTCTGCAAAGTAGGCTGTGGCTTATTGCATTCAAATCAGGATTCAGGAGAGAACATGATCACCAATGCCGTTACCTTGGAACAGGGCGTAACCGTAACCCAACTCAAAGGACAAATTTATCTGGTTGCCGCTGATGGCAGCCGGAAGCTGTTGGCTGAAGGTGATGTGCTGCCGAAAGGGGCAGTGATCGTGTCGCCGGATGGCGCCAGTTTCATGGGCGGCGGACAGTCATTCAATGTGCAACCAGCCAGCGAGCAGAGTGAGCCTGCCGAAGAGGGAGATGCTCCCCAGCTGGCTCAAAATGGTGCCGCTGGCACTCCTGATGATATCAATGCCCTGCAACAGGCCATTTTGGGTGGCGCTGACCCGACCCAGGCCTTTGAAGCCTCTGCAGCAGGCGGTGCACCTGCCGCCGGTGGTGGCGGTATTGGGGGCGTCGCCGGTGCCAGTGGCAACGGCGGTTTTGTCACCATCGACCGTACCGGTTCCGCAACCATTGCTGAAGCCACTTTCGATACCACCTACAACACCAATGGCGAGCCACCGCTGGGTGCTGCTGGCGAAGATGAAGTATTCGACCTGACGCCGCCCACCATTTCCGTGGTTGCGCCAGATAACACCAATGACACTACTCCGACCCTGACCGGGACCACGGATGCTCCTGCTGGCAGCACCGTCACCCTGCTGGTCACCGATGCAAACGGTAATCAACAAACTCTGACCGCTATCGTCGCACCCAGCGGTACCTTCACCGTGGATGTGGTGATCCCTTTGGCTGAAGGCTCTTATACCGTCACTGCCGCAGTGACAGATCCTGCGGGGAATACAGGTAGTGCGACTGATTCAGGGAGTGTGGACACCAAGATTGACCAGGATGGCGACGGCAACACCGTGGCCATCACCGGCATCACCCAGGACACCGGCAGCTCGGGCAGTGACTTCATCACCAACGACAACACCCTG
>NZ_JBGLRA010000012.1:0-142021 GCF_041402405.1 Aeromonas sp. S13(2024) | reverse complement strand
TCTACTCAACCGCCTTCTCGAGTCAAGCCTTATTTTCAAAGGCTTTTCGAGGTTACCGACGAGGTTGTTTGCGTTGCCGCTTGCCCTGTCGATGGAGGCGCATTATAGGGATCTGGATCACGCTTGCAAGGGTGTTTTCGAATTAAATTCGCAATTTTGGTTCAACCGTTCACTAATCACCCAAAAAGCGCATTTATCCTGCAATAACACACCCGTTTGGCGAGCTCGCTATCCTCTAGATGGCGTGGCGATGGTAGCAGATCAAGGTTGTGGCGATTTGGTCTCTCTACATCTATATGCATGGTGATCGAGGTCACGCCTTCGGGTAACATAGCGCCCCTTTGCGATTCACACACTCTTGGGCTTTGGAGAGTTTAATGCCTTTTGCACTTGGCCAGCGTTGGATTAGTGATACAGAGACGGATCTGGGGTTGGGGACTGTCGTTGCTGTTGAAGGACGCATGGTTACCCTGTTGTTTCCGGCTACCGGTGAAAACCGCATGTATGCCAAAGAAGAGGCGCCGGTCACCCGGGTCAGCTTCAATGTGGGCGATCAGATCACCAGTCACGAAGACTGGACCATGACGGTCGAAGAAGTGCAGGAGAAAGACGGCCTGCTTATATATGTAGGTGTTCGCACCGACAATGATGAGCCCGTTGCCCTCAAGGAAGTGTTTCTCAACAACTTTATCAAGTTCAACAAGCCGCAGGATCGCCTGTTCGCCGGTCAGATCGATCGGATGTCCCGCTTCACCCTGCGCTACGAGGCGCTGATCAACCAGCACCAACGTCGTCGCAACCCGACTCGTGGTCTGGCCGGTGGCCGGGTCAGCCTGATCCCGCACCAGCTCTATATCGCTCATGAAGTGGGTCACCGCTACGCTCCGCGTGTATTGCTGGCTGACGAGGTGGGTCTGGGCAAGACCATCGAAGCGGGCATGATCATTCATCAGCAACTGCTCTCCGGTCGCGCCCATCGGGTGCTTATTCTGCTGCCCGAAACCTTGCAGCACCAATGGCTGGTCGAGATGTTGCGCCGCTTCAACCTGCACTTCTCCCTGTTTGACGAGGAGCGCTGCATCGAGGCGTTTGCCGATGCGGAGAACCCCTTCGAGACCGAACAGCTGGTGATCTGCAGCCTCGACTTCCTGCGCAAGAAGCGTCGTCGCTTCGAGCAGGTGCTGGAGGCCGAGTGGGATCTGCTGGTTGTCGACGAAGCCCACCATCTGGAGTGGAGTGAAGAGGCGCCAAGCCGTGCCTATGAGATGGTGGAAGCGCTGGCCGAACAGGTGCCGGGCGTGCTGCTGCTGACCGCAACCCCGGATCAGCTGGGTCACCAGAGCCACTTTGCCCGTCTGCGCCTGCTCGATCCCGAGCGTTTCTACGACTACGAGGCCTTCCTCGCCGAGGAGCAGGCCTATGGTCAGGTCGCCAGCGCCGCACAAGAACTGCTGGATGGCGAGACCCTGAGCGATGAAGCCAGACAGATCCTCGCCAGCCAGCTGGAAGGGCTGGACTTGAGCGATGCGACTGCCCGTCAGCAGGCGGTCGCCAAGCTGCTGGATCAGCATGGCACCGGCCGGGTGCTGTTCCGCAACAGCCGCGCCAATATTCAGGGCTTCCCCGAGCGTCACCTCAACGTCTACCCCATGCCGCTGCCGGAGCAGTACAAGACTGCCATCAAGGTGATGGGTATGATGGGTGGCAACGGTGGCGATCTGCAGACCCGCGCCTTGCGCTACCTCTACCCCGAGAAGATCTTCCAGCAGTTCGAAGGCGACAACGCCACCTGGACCCAGTTTGACCCGCGCGTCGAATGGTTGCTGGAGCTGCTGCTCTCAGCCCGTCAGCAGAAGGTGCTGGTGATCTGCTCCGAAGCGGCCACCGCCATCGCGCTAGAAGAGGCGCTACGCACCCGTGAAGGGATCCGTGGTGCCGTGTTCCACGAAGGGATGTCGATCCTCGAGCGGGACAAGGCCTCCGCCTATTTCGCCCAGCAAGAGGGTGGCGCCCAGGTGCTGCTCTGCTCCGAGATCGGTTCAGAGGGTCGCAACTTCCAGTTTGCCAGCCATCTGGTGCTGTTCGATCTGCCCCTCAACCCGGATCTGCTGGAGCAGCGTATCGGCCGACTGGATCGTATCGGTCAGCAGAATACCGTCGAGATCCACGTTCCCTATCTGGAAGGGACTGCCCAGCGCGCCCTGCAGCTCTGGTATCACGATGGTCTGGACGCGTTCGAGCAGACCTGCCCGACTGCCCGCCCGGTATTCGAAGCGGTACGTGACGAGCTGTTCGAGCTGCTGGCCGCCAACACCGGCGATCAGGCAGCCCTCGACGCCCTGCTGGTCAAGACCCGCGAACTGCACGAGCCGCTCAAGGCACGGCTGGAGCAGGGCCGCGATCGCCTGCTGGAGATCCACTCCAGCGGTGGCGCCGCTGCCCAGCAACTGGTCGACAAGCTGGCCGCCGAAGATGACGACACCGGCATGATCTCCTTCGCTCTCAAGATGTTCGACGAGATCGGCGTCAATCAGGATGACCGTGGCGAGAACGCGCTGGTGCTGACCCCCGGGGATCACATGCTGGTTTCCAGCTTCCCGGGCCTGCCGCAAGACGGCATGACCATCACCTTCGATCGCAACACAGCCCTGTCGCGGGATGACATGGCGCTGCTCTCCTGGGATCACCCCATGATGCGCGGCGGTATCGACCTGATCCTGGGCTCCGAGATCGGTGCCACCTCGGTCGCACTGCTCAAGAACAAGGCACTGCCCATCGGCTCCATCCTGCTTGAGCTGATCTTCGTTGCCGAGTCTGCTGCCCATCCCCAGCTCTACCGCTTCATGCCGCCGACGCCGATCCGTCTGCTGATGGACAAGAACGGCCAGAATCTGGGTGAGAAAGTGGCGTTCGATGCCTTCAACCGCCAGCTGACGCCGGTCAATCGCCACCTCGGCAGCAAGCTGGTCACAGCGTCCCAACCGGTGATCCACGGTCTGATTGGCAAGGGCCAGGCCATTGCCGAAGAGCTGAAAGCCGGGATTGTCGACAAGGCCCGCACCCAGATGGCGCAGACCCTGCAGCAGGATCTGGATCGTCTGGAAGCGCTCAAGGCGGTCAACCCGAACGTGCGCGACAGCGAACTGGATTATCTGCGCAATCTGCAGGCAGAATTGCACCACCTGATCGATCAGACCCAACTCAAGCTGGATGCCATCCGCTTTATCGTGGTCACCCATAACTGACAAGGTACCGACCGACAGCGGCCAAACCCAGCTCAAACTGAATACCCAAGGCCGCTTTGTCGTGGTTACCCATAACTGATGGGGGCTTGCCCCCACCTTCTGATGCGAGACATATATGTTTGAATACTCACCGCCTCTGGAACCCTGGCTCGATATCCTGTTCAAGGACAAGGACATCATGGTGGTCAACAAGCCCACTGGCCTGCTAAGCGTCCCCGGGCGCGGCCCCGAGAATGAAGACAGCGTCCTGCATCGGGTGAAACAGCAACACCCCAAGGCGGCGGCAGCTCATCGCCTCGACATGTCCACCACGGGCGTCATTGTCATTCCCCTCAATCCCAACTCTCATCGGGAACTGAGCCGACAATTTCGCGAGCGGGAGACCGAGAAGCACTACCTCGCCTGGGTGTGGGGCGAGCCGGAAGCAGAGTCAGGGCAGGTTGACCTGCCGCTCTGCGTCGACTGGCCCAACCGCCCGAAACAGAAGGTGGACTTTGAGGAGGGGCGTCACGCTCTGACCCTGTGGGAAAAACTGAAAGTGGAGAACGGCAACAGCCTGATCAAGCTGACCCCCATCACAGGTCGCTCGCACCAGTTGCGCGTCCATATGCTGGAGCTGGGGCATCCGATCCTGGGTGACAACCTCTACGCCCATCCGGATGCGCTGGCGGCTGCGCCCCATCTCTACCTGCATGCGGCCATGTTGACCATCAGTCACCCCCGTAGCGGCGAGCGGATGACCTTCGAGGCGCCAGCTCCTTTCCCGGTCTGATCCCGCAAATCGCAGAGATAAAAAAGCCCCCATCGCGAGATGGGGGCTTTTTCATTAGGGTCAGACGCGAATATCGATCTTGCTTCCCAGGGAAGCGCTGGCCGATGTCGGTGCAACCGGCGCTGATTGCGCTGCGTTTTGCAGCAGCTTCAGCGCAGCTTCGCCCTCTTGGGTCTGCTGTTTCTTGGCCAGACTGGCCGTCATCAGAGCAGAACCAAACGACGCATTTGCAGAACTTGATATATCCATAGGGTTCCTCCTGCACTCAACAGTATCGGCCAAGCGGCCCCGAACATAAGCACTGAATGCAAAACAATCTGAAAGTCGCTTTTCTATCAATCAGATAGCAATAGCATTCATGGTCCCTGTTCACCGCTGGATGACGCCTTCAAGCTCCTGTGCCGTCATCGGCCGAAGCACCTTGCAAGGGTTGCCGGCCGCCACCACATTGGCGGGCACATCTTTGGTCACCACCGAGCCGGCACCGATGACGCTGTTGTCACCGATGGTGACGCCGGGGCAGATAACCGTACTGCCGCCAATCCAGACGTTGTGACCGATCCGCGCCGGCTTGCCAAATTCCACCCCCTTGATGCGTGGCGCCACCGCCACCGGGTGAGCAGCGGTGTAGATCTGCACCCCGGGCGCCAGCAGCACGTTGTCGCCGATGTGCACCTCACAGACGTCGAGGATGGTACAATTGACGTTGGCGTAGAAGTTCTCGCCGACGAAGATGTTGGCGCCATAGTCGCAGAAGAATGGCGGATTGATGGCACACTCCTGGCCGCGGCTACCGAGCAGCTCGTGCAGCAAAGCATCCCGTGCCGGTTTCTCCTGCCAGCTGGTATTGAAGGTGTGATAGAGCCTGCGGCAGCGCTCACGTGCCGCTTTGAGCTCGGGGTCAGCCGCGTCATAGGGCTTCCCCGCAGCCATCTTCTGCCACTCGGTACCGCGCACCACCTTCTCCATTACCTACTCCATCAGCCAGATCAGGGATTCATAAGGGCGCAGCATACCCGATTGCGGTTGGGCCGGGCTATCCGGGTAGTTGCCGAGCAGCAGGCGACCTTGCCCGCTTTGCAGCTCGGCAGGCAAGGCAAACTCCACCGGCTCGCCATAGAAGTTGCTCACCACCAGCAGGGTCTGACCGTTGGCACGGCGGGCATAGGCCCAGATCTGCGGGTGCCCCGTCAGCAGCTCCTGATAATCCCCCTGGGTGAAGATGGAGTGCGCCTTGCGAAGGGCGATGAGATCCCGATAGTGCCAGAACACCGAGTTCTGGTCGGCCAGCGCCGCTTCGGCGTTGATCTCGGGATAGTTGGCGGCAGGCGTGAGCCAGGGCGTCCCGCTGGTGAAACCTGCATTGGCCGCAGCGCTCCACTGCATCGGGGTACGCGAGTTGTCACGGGACTTGGCGCCGAGAATGGCCAGGATCTCGGCCTCGCTCATCCCTTCGGCTTGCTTGATGGTGAAGATGTTGCGGCTCTCCACATCCTGATAGTCATCGATGCGCTGATAGCCGGGATTGGTCATGCCGATCTCCTCCCCCTGATAGATGTAAGGGGTGCCTTGCAGGCCGTGCAGCGTGCTGGCCAGCATCTTGGCGGCTACAACTCTATGCTCGCCCTCATCGCCGAAACGGGAGACGATGCGCGGCTGATCGTGGTTGCACCAGAACAGCGCCGACCACCCCTTGCCATGCATACCGCTCTGCCAGTGGTTGAAGATGCGTTTGAGTTCGAGAAAATCGAACGGTGCCTTGGTCCACTTGTCGCCGTTGGGGTAATCCACCTTGAGGTGGTGGAAGTTGAACACCATGGATAGCTCTGAGCCGTCCAGCGCGCCATAGCGCTGGCAGTGCTCCAGCGAAGTAGAGGACATCTCCCCCACCGTCATGGCACCCACCGGGGCAAACACGTCGCGGCTCACGTCCTGCAAAAATTCGTGGATACGCGGCCCGTCGGTGTAGAAGCGGCGGCCATCGCCAGTCTCATCGTTCGGGAACGCCTGATCCTTGGAGATAAGGTTGATGACATCGAGCCGGAAACCGTCTACCCCCTTGTTGGCCCAGAAGTGGATGATCTTTTTCACCTCAGCGCGCACCGCCGGATTTTCCCAGTTGAGATCCGCCTGCTCGCGGGCAAACAGGTGCAGGTAGTACTGACCGGTGGCTGAGTCCAGCTCCCAGGCGCTGCCACCAAACTTGGATTGCCAGTTGTTGGGCACGCCGCCATCCACCGGGTCGCGCCAGATGTAGTAGTCGCGGTAGGGGCTGTTTTTATCCCCCAGCGCCGACTTGAACCAGGCGTGCTCGGTGGAAGTGTGGTTGACCACGATATCCATCACGATGCGGATGTCGCGCGCGTGGGCGGCGGCCAGCAGCGCCTCGAAATCTGCCATGGTGCCGTAGGCGGGATCGATGGCAAGGTAGTTGGCGATGTCGTAGCCGTTGTCTACCTGTGGAGAGACGTAGACCGGGGTCAGCCAGAGAGCATCAACCCCCAGGGTTTTGAGATAGTCGAGGCGGGCCATGATCCCCTTGAGATCTCCGGTGCCACGGGCAGCGGAATCCTGAAAGCTCTTGGGGTAAATCTGGTAAATCACGGCACTCTGCCACCAGGGTGTTTGGCTCATGGGTCTTTCTCTTGTCTCGAATAGAAAATGGAGAGGGCGACCCGCGGGTCGCCCTGATAATCAGTGTCAGGCGCTGGCTTGGGTCAACTTGCCAGCGGCTTGCTGGCGCTTGTAGACCAGCAGGGTCAGCACCACCGGCACCACGATGGCGACCAGCATGGCGATGGCAAACACCGCCCAGTATTGCGGCTGGATGGAGAGGATGCCCGGCAGGCCCCCGACCCCGATGCCGTTGGCCATCACACCGGCGAAACCGCAGATGAGGGCGGCAAGGCTGGACCCCACCATGGCGCACAACATGGGGAACTTGTACTTGAGGTTGATACCGTACATGGCCGGTTCGGTCACCCCGAGGTAGGCGGAGATGGCAGCAGGCACCGAGATCTCCCGCTCGTTCTCCTTGCGGCTAATCAGAATGATGCCGACAACCGCAGACGCCTGGGCGATGTTGGAGAGGGCGATCAGCGGCCAAATCGGGGTGCCCCCCATGCTCTGCATCAGCTGCAGATCCACCGCGTTGGTGGTGTGGTGGATGCCGGTGATGACCAGCGGTGCGTAGAGGAAACCGAACAGTGCTGCACCGATGGGAGCGAAGGAGCCGGTCATGGCAGCCTTGGCAGCGAAACCGACGCCATCACCAATCCAGCGACCAAACGGGCCGATAAAGGCGTGAGCCACGATCACTGCCAGCAGCAGCGAGACAAACGGCACAATCACCAGATAGAGATAGGCCGGAATGATCCGCTTGAGGTTGGTCTCAACCCAAGCCAGGAAGACACCAGCCAGCAGCGCCGGAATGACCTGGGCCTGATAACCTACCTTCTGGATCACGAACAGGCCGAAGTCCCACACCTCGGGAGTCTGCTGACCAATGCCGTAGGCGTTCATCAACTGCGGTGACACCAGCGTCACCCCCAGCACGATACCGAGGATCTCGGAGCCGCCCATCTTCTTCACTGCAGACCAGCAGACACCGACCGGCAGGAAGTGGAAAATCGCCTCGCCCAGCAGCCAGAGGAAGGCGTGCACCTGAGCCCAGAACTGGCTGATCTCGGTGAGAGTGTGAGTGCCATCGTCGAACATCTTGATGTCGCCGATGACGTTGCGAAAGCCCAGGATCAGACCACCGGTGATGATGGCGGGCAGCAGCGGAACGAAGATCTCCGCCAGATGGGAGATACCCCGCTCCAGCGGGTTCATGTTCTGGCGCGCCGCCTGCTTGGCGGTCTCCTTGCTGCCACCGCTGACGCCGAGCTGTTCGGTCAGCGCCTTGTACCACTGCTCCACCTCGTTGCCGATCACCACCTGGAACTGACCGCCCTGGGTGAAGCTTCCCTTCACTGCCGGAATGGTTTCGATGGCCTTGCTGTCGGCCTTGGCCGGATCGTTCAGGACGAAGCGCAACCGGGTCAGGCAGTGGCTGACGGTGGCGATGTTCTCCTTGCCGCCGATCTTGTCGATCAGGGTGGCAAGCTGCTGTGCGTTGATCTTGGACATGGGTCTTCCCTCTGTGACGCCATTGAATAGTGGTCTGTATCGCCCTTTTGAGCCAGTCTGTCGGCCGGAGCGTTTTTGGTATCGTTCCCATTTAGCATGCCGACAATCTGGCCAGATCGAAATGGGAACGTTCCCAATTCGTGGCCAGCATCACAAAAAGCGCACTTTTTGTTCAGCCCGGAGTGATGGGGGTCACAGGGTTCAACAGGGGGCGATTGTCACCTGCGGAGGCTGATCCTGCTCAATCTGACCGAGCAGCTGACGCGCCGCCTGCTCCCCCGCCCCCTTGTAGCCAAGATCGAGACTGAGGGCGTTGGGGAAGAGGAAGCTGAGCATGGGGTTGTTGCCAAGGCCGGTCACCAGCACCTCGCTACGCCCTTGTTCTTGCAGGTATTTTGCCGCACCAATGGCGAGGGTGTCGCTGGCGCAGACCAGCGCCTGGGTGGAAGGCGTCAGCAGCTCGGCCGCCAGCCGGTAGCCGCTCTGCAGGCTGAGATCGCCGAGGGCGCTGCGCGGGCACAACCCCTGCTCTGCGCAGTAAGCAAGATAAGCATCTAGGCGGCGCTGGCCGGTGGTGAGATCCGAGGTATCCACCCCCAGATAGGCGATGTCGCGGGCGCCACGGCTTGCCAGCTGCGCCAGCATGGTGCGCACCGCACCGGCGTCGTCAAAGCAGACCGAGGAGAAACCGGGATGTTCACGTGCGACCAGCACCAGCTTCTCTTTCAGCGACGCCATGGCGGCATAGTCCAAGTCATTGAAGGCGAACAGGATAATGCCATCCACTCCGCGCCGCTCCAGCACCGCCAGATGCTCCTGCACCTTGGCGGGGGAGAACTTGCTCTCCATCAGCACAGCATCGTAGCCACGCTGGTAGAGGGTCTCCAGCATGCCGCGCACCGCCTGATTCTCCGAGCTGGAGTCGAGCCGCGAGACGATGATCCCCACCACCTGCTGGCTCTGGCTGCGCATGGCCCGCGCCGACTTGCTCGGCACGAAGCCATGTTCGGCGATGATCTGCTCCACCCGCTCGCGGGTCTCCTGCTTCACCTTGGGATCCTGGTTGAGCACCCGGGAGACGGTCGACTTGCCGACGCCACTCAGTCTGGCGATATCGAGGATGGTCAGTTTCTTGTCCATGAATTGGCTCACAGGAGGCTAGGCGGTGGAATTGCCCACATTGTTGTGATTAACCCCTGTGAATACAAGCCCATGGCGTTAGAATGCCCTTTTTGCCCCGCCGTCAGGGTGTGTGGGCACAGCACAGGATGCCCATCATGGATCTGCTGGCCAGTCTGCTCTTCTCCCTCTCCATCACAGGCCCCATCTGCGTGGTGCTGCTGCTCGGCATCTTGCTCAAGCGGTTGGGGCTGCTGCCGGATCCCTTTACCGAATCAGCCTCGCGACTGGTGTTTCAGGTCACCCTGCCCGCTCTGCTCTTTCTCAGTATTCTGGGTACCAACTTCGCCACCATGCCGAGCCTCTGGTTTATCGGCTATGGCCTGCTCGCCACCGTTATCAGCTATCTGGTGCTGGAGCTGCTGGCCGGACGTTTTATCGGGGAGCAGCGGCTGCGCGGCATCTTCGTGCAGGGGAGCTTTCGCGGCAACAGCGCCATTATCGGGCTCGCCTATGTGCAGAACGCCTACGGCCACGAGGGGTTGGGTGCGGCGGCCTTCTATGTCGGCGCGGTGACCGTGCTCTACAACATTCTCGCGGTGATCACCCTCACCCGCAGTCTCGGCGGCGCCACCGGCATTCGCCCAATCCTGCTCGGCATCATCAAGAATCCATTGATCATCGCCATTGTGGCGGCGCTCCCCTTTACCCTGCTCGGTATCAAGATGCCGCAACTGCTGCTCACCACCGGCAGCTACTTCGCCAACATGACGTTGCCGCTGGCGCTGCTCTGCACCGGCGCCTCCCTCAGCCTCGACGCCCTGCGTGGTGGTGCAGCCATTGCGGGCTGGGCCAGCATCATGCGGCTCTGCCTCATTCCGGCTGCGTTCACTCTGGGGGCGGCCCTGCTCGGCTTCAGCCATCTGGAGCTGGGTATTCTGTTTCTCATCAGCGCCACCCCGACTGCCGCCGCCAGCTATGTGATGACCCGCGCCATGGGGGGCGACAGCGTGCTGGCAGCAAACATCATCGCCACCACCACCCTCGGTTCGCTGGTCACTACCAGCCTCGGGGCGACTCTGATGAACTACCTAGGGTTGATGTACTGACGGCTTGACCTTGCCGGAGGCGGCAGCTTTAGGCTGGCGCCCATCAACAAAGGAGATATCCCATGACCATCGAACTCACCGTGTCCGGCATGTCCTGCGGTGGCTGCGCCGCCAGTCTGCAAAAAGTGCTGCTGGCCCAGCCTGCGGTCACCACCGCAACCGTCGATTTCGCCAGCAGCAAGGCCGTCATCGAGAGCGATCTGAGCAAGGCCGAGCTGATCGCCCTGATCGAAGCCAAGGGTTTTTCTGCGAGTTAAATTATCTCCATAGAGGTATAAAACAGGTTAAAAATCTGTACTCACCTGTCTTTTGGTGAGTTTTATCACAGACCCGGATTATTAAACGGGCAAACTTGCTGCGATTATTCCAACCACAAGGATTTGCAGCATGACCCTACCGATCCGCAAGACCCTGCTCGCCGCCGTCGTCGGCCTGACCCTCTCCCCCATGGCGATGGCGCTGCCCAACGTCCATATTCTGGCAACCGGCGGCACCATTGCCGGGGCAGGCCAGTCGGCTACCCAGTCCAACTACGAGGCTGGCAAGGTGGCCATCGAAACCCTGATCGCCGCCGTGCCCGAGATGAAAAACGTGGCCGATGTGCAGGGTGAGCAGGTGGTAAAGATCGGCTCCCAAGACATGAACGACGAGGTGTGGCTCAAGCTGGCCAAACGGGTCAACGAGCTGCTGGCCAAGGATGACGTGGATGGCATCGTCATCACCCACGGCACCGACACCATGGAAGAGACCGCCTACTTCCTCAACCTGACCGTCAAGAGCGACAAGCCGGTGGTGCTGGTCGGCGCCATGCGCCCGTCCACCGCCATGAGTGCCGATGGCCCGCTCAACCTCTACAACGCAGTGGTGACCGCCTCCGACCCCGCCTCCAAGGGCCGTGGCGTGATGGTGGCGATGAACGACACAGTGCTGGATGCCCGTGACGTCACCAAGACCAACACCACCGGGGTGCAGACCTTCGCCTCCCCCAACTTTGGCCCGCTGGGTTACATCCACAACGGCAAGATCGACTATCAGCGCAGCCCGGCCCGCCTGCACACCAGCAAGACGCCGTTTGACGTGAGCAAGCTCGACAAGCTGCCGCAAGTGGGCATCGTCTACAGCTACGCCAACGCCACCGACTTGCCGGCCAAGGCGATGGTGGATGCCAAGTTCGACGGCATCGTCAGCGCCGGGGTGGGCAACGGCAACCTCTACCACACCCTGTTCGATACCCTGGCCAAGGCGAGCAAGGATGGCATCCGCGTCGTGCGCTCCGCCCGCGTGCCGACCGGCGCCACCACCCTGGATGCCGAGATCGATGATGCCAAGTACGGCTTCGTGGCCTCCGGCACTCTCAACCCGCAGAAAGCGCGGGTGCTGCTGATGCTCTCCCTGACCCAGAGCAAAGACCCGGCCCAGATCCAGCGCTGGTTCCAGCAGTTCTGATAAGGGTTGTCTGAACCATGACAAGCAAGGGCGGGACTTCCCGCCCTTTTCCATCCAGCCATGCCACTTCGCCAAGCACCCGCCTCACCCATTACGTCGTTTGGCGAGGTCATCCTTCCCTTTTCCGGCCATCTTTTCAGCCACCGCAGAGCGCTGTCATCAAATTAGCGAGCCGGATCACCCGCTTTCACAAGCACATCGCCGCCAAATTCATTACACTGCCAGCGATCTTATCCACTCAAGGAGTGCTGTTGCTGTATGGAAATATTGATCCTGCTGGGATTGATTTTGCTTAATGGCGTCTTCGCCATGTCAGAAATCGCCATCGTCACCGCACGCAAGGCTCGCCTCGGCAAGCTTGCCTCTGAAGGCAACCGCTCCGCCGCCATCGCCCTCAAACTGGGTGAAGACCCGACCCATTTTCTCTCTGCCGTCCAAATCGGCATTACCAGCATAGGTCTGCTCAACGGTATCTACGGCGAATCCCTGCTGGCCCAGCCCTTCTCCCTCTGGTTGCAGGAGTGGGGGCTCCCCGCCAAGAGCAGTGGCCTGATCGCCACCGTCATAGTGGTGGTGGTGGTTACTTACCTCTCCATCGTGGTGGGGGAGCTGGTGCCCAAGCGACTCGGCCAGCTCAATGCCGAGCGCATCGCCTGTCTGGTGGCCCGCCCCATGCACTGGCTCGCCACCCTGACCCGCCCCTTCGTCTGGCTGCTGTCGGCCTCCACCAATGCCAGCCTGCGGCTGCTGCGGGTCAACCAGAACGGCAGCGCCAACGTTACCGAGGAGGAGATCCACGCCATGTTGGTGGAAGGATCGGAAGCCGGGGTGATCGAGGATCATGAACACACCATGCTGCGCAACGTCTTCCGTCTCGACGAGCGCAGCCTCTCCTCCCTGATGGTGCCGCGCAGCGATATCCGCTATCTGGATCTGGCGCTGCCGCTGGAGACCAACCTGCAGCGGCTGGTGGAGTATCGCCACAGCTATTTTCCGGTCTGCGACGGCAACCTGTCAGAATTGGTGGGTATCATCAATGTCAGCAAGGTGCTGCACGCCTATATCAAGGGGGAGCCCATCGATCTGGCTGCCCTGACCCAGGAGGGCAGCCTGCTGCCCGAGACCCTCAACGGGGTCGAGCTGCTCAACCACTTCCGCACCCACAGCGAACAGATGGCGCTGGTGGTGGACGAATATGGCGAGCTGCAGGGACTGGTCACCCAGCAGGATCTGCTGGAGGCGCTGGCGGGGGATTTCCAGCAGGAGGATGGCGAGGACAACTGGGCCTTCCGGCGCGCCGACGGCAGCTGGCTGCTCGATGGCCTGATCCCGCTGCCAGAGTTGAAGGACTGTCTGGAGTTGGTTCGTCTGCCAGAAGAAGAAAAACATCACTATCACACCCTCGGAGGGCTTATCATGCTGCTCCTTGGTCGTGTTCCACAAACCGGAGACCTGGTGACACTGGAACAGTGGCAACTGGAAATTGTTGACATGGATGGCCTGCGCATCGACAAGGTGCTCGCCATGCCCTTGACCGATCAACCCAGCTAACCTGCGGAGTTTGCAAGTATGGAGCAGTTTTACCAACTGGCTCACGCCTTTATGAATCACGATCTGAACACACTTTCCGATCCCAAGATGGCCTTCATGATCTGTGGTGTGATTCTGACGTTTCTGGTACTGGAAAACGGATTCATCCCTACCGCCTTTCTGCCCGGTGACAGCCTGCTGATCCTCACCGGCGTGCTCATCTATCAGGATGTATTGTCTCTCGGGGTGATCCCGCTGTTGATCATGGCTACCTTTGTCGGCACCTGGCTCGGTTACATGCAGGGGCGCTTTCTCGGCCACACCCAGCTCTACCATCGGCTGATGTCCCACGTGGAAGAGCGGCACCAGCAGAAGGTCTACCACCTGCTGGACAAGTACGGGATCATCACCCTGATCACCGCGCGCTATATCGCCTTCGTGCGCACCGCCTACCCCTATATAGTGGGAGCTACCGAGCTGCCCCAGGGGCGCTTTCTCATCGTCAATCTGATCAGCTCCATCATGTGGATCTGCCCGCTGGTCGGGTTTGGCTACTACCTGAGCCACACCAAGCTGGCCGCCGAATACCAGACCCAGTTCTTCAACATCATCATCTATCTGCCGGTGGCCCTGCTGGTGGGTGGCATGGTGGCGCTGGTCTGGCGCTGGATCAGCAAACGCAGGGCTGCGCAGCCGCGGGATTGACCCCTCGCCCAACGCCCGACCCGAAAGCCCTCGCCAGAGGGCTTTTTTGATCGCCAATTTTGCGCAAATAGCAGAAATAGTCCCGCTCGGCCCTTGTAAAGCCGGGGTAAAAATGAGTGAATCTAGCGCCTTTTTTTGGATGGGAACGGAGTCGGTTGTATGTGGTGTCGGATTCGCGCAGCAGCGCTGGTTGTCGGGTTGATGGGAATGCTGGGATTGCCTGCGGTCAGCGCGGCACCCAACCCTGCCAAACTGGAAGTACGCTCGAGCAGCGCCCTGGTCGTGGATGTAAAAACGGGCAAGACGCTCTACCAGAAGAATGCCACCAAGGTGCGTCCCATCGCCTCCCTCACCAAGCTGATGACAGCGCTGGTGGTGCTGGATGCCAAGCAGAATCTCAACCAGACCATCACGGTCGACAAGAACGATCTGGATCGGGTCAAACACACCCACTCCCGCATTCGCATGGGCACTAAGGTGACCCGCCGCGACGCCCTGCATCTGGCGCTGATGTCCTCCGAAAACCGGATGGCCTCGGCACTGGCGCGTCACTATCCGGGCGGTCGCAGCGCCTTCGTGCGGGCCATGAACAACAAGGCCAGACAGCTGGGTATGCGTAATACCCACTTCTACGACTCCACCGGCCTCTCCACCCGCAACGTCTCTACCGCCCAGGATCTCGGCAAGCTGGCCGCCGCCGCCTATCGTCAGCCGCTGATCCGTCAGTTCACTCAGGATGAGAACCGGGAGATGCGCTTCAGCACCCCCGCCTATAGCCTGATGTTCAACAACACCAACCCGCTGGTGAAAAACCCGGATTGGGACGTGCGCCTCTCCAAGACCGGCTTCACTGACGAGGCAGGACGCTGTCTGGTGATGCGCGCCAAACCGGACAGCCGCGAGCTAGCCATCGTGCTGCTCAACTCGGTGGGCAAACGCACCCCTATCGGCGATGCCAACCGCATTCGCAAATGGCTGAAAAGCTGAGTAAATATCTCAACACAAGAGGATGCTGCGGCATCCTTTTTTATTGCCCGCAGAACGCCTCGCAGGCCTTGCAGGATGTAGATGAGCGAACCTTGAGTGATAAGCTACGTGGCATCTGCCGTTGCAACAGCAGGCATACAGCCCGCTTGCAGATGAGGCAAAGGGTGGTGAGGCAGTGCAACGATCAGAAGAACTGTGCGCAATTACAAAAAGGGGAAGAAATGAGGACAAGAACAGCCAGGTAAACGGGCGATCCACCCGCAACAGCGCACGGGGTCCGCACCAAAAGCTAAATATCGCCCATAAAAAAACAGCCCCGACCGAAGTCGAGGCTGTCTGTATGGTGCGCCCGAGAGGATTCGAACCTCTGACCACCTGGTTCGTAGCCAGGTACTCTATCCAGCTGAGCTACGGGCGCTCATAAACTTTTGGTACTGCTTGAAATATGGTGCGCCCGAGAGGATTCGAACCTCTGACCACCTGGTTCGTAGCCAGGTACTCTATCCAGCTGAGCTACGGGCGCTCATAAACTTTTGGTACTGCTTGAAAAATGGTGCGCCCGAGAGGATTCGAACCTCTGACCACCTGGTTCGTAGCCAGGTACTCTATCCAGCTGAGCTACGGGCGCCCTGTTTTAAAACGATAAAAAAAGCTTACTTATCAGTAAGCCTTTTCCAAAGTGTCGACTTGCTGATGGTCAACACATGACTCTTGCTTGAGTCGTAATATGGTGCGCCCGAGAGGATTCGAACCTCTGACCACCTGGTTCGTAGCCAGGTACTCTATCCAGCTGAGCTACGGGCGCAAATGGCGGAGAAGGGGGGATTCGAACCCCCGATGCGGGTATAAGCCGCATACTCCCTTAGCAGGGGAGCGCCTTCAGCCTCTCGGCCACCTCTCCGTTTGCGGGGCTGATAATACTTCACAGGGATTTTTAGTCAAACACTTTTTTGGAGAAAAAAGTGCGTTCGCTCAGCATTTGGTCAAAGCGTGGAATATTCAAACAATATCGGCACTTATCCCGCAGTTTCGCGCCCTGCAGGGCGATTTCAGGGGGCCGGAAAAACAAAAGGCGACACATGAGGTGTCGCCTTGTCACAGCCATGAAAGTGGCTTAGAAGCCCGGTTGGCCCGGAACTTTCTCGGCCTGGATGCGCTGGTAGATCTCTTCGCGGTGTACGGAGACCTCTTTCGGCGCGTTAACACCGATACGGACCTGGTTGCCTTTAACGCCCAGTACGGTGACAGTCACTTCATCACCAATCATCAGGGTTTCCCCAACACGACGAGTCAAAATAAGCATTCGCTTGCTCCTGTATCCTGTTTTGTTTTTATATCGATATGCGACATTATCTAACAAAGATACCGATATGGTAAATGGTTGAAACTAAATCAATCAGAGATTGTTAGCCCAAGGGCTGCTCTTGCGGTGCCTGATCCAACCCGAAAGCCGCGTGCAGGGCTCGCACCGCCAGCTCCAGATACTTCTCGTCAATCACCACAGAGATTTTGATTTCAGAGGTCGAGATCAACTGCATGTTGATCCCCTCCTCGCCCAATACCTTGAACATGGTGCGCGCAACACCGGGATGGTTCCACATGCCGACACCGACAATGGAAACCTTGGCAATTTCGCCATTTCCCTGCACGCAGGAGGCGCCAAGTTCGGTGGCGGTCTCCTCCAGCAGTGCCCGGGCGCGGCGATAGTCGTCACGATTCACCGTGAAGGTGAAGTCGGCGGTGCCATCTCCCAGGGTATTTTGCACAATCATGTCGACATCAATGTTGGCGTCGCTGATCGGGTTCAGGATCTGCGCAGCCACGGTCGGTCTGTCCGGCACCCCCAGAATGGTCAGGCTGGCCTCGTTGCGGTTAAAAGCGATCCCGGATACCAGGGGAGCTTCCATCCTATCACCTCCATATGTGATTAAGGTTCCCTCTCCATCGATAAAGCTCGACAGCACCCGTAGCGGGACGCGGTACTTGCCCGCAAACTCCACCGAGCGGATCTGCAGCACCTTGGCGCCGAGACTGGCCATCTCCAGCATCTCCTCGAAGGTGATGGTGTCGAGACGACGCGCCTTGGGCTCGATTCGCGGATCCGTGGTGTATACCCCATCCACATCGGTAAAGATCTGACACTCATCAGCCTTGATGGCCGCCGCCACGGCAACCGCCGTGGTATCCGAACCGCCGCGGCCCAGCGTCGTAATGGCGTTATGCTCGTCACGGCCCTGGAAACCGGCGATCACCACCACCTTGCCCGCAGCCAGTTCGGCATGAACCAGCTCGGTGTCGATGTGGGTGATGCGCGCCTTGCCATAGGCGGAATCGGTATGAATCCGCACCTGATCACCGGTCATTGAGACCGCAGGACAACCGCGTTTGTTCAACGCGATCGCCAGCAGCGCTATGGTGACCTGCTCACCGGTGGAGACCAGTACATCCATCTCCCGCCGGTTGGCATCAGGATCCAGCTGCTGGGCCATGCCCAGCAGCCGGTTGGTTTCGCCCGACATGGCGGAGACAACCACCACCACGTCGTGTCCCTGGGCGCGGGTCTGCTCGACCCGCTCAGCTACCGCCTCGATCCGCTCCAGTGTGCCGACCGAGGTACCGCCGTACTTCTGTACATAGAGTGCCACAGATCACCTCGCCCGATTACAGGCGCTCTTCCAGCCAGGAGTGAACGGATTGCAGCGCTGCCGGCACCGCCTCAGGCTGGGTACCACCCGCCTGTGCCATGTCCGGACGGCCACCGCCCTTGCCACCTACCTGCTGGGCAACCAGATTGACCAGCTCACCGGCCTTGACCTTGCCGGTCAGGTCGTTGGTGACGCCCGCGATCAAGTTGACCTTGCCATCGGCACAGGTGGCCAGCAGCACGACGCCGGACTTCATCTGGTTCTTCAGCTCGTCCAGCATGCCGCGCAGGGATTTCGGATCGGCCCCTTCCAGCGCTGCAACCAGCACCTTCTGACCGTTGATCTCGATCACCTGACCCAACAGGTCGTTACCGGCCTGAGCGGCCAGCTTGGCCTTGAGCTGCTCCAGCTCGCGCTCCATCATCTTGGCCTTGTCCAGCATCTGGCGAACCTTGTCGGCGATGCAGAACTGATCGCCTTTCACCAGTGCAGCAGCCTCTTCGATCTGCTCGCCAACCTGATGCATGAAGTCGATGGCCGCTTTGCCGGTCACCGCTTCGATACGGCGCACGCCAGCTGCGATGCCGCTCTCGGCGATGATCTTGAAGAAGCCGATATCACCGGTGCGCTTGGCGTGAGTACCGCCGCACAGCTCGGTGGAGTAGTCGCCCATGCGCACCACACGCACGTCGTCTTCATATTTCTCACCAAACAGCGCCATGGCACCGGCGGACTTGGCCGCTTCCAGATCCATCAACTGGGTGGTGATTTCGTGGTTAGCGCGGATCTGGTTGTTGACCAGCTCCTCGACCCGGCGAATGGTCGCCATGGTCAGCCCCTCGAAGTGGGAGAAGTCAAAGCGCATGCGCTCGGCCCCAACCAGAGAACCTTTCTGGGTAACATGCTCGCCCAGTGCCTGACGCAGGGCAGCGTGCAGCAGGTGAGTCACGGAGTGGTTCAGGGCGATGGCCTGACGACGATCGCCATCAACCACGGCTTCCACTTCGGCGCCCTTCTCCAGAGTGCCCAGCTCCATGTAGCCCTTGTGGATGATCGCCTTGCCCGCTTTCAGGGTGTCGGTCACGGCAAAGATGCCGTCGTCCACTTTCAGGGTACCGCTGTCGCCGATCTGGCCGCCGGACTCGGCGTAGAAGGGGGTCTCTTCCAGCACGATGACCGCTTCGTCACCGGCGATGAGACCGCTCACCTCTTCCACACCCTTGTAGATACCAACCACGCGGGTGCGCTCGGTCAGGGTCTTGTAACCGGTGAAGGGGGTCTCGAAGTCGAGCTTGAGCATCTCGTTGTAGTTCACGCCGAAGCTGGAGGCCTCTTTGGCGCGAGCACGCTGCTTCTCCATCTCGGCCTTGAAGCCCTCTTCGTCGATGCCGATCTCGCGCTCGCGCACCACGTCGGCAGTCAGGTCGGCCGGGAAGCCGTAAGTGTCATACAGCTTGAACACCACCTCACCCGGAATAACCTTGGCATCACCCAGGTTGGCCAGAGCGTCTTCCAGCAGCAGCAGACCGCGATCCAGCGTGCGGACGAACTGCTCCTCTTCGATGCGCAGCACGCGCTCGACCAGCGGCAGCTGGGCGATCAGCTCGGCAGCGACATCCTTCATCTGCACTGCCAGCTCGGCAGCCAGTTTGTAGAAGAAGACATCGGTCGCGCCCAGCTTGCGACCGTGACGCACGGCACGGCGGATGATGCGACGCAGCACATAGCCACGACCTTCGTTGGACGGCATCACGCCATCTGCCACCAGGAAGGCGCAGGAGCGGATGTGGTCAGCGATGACGCGCAGGGACTGGTTGCTCAGATCTGTGGTGCCGACAATCTCGGCCGCTTTCTTGATCAGCGCCTGGAAGATGTCGATTTCGTAGTTGGAGTGGACACCCTGCATGATGGCGGAGATACGCTCCAGACCCATGCCAGTATCCACGGACGGACGCGGCAGCGGCTCCATGGTGCCGTCAGCCTGACGGTTGAACTGCATGAAGACCACGTTCCAGATCTCGATGAAACGGTCGCCATCCTCTTCCGGTGAGCCGGGACGACCACCCCAGATGTGATCGCCGTGGTCATAGAAGATCTCGGTGCAGGGACCGCACGGGCCGGTATCGCCCATGGCCCAGAAGTTGTCAGAAGCGTAAGGGGCACCCTTGTTGTCACCGATGCGGACGATGCGATCGGCCGGGACACCGACCTCTTTTTCCCAGATATCGAAAGCTTCATCGTCAGTCGCGTAGACGGTCACCAGCAGGCGATCTTTCGGCAGCTGCAGCACCTCGGTCAGGAAGCCCCATGCAAACTTGATGGCATCCTGCTTGAAGTAGTCACCGAAGCTGAAGTTACCCAGCATTTCGAAGAAGGTGTGGTGACGAGCGGTATAGCCGACGTTTTCCAGATCGTTGTGCTTACCACCGGCACGCACGCAACGCTGGGAAGTCGTCGCGCGATTGTAGGCTCGCTTGTCTGCGCCAAGGAACACGTCCTTGAACTGGTTCATACCCGCGTTGGTAAACAACAGGGTCGGGTCGTTATGCGGTACCAGCGAGCTGGAGGAGACAACCTGGTGCCCCTGGGAACGGAAATACTCGAGAAACGCAGCGCGAATCTCTGACGTGGACATATACATGGAAAATCCTGCTTGATTCGAATACGGACTTTTAACCGCATTAATGTAAGTTTTCTGCGGGGTAAAGTAAAACGGACAGGGCCGCCACGGGCGAAAAAGCGCACATAAACGGGCCAGAAAAGAGCGGCACCGCCTACAGTGGCTTTTTCCACTGTCGAGAGGCAAAAAAGCAGCGCATAAAGAGGGATGAGATGAACAAAAGGCCGCTTTTTCGGGATTGCGCTCGCAACCTACTGAACGGGCAGGAAAAACCTGCCACAAGGAGAGGTGAAACGATGTTTGCCACGCAGTGGCGTTACTCCTCCCGCTCCTGCAGGGCCGAGATGGCGTAACGGGCCTGATCCCGGGTAAAGCCGCGCCCCAGCAGATATTTGAGCCACTTCATTCGCAGCTTGAAATCCGCCAGATCGGCCACCCGGGCGCGCCGTTCGAGCAAGGCAAACGCCAGTTCGAACCAGTCCAGCTCCGGCTGATCGAAGGCGGCATCAATCTGCATATCGTCGAGCCCCTTGCGGCGCAGATCGAAGCGGATCTTGATGGGGCCATGGCCCTTGGCGGCACCGGCCCGCACCGCCATACCGCCGTAACGTTCGTCATTGACCCAGTTGTAACCGCGGCAGTAGTCGACCACCGCCTCGATCACCTCTTCATTGAAGCCCTGCTGGCGCAGCCGGTTGGCCAGCTCTGACTCGGCACTCTCGCGGCGGGCCAAACTGCGCATGGCAAAGGCGCGGGCGGCGGCAAGCTGCTCGGCAAAGGTCGGTTCGGCAGGCTCGACCGGTTCGGTAACGGATTCATCAACCATCATAAATAACAAGGCCGGGTATCTACCCGGCCTTCCTTTGTTCCTTATTCGAACTCTTGTTCGCTTTCGGCATCGAACTCGTCTGCCTCAACCGGTGCAGCCTTGTCATCGACAGGCACTGCGCCGGAGAGCAGCAGCTCGCGCAAGCGGGCTTCCACTTCGCCAGCCATCACCTTGTTCTCGGCGAACAGCTTCATCACGTTGGCCTTGCCCTGACCGATCTTCTCGCCGTTGTAGCTGTACCAGGCGCCGGCCTTGTCGATCAGCTTGTGCTTGACGCCGAGATCCACCAGCTCGCCCTCTTTGGAGATACCGGCGCCGTAGAAGATCTGGAATTCGGCCTGCTTGAAGGGCGGGGCCACCTTGTTCTTGACCACTTTGACGCGGGTCTCGTTACCGACCACTTCGTCGCCTTCCTTGATGGCGCCGATACGACGGATATCCAGACGCACGGAGGCGTAGAACTTGAGCGCGTTACCACCGGTAGTGGTCTCCGGGCTACCGAACATGACGCCGATCTTCATCCGGATCTGGTTGATGAAGATGCACAGGCAGTTGGCGTTCTTGATGTTGGCGGTCAGCTTGCGCAGCGCCTGGGACATCAGACGGGCCTGCAGGCCAACGTGGGAGTCACCCATCTCCCCTTCGATTTCCGCTTTCGGCGTCAGGGCCGCCACGGAGTCGACGATGATAACGTCAACCGCGTTGGAGCGAACCAGCATGTCGCAGATCTCCAGCGCCTGTTCACCGGTATCCGGCTGGGAGATAAGCAGGTCGTCGACGTTGACGCCCAGCTTGGCGGCATAGATGGGATCCAGTGCGTGCTCCGCATCGACGAAGGCACAGGTCTTGCCCTTCTTCTGGGCTTCGGCGATCACCTGCAGAGTGAGGGTGGTTTTACCGGAAGATTCCGGGCCGTAGATCTCGACGATACGGCCACACGGCAGACCGCCAATGCCCAGCGCCACGTCCAGAGAGAGGGAGCCGGTGGAGATGGCTTCGATATCCATGGTCTTGCTGTCGCCCAGACGCATGATGGAGCCTTTGCCGAACTGCTTTTCAATCTGACCCAGCGCAGCCGCCAGTGCCTTCTGTTTGTTCTGATCCATGCCAATCTCCGCTGGAAATCGTGAGTAAGAAGTGAAGTTGGGCTAAGTATACTGTCTATTCATACAGTATCAAGCCCAATTTATCTGAGCAGCGCCAACAGACCCGACAAGGCCTGTCTCACCGCCTGCTGGCGCACCTGTCGGCGATCCCCGTCGAAGCGGGCGAGCAGGGAGTGGTGACGACCGTTGCGGTCGGCCCAGGCGAACCAGACGGTGCCGACCGGCTTGCCTTCGGTGGCGCCGCCGGGGCCGGCGATACCACTGATAGCAACGCTGATGGAGGCAAACGAGTGCGCCAGCGCGCCGCGGGCCATCTCCAGCACCACCGCCTCGCTCACCGCGCCGTGCCGCTCAAGACTCTCGTCGCTCACCCCCAACATCTGCTGCTTGGCCTCGTTGGTGTAGGTGACAAATCCGCGATCGAACCAGCCGGAACTGCCCGCGATGTCGGTGATGGCGCTGGCCACCCCGCCGCCGGTACAGGATTCGGCGGTCGTCGCCAGCCAGCCACGCTGGCCAAGGGCCCGTCCCAGCTCGATGGCAAGGTGCTCTATCTCTGCATCCAGTTTCATCACGACTCCTTCTGATCCGCTTAAGAGGCATATTATGCGATCCCGCTAGCGCCGCCCGCAACCACGGCAGACCGCCCTTGCCTGCCGTAATTTGCGGTGCCGCACCTGTGTCATGCCTTCAATAGTGCAGAACAACCGCGCCCGGAACACCCGCTCCCCCGGCGCGGCGCTTATGTGTAGAATGGCGCCATCAAGCTCAAGGCTCATCACCGCAGACACTGGCCCGCAGAGGCCCCTTCTGGAACAGAACATGACCGCACAACACCAAGCCAGCGGCGCCACAGGCTCCGCTCCCGGCGCAAATCTGAGCGCCCACACGCCCATGATGCAGCAGTACCTTGGCCTCAAGGCCGAGAACCCGGAGATCCTGCTGTTCTACCGGATGGGCGACTTCTACGAGCTGTTCTATGACGATGCCCGCAAGGCCTCTCAGCTGCTCGACATCTCCCTGACCAAGCGCGGCCAGTCGGCGGGCAGCCCCATCCCGATGGCGGGGGTGCCCTATCACGCTATCGAAGGGTATCTGGCCAAGTTGGTGCAGCTCGGCGAGTCGGCCGCCATCTGCGAACAGGTGGGGGATCCCGCCACCAGCAAGGGGCCTGTGGAGCGCAAGGTCATTCGCATCATCACCCCGGGTACCGTCTCCGACGAGGCTTTGCTCAGCGAGCGACAGGACAACCTGATCGCCGCCGTCTACCACGATGGCCGCCGCTTCGGCTATGGCACCATGGACATCGGCTCCGGCCGCTTCTTCATCAATCAGTTCGAGAAAGAAGAGACCTTGCTGGCTGAGCTGCAACGCACCAATCCGGCCGAGCTGCTCTATCCCGAATCGTTCGAGTTCCTGCACCATATCGAGGGGCGCCGCGGCCTGCGTCGCCGCCCGGAGTGGGAGTTTGAGCTGGGCACAGCTCGCAAGCTGCTCTGCCAGCAGTTCGGCACCCAGGATCTGGTGGGATTTGGCGTCGACAAGAGCGAGACCGCCCTGTGCGCCGCTGGCTGCCTGATGCAGTACGTCAAAGATACCCAGCGCACCGCACTGCCCCACATCCGCAACGTGCGCCTCGAGCAGCCGGATCACGCGGTCATCATGGATGCCGCCACCCGCCGCAATCTGGAGCTGACCCAGAATCTGGCCGGTGGCTATGAAAATACCCTGGCCGAGGTGCTGGATCGCACCGCCACTCCCATGGGCAGCCGCCTGCTCAAGCGCTGGATCCACCAGCCGATCCGCGATCGGGTGATCCTGAAAGGTCGCCAGAGCACCATCAAGGAGCTCATTGAGCAGAACCTCTATGACGAGCTGGGCAACCTGCTGCGTCAGGTGGGGGATGTGGAGCGGGTGCTGGCTCGTCTGGCCCTGCGCTCGGCCCGCCCGCGCGACCTCACCCGCCTGCGTCAGGCCTTCGCCCAGTTGCCCGAATTGCAGCGCCTGCTGGCGGACAACGAGCACGAAGCGGTGCAACAGCTGGCCGAGCGGGCCAGCACCTTCCCCGAGCTGCTCGACCTGCTGGAGCGCGCGGTGATGGAAGTGCCGCCGGTGCTGATCCGCGATGGTGGCGTCATCCGTGACGGCTTCAATCAGGAGCTGGACGAGCTGCGGGATCTCGCCAACGGCGCCACCGCCAGCCTCGCCCGCATCGAGGAGCGGGAAAAACTGCTGACCGGCATCAACACCCTCAAGGTGGGTTACAACAAGGTGCACGGCTTCTATATCGAGGTGAGCCGCGCCAACAGCCATCTGGTGCCGGCCCACTACATCCGCCGCCAGACCCTCAAGAACAACGAACGCTACATCATCGATGAGCTGAAGAAGTACGAGGACAAGGTGCTCACCGCCCAGTCCCAGGCGCTGGCGCTGGAGAAACGGCTCTACGAAGAGTTGCTCGATGCTCTGCTGCCCCATCTCAGCGATCTGCAGGATTCCGCCGCAGCACTGGCG
Organism: Aeromonas sp. S13(2024); assembly: GCF_041402405.1. Classification (NCBI taxonomy): domain Bacteria; kingdom Pseudomonadati; phylum Pseudomonadota; class Gammaproteobacteria; order Aeromonadales; family Aeromonadaceae; genus Aeromonas; species Aeromonas sp. S13(2024). The sequence continues at coordinate 117,263 of NZ_JBGLRA010000012.1, read as the reverse complement.
GAGCTGGACGTGCTGGCCAACCTGGCCGAGCGGGCCGAGACCCTCGACTATCGCTGCCCCACCCTCATCGACGAGGATCAGATCATCATCGAGGCGGGCCGCCATCCGGTGGTGGAGCAGGTGATGACAGATCCCTTTATCGCCAACCCTATCCGGCTGGAGCGGGAGCGGCGGATGCTGATCATCACCGGCCCCAACATGGGCGGTAAATCGACCTACATGCGCCAGACCGCGCTGATCGTGCTGCTGGCCCATATCGGTGCCTTCGTCCCCGCCGACAGCGCCCGCATCGGCCCCATCGACCGCATCTTTACCCGCATCGGGGCATCGGACGATCTCGCCTCCGGCCGCTCCACCTTTATGGTGGAGATGACCGAGACCGCCAATATCCTCAACAACGCCACCGCCCGCAGTCTGGTGCTGATGGACGAGATTGGCCGCGGCACAAGCACCTACGACGGCCTCTCGCTGGCGTGGGCCTGTGCCGAACAGCTGGCGAGCAAGATTGGCGCCTACACCCTGTTCGCCACCCACTACTTCGAGCTGACCCGCCTACCCGAGCTGATGAGCGGGCTGGCCAACGTTCATCTGGATGCAGTGGAGCACGGCGACACCATCGCCTTTATGCACGCGGTGCAGGAAGGGGCGGCCAGCCGCTCCTACGGCCTGCAAGTGGCGGCGTTGGCCGGGGTGCCGAAATCGGTGATCCAGCAGGCCCGCCACAAACTGCATGAGCTGGAGAGTGCCACTCCGGTCGCCGCTGGTGAAAGCCGCCCGGCTCCGGTGACTCTCGCCCCGCAGCCTCATCCGGTGGTGGAAGAGCTGGAAGCGCTGCGCCCCGACGAGCTCACCCCCCGTCAGGCTCTGGATCTGCTCTATCGTCTCAAGCAGATGCTGTAAGCACTGGCTGCCGTGCAAGCATGCAAAAGGGGAACCGCGAGGTTCCCCTTTTTATATTCAGCACCCGGCAAACCAGTCAGGCCACCGCCCGCACCTCTCCACGGGCCCGCAGCAGGCTCTGGCGCCCCTGCCAGTAACCCTGCAGATAGCCGGACTCCAGCTTGACCGGATCCTGGGTAAAACGGGAGACCATGAAATCGGCCGGTGGCGCGATCACCTCGATCTCGCAATCGGCAGGGGGATTGGCAATGAAATCGAGTGCCCGGTTGTAGGCGAGATCCCGCTCCAGCATGGCTTGCGCCAGCGCAGGCTGGGTTTTCAGCAAGGCTTTGACCATCCAGCAGAAACGGGTCGGCTTCTTGCGATAGCCCCAGGGTTCCGACAGCACCACCGTCATCCGCCGCGCCCCGCGCCGATAGGCCTCTATCACCGGAATGGAGTCGCTGATGCCGCCATCAGCCATCGGGCGACCATCGACGCAGGGGGTATCGTGCTGCACCACCGGCAGAGCGCAGGTGGCAGTCAGCACCTCATCCATGTTGTCAGGCCGCACCGGCAGATAGATGGCCTTGCCGCTCGCCACATCGGTCGCCACCGCGTAGAAGGGAATGTCGCGGGCGCAGAAAGTGTCGAGATCGAGCGGGAAGCGATGGCGACTGGCTTGCCACAGCCAGCCGATGTCCACCAGATCGCCCCCTTTGACGAAACGCAGGGGATCGAGAAAACGGGAGCTGCAAGCCAGCTCGGTGATGATGTGGTGACTGCGGCGCGGCTGCTCGCTCAGGTAGGAGACCAGATTGGTGGCACCGGCCGAGACGCCCATGACGAAATCGAACGGGTAGTGGTGACTTTCGACAAACGCATCGAGCACGCCGCTGGCAAAGATGCCGCGCATCGCGCCCCCTTCGACAATCAGGGCGCAAGAGTGGGGATTAAACATAACAAGGCTCCGTCAGCTGTAATACCTGCCGGGATCGATCCCGGCCCAGTGATGGACGCCTTCATGCAGAACATCAAGACGCCGCAGCAGGACGATTCAGGCTCACTCGCGCAAGCCAGAAGCGGGCAGGAGCAAACCTGAACCGTGAAGCGACCCCCAGTATATGCAGCGCACCAACCTTCAAAAAATGAATTTAAATAATAAAAAACATGCCTTTTTGGCATGATTTAGCACATCAGAAGAGACGGCCCTTTATCCGCTAACAGCACCATCAGGATCAAGGCAGCCCGGGCCCGAACGTCCCGTCGACGGGGTTGTAGTGGTAGGCCCGATAGTCAAAGTCCACCTTATCAAGGCGCGGATTGGCCAACTCGAACAACAGGCGCCTGGGGAGCTGCGCCTGCTCGAGGGAAGGTTTGAAGTGGCGCAGCCAGAGCTGTTGCAGCGAGCCATCCCGCCACGCCAGCTTGAGGCCGACCGAGAGGCGGCGGATGGCGGCCTGATTATCCTTGTGGGTGTAGAAGAGGTGGAGGAAGGGATAGTGCAGCGCCACTCGCCGATCCACGGTGAGACCGGGCAGATCACTGTGCTGCTCCTGCTCGATAAAGAGCTCGTTGGCACCGCGGCAGAAGAGGTCGATGCGACCGCGAGCCACCAGCTTGAACAGCCGCTCGTAACCGTCGATCTCCTGTACCTTGAATCCCCCATGACGCAGGATCTCCGCATCCTGCCAGCCACGCCCCTGCCCGTGCAGAAATTGTTGCAGGTCGGTCAGGGTATTGACCCTTGCCACTGCGTCGGCCTGCTGCGGGCTGACAAAGCAGATGCGATAACCGAGGATGCCCAGCTCCACCGGAAAGCGGACGTAATCCAGCGCTTCGCTCTCTGCGGCCGGGCGCAGACTGTCGGCCACAAACAGATTGGGGTATTGCTGAGTCTGCACAATCTGTCGCATCCGGATACGGTTCATCGGCGGCGCGGTTCGCAGCTCGTAGTCACCGAAGCTGTCGCGGGTCTTCTCCAGCGCCAGCTGCAACAGATCGCGAAAATAGAGGGTACGCAAGTCCCGATCGCTTTCGGGGCTGATATGAGTGATGACGTCACTCGCCCGTAGGGGACTGGCAAGGAGGGAAAGACTGCACAGCAGCAAGCAGGAAGCGAGGCGATGAAAGGTCATACTGCTCATCCCGGAAATACACGCTCACTAGAGTGTAGCGCCGGGACGAGCAGCCTTCTAAAGGGAAGCCCGGCCTACCAGAACAGCTGGCCCAGCAGGGGCGCCAGCAGCACGGTCACCATACCGGCGATCATCATCACCATGCTGGAGACCACTCCCTCTTCATTTCCCATCTGATAAGCCCTGGCAGTGCCGGCTCCGTGGGCCGAGGCACCAAACCCCGCCCCCTTGCCGAGGCGGCTGCGAATGGCCAGCACGGTGAGCACGCTCTCCCCCACCGCCATGCCGATGACACCGGTGAGCACCACAAACAGCGCAGTGAGATCGCTCTGACCACCGATGGCGCGGGTCGCCTCCACCGCAAACGGCGTGGTGATGGAGCGCATCGCCAGACTGCGTTGCAGCATGTCGGAGAGATCGAGCCAGCGAGCCAGCAGCACGGTACTCCCCACCGCCATAATGACCGAGGCGACCACCCCCACCGACAGCGACAGCCAGTGGCGACGAATGAGCTGGCGGTTCTCGTAGACCGGCACCGCGAAGGCGACGGTCGCCGGGCCCAGCAGCCAGAGCAGCCAGTGGGATTCCGCCATGTAGTCCTGATAGGGGATGTGGAACAGCAGCACCACGGCCACCAGCAAAGTCGGCGCCAGCAGCAGCGGCATCAGCGGCAGAATGCGCTTTTTGCCGTAGAGCCATTTGCTGGCGTAGTAGAAGAGCAGGGTGAGGGCGAAACAGATCAGCCCGAGCAGGGTATCAGACATGGCGGCGACTCCGGCGGGCCAGTTTCAGTTCGAGGCGGTAAACCCGATCCACCACCAGAGCCGTGGTACCGAGCACTAGCGTAGTGCTCACCAGCAACACCACCATGATGCGCCACCCCTCCTGCAACAGCAGATCCTGATAGTTGACCACCGCCACCACGGCGGGCACGAAGAAGAGCAGCATCTCGGCCAGCAACCAGCGCGCACCCGCGCTGAACCACTCGGCTTTGACCACTCCGAGCAGGATGCAGGCCAGCAGCAACAGCATGCCGGTGAGGTTGGCGGGCAGCGGCAGATGGAGGGTACGCACCGCGGTATCGGCCAGCAGCCAGATGGCTGCCAGCAACACAATCTGGAAGGGAGTCTGTAACCAGCGCAAGCAGAGGGCTTTCATGATCATCGTCTTTCTGTGAACCGGCTCACAGTATAGAGTTGAGCAAAACCTGCCAGAAATGAATTAAAATTATCGAATTCATGCCGAATAGGCATACTTCATCCCGTACCCGCCAACACGAGTCGAGAGAGTCCATGGATATTCGCGCCCTGCGCTATTTTGTCGAACTGGTGCGGGAAAAGAGCTTCACCCGCGCCTCTGAAAAGCTGTTCGTCACCCAGCCCACCATCAGCAAGATGATCCGCAATATCGAAGAGGAGCTGGGCCAGCCCCTGCTCAACCGGGAAGGGCGCCGCTTCACCCTGACCGACAGCGGCCAGGTGCTGTTCAACCGTGCCCAGACCATCTTGGCGGAGATGCAGCAGCTGGAGGCCGAACTGGCGGATCTGCAGAGCCTGCAACACGGTCGCCTCACCCTCGGCATTCCCCCCATGGTGGGTCACGTCTATGCGGACCTGATCCGCGCCTACCGCACCCGCTATCCCAAGGTGGAGCTGACCCTGGTGGAGTACGGCGGTCGCCGCATCGAACAGGCGGTGCTGGAGGGGGAGCTGGATCTCGCCATCACCATGCTGCCGACCAAAGAGGAAGGCGCCCTCAGCGCGCTGGAGCTGGATCAATACCCGATCCGGGTGGTGCTGCCGGATCAACCCCGCTGGCATGGCGAAGCGCCGCTGCGGCTGGAGTCCCTGCAGGAGGAGCCCTTCCTGCTCTACACCCAGGCGTTTACTCTGAGCGAGCGACTGGAGCAGGCGTGTCAGGAGGCGGGCTTTGTGCCGCAGGTGGCGGCGCGCAGCAGCCAGTGGGATTTTCTCACCGCCATGGTACGCAGCGGCATGGGGGTCGCCTTCTTGCCGGAGCCGGTCTGCAACCGGCTGACCCCGGATGGTCTGGTGCTACGGCCGCTGGAGCCCGAATTGAGCTGGCGACTCGGGGTGATCTGGCCGAGCGAGCGCTATCTGTCGCGCACTGCCGAGGCCTGGCTGGCCCTCTGCCGCCAGCGGCAGGCACCTCAGTAATCGCCGAAGCGATCGGTTTGCGGATTGTAGAAGTAGGGGCGGTAATCGAAGCGGATCCCGTCGAGGAAGGGGTTATCCAGTCGCAACATTCGGCGCTGGGAGAGCTTGGCAAAGGCGATGGCCGGGCCAAAGCTCTTGCGCCACAGAGCCTGTAGCGAGCCATCCTGCCACGCCAGCTGCAACCCCCGCTCGACCCGCTTGAGCGCCTCGCGATTGTTGGGATTGGTGTAGAAAACCCGGGGCAGCGGGTAGTAGATCAACAGTGCGTCATCCACCAGCAGATCCGTCATCTCCTTGTGGGTCAGCTGCTCGCTGCGCAGCTCGCTCACCCCGCGGCAGAAGAGATCGAAGCGGCCCCGCGCCACCATCTTGAACAGCTTCTCGTACCCCTCCACTTCCACCACCTCCATCCCGGCGTAACGCAGGATATCCACATCCAGCCACCCCTTGCCCTGACCGAAGGTGAATTGGCGCAGCCCCTTGAGGTCGGTCACTTTGCTCACCGCCGCCTTTTGCTGCGGGCTGACAAAACAGATGCGGTAGCTGACGATCCCCAGATGGATGGGAAAACGGACATAGGCGAGCCCCAGATCCTCGCGGGTGCTGCTGTAGCTGTCCATTACAAAGAGGTTGGGATAGCTGTCTAGCTGCATGCTGAGCCGCTCGCGCGCCTTGGTCATGGGCGGCGCAGGCTCCAGCAGATAGTCGCCAAACTGGTCGCGGGTCTTGTCGAGGGCGAGCCGCAGCAGCTCCCGATCATAAGTGGTACGCGGATCCCGCTCGCTCTCCGGGCTGATATGGGTAAACCGGGTGGCCGCCTGTCCGGTCAGCGACAACACGCAGAACAGAGCGGCAGCCAGCAGATGCAGGGGTGACATAAACCGCGCCTTGGCTGAAAGGGTACTTTCAGTGTAGCCCTGAGCGTGGGCACCCCACCCTGGCGCGGCCTGTGCGAGGATAAGCAACACGACAAACAGGGGGACGCGGGCAGATATCCTCACGAGTCACATCGCCTCCGGGCCGCCACAGGCCCGGAGAGCAGGTTCACACCGTGCCCGGCACTACTCTTCGCCGATGGGAGCGGCGATCCACTTCATCAGCGTCAGCATATCCTGCGGCGCCACGCCGACCGAGAGGCCGCGCTTGCCGCCGCTCACCAGGATCTCGTCAAACTGCAGCGCCGACTCATCGAGCACGGTAGGCAACAATTTCTTCTGGGCCAGCGGGCTGATGCCACCCACCTTGTAACCGGTCAGCTTCTCCGCTTCCGCCGGTTTCATCATCTCCACCTTCTTGAGACCAGTCGCCTTGGCCAGCTGCTTCAGACTGCACATGCCGGATGAGGGAACGATGGCCACCACCGCCTGCTTGTCGTGATGGGCGATCAGGGTCTTGAACACCTGCGCCTCCGGCAGCCCGAGCTGGGTCGCGGCATGCTTGCCGAAATCGTCGTGGGCTTCGCACTCGTAGGGGTAGAGCTTGTGGGGGATCTTGAGCTTCTTCAGCAGGTTGATGGCAGGAGTCATGATGGTTGCCTTGAATCGAATCGCATAAAAACAAGGCCAAACAGTCTGCGCCTCACTCTGGGGTGATGCAAGGGGGGATGGGGGATGGAAGTTGCAAGGGCCATTGACTGGCCGCCATGCCATGCACGCTTGGTGGCGAGCGACCAGAAGACTTGACCAAACAGAGTCCAAACGGGTATTGCTTTAACCCTTTGACGCCACCACAACCCATACTGCAGGAACCCATATGCAACTAACCCCACCCCAACCGCCTCAGGACGATGATGTTGAAGCGCTGCGCATTGGCCTGACGGGATACAACGTAAGCCAGGCAGGCCCTCAACTGTACGAACTTCGGCGCGAGCGGATCGCCAGCTTTATCAAGGATAAAGAGGGCAAGGTACACGGCGGCATCATCGCCGACATCAAGTGGGGCTGGCTGCACGTCGACTGGCTCTGGATCGACGAAAGCATCCGCCGCGATGGCTGGGGCGGCCGCCTGCTCGGCGCCATGGAGCAGTACGCCCAAAGCAAGGGCATCAGCAACTACCACTTGGAAACCACCAGTTTTCAGGCCCTCCCCTTCTACCAGAAGCAGGGTTACGAGGTCTTTGGCCAGCTGCCCGATATGCCGCCGGGGCATATCAGTTACTTTCTGAAAAAGCAGGATAAGTGATGACACTCCCGCGCCTTGCCAACGCTCAACTCGTGATCCGCCCGTTCGAACCGGCCGATGCCGACGAGTTTGTCCGCGCGGCCCACGAATCCATCGAGACAGTCGGCAAATGGATGAGCTGGCGCACCCACTCATTTACTCGGGAGAGCACGCTGGAGTGGTTTGCCAGCTGCGCGCAGGATTGTGCGGCGGGACGCGCCTTTGACATGGGTATCTTCTGCGCCACCACCGGCCAACTGCTGGGTGGCGCAGGTATCAACCAGCTGTCGCCCCATCATCGCTTCGGCAATATCGGTTACTGGGTACGCCAATCCCGCCAAGGCTGCGGCATCGCCCGTCAGGCGGTCGCCCTGCTCCGTGACTTTGGTTTTCAGCAGTTGGGACTATTTCGGCTGGAGATCGTGATGGGGGTTGGCAACACCGCCAGCGAAGCTGTTGCCATCGCCGCAGGGGCTACCTTTGAGTGCCGGGCAAGGAATCGTATCTTTCTAAATGGCCAGCCTATTGATGCACATATCTATGCCCTGTTTCCGCTGATTGACGCGTGTAACTGATTGTATTCTGCTGACTTCTTTCACGTGAACAGGAGATAATCATCGTAACCACCCTGTTAGGTCGCCTCTGAGCCAAGATAACAACTTGCTCACTCACAATCGTAGATGTATCAAAGTCGTCCAAAAAGGCTTCATTTAAACCTTAACATGGCGATATAATGAGTATCTCTTTTTAGACCTATACAATAAATTTAATATGTGAATTATATATGAACCAACAAGCCACATCATCAAACCTCGTTGTCGGTCAGCATAGAAAATACAATTATTGGGAATCATTGTTTGATGAGAATTTCAATACTGCTAATTTCTCGACATTAAAAATAAACGACATTCCTTCAAGAATGACAAATGGCTGCCACTTCAAAAAGTATGTTATAGATATCACTTTTGCAGAGGTTAGAAGGCGCGTAAAAATTAAAGGCGCTTTTTTTGATGAATGTGACATACATGGCAATAATAAAGGAATGAAAATCACCTTTGAAGGGTGCAGATTTGAGAGAGTTTTTTTTGGATATTCAGAACTAAATGATGTCAACTTCGAGAGCTGTATCTTCATAAACTGTTCATTCTCCCTGACTAGATTTCATCGGTGCTCTTTCGATACTCACTGCACATTCCAAAATATATCTATATCGGGAGGGAGAACTATTTTCATAGACAGCATAATTACCCCCAGCAAGCTACTAAACAATACATTTAAATATGCAACCGAAGATTACTGCAAAAAACACAGCTATGATTTTCAAGAACAAAAATACAGAATGAATTTATCTATCGCTAAGTTAGCTAGAACACTACTGACGTCTGTCTCTACAGCTGGTGATGATGATGATTATTATGATGCGATTAAATCTCTTTTCACATCCAGAATCACAGAGAGAAAATCAAAACGCCTGTTCATAGCAAGACAATATGAGCTACAGATAAATAAAAATAATAGTCGGTTAAAAAACTCATTGTTGCGTATTAAATCAGCATACTATTCATATACTTCTCCTCTATATAATCTAGAGAGCTTGTTTATGCGTCTATTTGGTTTTATAAATGGCTGGGGAGGTAGTTTTATTAGGTGCATTGTTTTTGGCTTTTCCATTCTAGCTACATATTCCGTGGTGTATTTTTTCAAAAATACTGTCGGAGAGAGTGGCGAATTCATAAATGGGGCATTAGAAGCAATAGTAAAAAGCATCGACATAACTTTTGTCGCTGGTTATACAAAACACAGCACTGCTGATGACGGCCTAACCTTGCAACTAATTCACATTTCCAATATGCTTTTAGGATTATCTTGGTACGCGGTAAGCATACCAACCATAGTGAATAAAACTTGCTTAGCCAGAGTATAAAACCATGATTTCAGGTATCAACAAAAATCTACAATGCCTTATCCTTTTTGGAAGTCATGCCAGAGGTGATGTAGATAAAAACTCTGACTTAGATCTATTGGGTATAGATAATACGACTCAACATAAGACAGTTTCAGTAAACAAGGTTAACTTGTCACTTTATACATACGATAACCTTATTGAAATGGCTCAAAATGGAGATTCGTTTTTATTACACTTAATAAAAGAAGGTAAGTGCCTTTTTGGTGAAGATAAGTTTGCTTTAATTCAGGAATCATTCAAATATAAAGATAATAAAAAATACTTGAATGACGCAAAGGCTGCTTATTATCTAGCATCAAAAATCCATGATAGCCAATACGATGTCCCTTCTTCGAAGTGGTGGCTAGCCAATAAAAGAATTAGTTGGTGTGTAAGAACTATTCTGATATCTCTTTTGATGTGTGAGAGAAATGTGGTTTTCTCAAAATCAGCACTTGCAGAATGCCTTTCAAACTCACATAACGACATTAATTTTGACGATGCAATGTTATTAGTGGATGCTAAATCCCATAGAGAAAAAAATGGAAAGATATTGCGACTTCTATCAGCTTTTCTTGCGTCAAAGAAAGAGCTTAGTCATATAAATAAAAGAGAGATTTATGCCAGAGACATTATAAGCAAAACTATCAATAATATCATCTCACATGATGAGTATCACTATTAGAAGGAGTGATATCTATTACATCATTAGAGGATAAACTATCTGTATGACTCTCCTAAAGTTATAACTTCCATGGTATTTCATCCCCCTTCAAACTACTACGATCGGGAGGTGAAAAAATAGGTATAGGATTAGCACAGGAGAAGAACTTTGGTGACTTTGGGTCTTTCCAAAGTCACTCGCCCAAGCCCGAAGGGCGGGCGAAACCCCTTCGAGGCCAGCGGCCTCGCGTCCTGCACGGCAAAGCCGTGCCAACACACAACGGCCCCTGCCGCCAACGCCATACCTCGGAACGGACGATTACGCCTACCGGCTAATCGACCCTACGATTGCATGGCGCAGCCGTGCCAGCTCGCCACAGGCACGAAGTCTGGCTGGACGCCGTGATGCCACCGGCAAAGGGGCGTGGCCGCCCCTATCGGCCCAAGAAGGGTTCCCAATCCTTAAACACCGGCTGCAACCCCGCCTGCCGCACGGCGGCGGCCACTTCCCCCACCGGGCGGTCGTCGTGGATGGCGAACTGCTCCAGCTCCTCTTTATCCCCTTCGGCATAGCCACCCGGCTGGGTGCGCGACTCGGCCGACATCTGGGTGATGCCAAGGCGCACCGCGCCGTTGCGAAACGTAGCCGACTCTCGGGTGGAGAGGGACAAGTCCAGCGTCGGCGAGAAGAGGCGCCAGGCGCAGATCAGCTGGGCCAGCTGACGATCCGACATGATGACGGCAGGCTCCAGCCCGCCGGTGCAGGGGCGCAGGCGCGGGAAGGAGAGCGAATAGCGGCTCTGCCAGTGGTGGCGCTCAAGCCAGCTCAGGTGCTCGGCGACAAAGTAGCTGTCGGCGCGCCAGTCCGAGGAGAGGCCGATCAGCGCCCCCAACCCGATTTTGTCGATACCGGCACGGCCGAGCCGATCCGGCGTGGCGAGGCGCCATGCGATGTCCCGCTTGTTGCCGCGCAGATGGTGGCGGGCGTAGGTGGCGGCGTGGTAGGTCTCCTGATAGACCATGACGGCGTCGAGGCCGAGGGTTTTCAGCTCGGCATACTCGGCCTGCGAGAGGGGCTGCACCTCCATCCCCACCGTGCTGAAGTGGCGGCGAATGATGGGCATCACCTCGCGAAAATAGGCGAGCCCCACCTTGTGCTCGTGCTCGCCGGTCACCAGCAGCACGCTGTCAAAACCGCGCGCCTTGATGGCCAGACACTCGCGCTCAATCTCCTCTGCATTCAAGGTCTTGCGCTTGAGGCGGTTGCTCATGGAGAAACCGCAGTAGGTGCAGTCGTTGGCGCAGAGGTTCGACAGATAGAGCGGCACATAGAAGCCGATGGTGTTGCCAAAGCGCTGGCGGGTCAGCCGCTCGGCCTCGGCCGCCATCTGCGGCAGATAGGCCTCGGCAGCCGGCGAGATCAGCGCCATAAAATCGCTCAGGGTGCGGCGGGGGGCGCTCAGCGCCCGCGCCACATCGGCGGCAGTTTTGCCGCGGATCTGCATGCCGATATCGTCCCACTCCAGCTCCTGCCAACGGCTGATAAAGGATGGCGCATCAGCCCTCCCCCCCAGCCCCTCTCCCTTATTTTGTGAAGAGCCGAGAGGGGGGCTAAACACATCAGCCTCGGGAGAAACCGAGAAAGAGGACATGGCCATTGGCTCTTGCCCCGAGCCAGCATCATGACTCATAACGCCCCCAGAAAATCGGTGAGCGGGCTGGAGGCTTGGGCCTGCAGAGCGCGGGCGCCGAGGCCTGCCTCATAGGCGCTGCGACCGGCGGTGCAGGCCAGCGCAAAGGCGCGACCCATGGCGACCGGATCGCCGCTCACCGCGATGGCGGTGTTGACCAGCACGGCGTCGGCACCCAGCTCAAAGGCGGCTGCGGCATGGCTCGGCGCACCGATCCCCGCATCCACCACCACAGGCACATTGGCCTGCTCGACGATGATGGCGAGAAACTCCCGGGTCACCAGCCCCTGATTGGAACCGATGGGCGCACCGAGCGGCATCACGGCGGCGCAGCCCACCTCTTCCAGCCGTTTGCAGAGCACGGGGTCGGCACCGCAGTAGGGCAGCACCACAAAGCCCTCTTTCACCAGCTGCTCGGCGGCTTTCAGCGTCTCGATGGGGTCGGGCAGCAGATAGCGCGGGTCGGGGTGGATCTCCAGCTTCAGCCAGTTCGTCCCCAGCGCCTCGCGGGCGAGGTGGGCGGCAAACACCGCCTCGGCGGCGGTCTTGGCGCCGGAGGTGTTGGGCAGCAACTTAACCCCGAGTTGCAGCAGGGGGCTCAGGATATCGTCGTGGGCCTTGCCCGGTTCGAGCCGCTTGATGGCCATGGTGACCAGTTGGGAGCCACTCGCCTCGATGGCGGCGGCCATCAGATCCGGGCGAGCAAACTTGCCGGTGCCGGTAAAGAGGCGCGATGAGAAGGTGTGATCGGCAATGGTCAGCATGTCAGCCTCCCGCAATGGCGGTGAAGAGATGGAGTTCGTCTCCGTCATTGAGACGGGTCTCAGCCCAGCGGCCACGGGGCAACACGGAGCCGTTAAGGGCCACAGCAACCCCTTGGGGGTTGACCCCTTGCGCCGCCAGCAGGTCGGCCACACTCTGCCCTGCCGCCAGCGACTGGGCTTTATCGTTGAGTCGAATGGTCAAGGTCATGGGGTGATCTCCTTATCGTGTGTCGGGCATCGGCGCTGCCCGCAAACCGGGCAATCGGGATCGGGGGACAAAGTGAGGGTCTGCCACTGATGGGTCAGGGCATCGAAGCGGCGCAATGTGCCAGCGACCGGGCTCGGCATCCCGAGCAGCTGTTTCAGTGCCTCCAGCGCCTGCAAGGAGCCCATCACCCCCACCAGCGGGCCGGTGACGCCGCTGGTCTCGCAGCTCTGGGCGAGCTTGGTATCCAGCGGATAGAGGCAGGCGTAACAGGCGTGCTCCGAGCTGGTACGCACCATCAGCTGCCCCTGCCAACCCACTGCGGCGGCGGAGATCCAGGGCTTGCCCTGAGCCACGCAGGCGGCGTTGATGGCATGGCGGGTGGCGAGGTTGTCGCAGCAGTCGATCACCAGATCGACCTCGGCCACAAACTCCGGCAGGCTGTCGGCATCGAGCCGCTGGTTGATGGCAATCAGCTCCACCAGCGGGTTGTGGGCAACCAACCGCTCGCGGGCCAGCTCCGCCTTGGAGTGGTTGACCGCCTCGCTATCGAACAGGATCTGGCGCGGCAAGTTGCTGGAATCCACCGTATCCCCATCGGCCAGCCACAAGGTACCGACCCCGGCCCCGGCCAGATAGAGGGCGAGCGGCGAGCCAAGCCCGCCGAGGCCGACGATCAGCACAGACTTATCTTTCAGCCGTGCCTGCCCTTCTTCACCGACTTCCGCCAGCATCAGCTGGCGGCCGTAGCGCAGATACTCTTTGTCACTAAGAGAAGCGGCATCAGAGCGCATGTTCTGCCTCCCGTATAACGGTGGCCGAGCGCGGCTCATCCCCCGCCCCCACGGCCGCGAGCAGCCGTTCGGTCGCCCCCTGCCAGTCGTCGCTGGCCGTGATAGCCGAGACCAGCGCGATACTGCCGACCCCGCTTGCCTTGACCGCCGCCACCCGCTCCTCGCTGATGCCGCCGATGGCCACCGTCGGCCAGTCACACATCAGGGCGCGGTAGCGATGCAGCCGCACCAGCCCCTGCGGGCGTGAAGGCATCGCCTTGGTATTGGTCGGGAAGATATGACCCAGCGCCATATAGGAGGGAGCCAGCTCGCGGGCTCGCATCAGCTCGAAGTAGCCGTGGGTGGAGATGCCAAGGCGTAGCCCGGCCGCCTGAATGGCGGCGAGATCGGCGGTCTCCATATCCTCCTGCCCCAGATGTACGCCCCAAGCGCCCGCCTCGATGGCCTGCTGCCAGTAGTCGTTGATAAAGAGCCGCGCCCCATGGCGGCGACCAAGATCTACCGCATCACGAATAGCCGGCGCCACCTCTGCGGCGGGCAGATCCTTGATCCGCAGCTGGATGGTCTTGACCCCCTGCCCCAGCAGGCGGCGCAGCCACTTGACCGAATCCACCACCGGATAGAGGCCGAGATTGTGCTCGGTGGCGGCAAAGGGGCCATCCGGCAGGCGGGCGATGCTTGTTTCATAAAGTCCGAAGCGGCGATCGAGGGTTGATCCCGCCAAGACGGCGCGGGGGAAGTGGGCAAGATCGGCTGGCCAGCCGAGATGGGCGATGGGGCCCGGGCCTGCGCCCACTCCCTGCGCTGCAGCCAACCCCTGTTGCAGGTAGGCTCGCGCCAGGGTGATGGCGTCCTCCACCGGATAATCCTGCGCCACCACAGCGGCGATGGCGCTGGCGTAACAACAACCGGTGCCGTGGCCATGGCGGGTATTCAGGCGCGGCGCCGCCAGCCAGAATTCGCGGGTCTCGTCCTGGTAGTAGTCGAGGCAGAGCTCACCGCTCCACTCCAGATGACCGCCCTTGACCAGCACGGCGCGGGCACCGAGTTCGCGCAGCCGCTGGGCGGCGAAGCGCACCAGCACAGGGCTGGTCGCAGGAATGCCGGTCAGGGCTTCCAGTTCGGGGCCGTTGGGGGTGATGAGCGACAGACGTGGCAACAGCTGCTCGCGCACCGCTTCCAGCATATTGGGCTCCGCCATCGGGGTGCCGCTGCTGGCAATAGCCACCGGGTCGTAGACCACGAAGGGGGCCGGGGTGGCCGCCAGTCGGCGGGCCAGCACCTCCACATGGAGCCGGGTCGGCAGCAGGCCGATCTTGATGGCGGCGGGCGGCAGATCGACGCCAAGGGCGTCGATCTGGGCGGTGAAGGTCTGCATCAGCACAGGGTCGACCATCTTCACCGCCACCGAGTTCTGGGCGGTAATGGCGGAGATGACCGAGCAGCCGTGCACGCCGAGGTCGTGCAATGTGTGCAAGTCGGCCTGAATACCGGCGCCACCGCCGGAGTCGGAACCGGCGATGGTCCAGACCACAGGGCGAGAGTCGGTCACAGGCGACAGATCGGCGGGGCTGACAGCCCCGCTTGCGCTGCTCACGCCTCCTCCCCTGCAGCCTGTTTCAGCGCCGCCGCCTGATGGTAGATCTCGCCGCCGGTCTCCTTGAAAGTCTCGGCCATGCGGGCCATGCCGCTCTCCACCTGAGCCACTACCTGCTCCTGCTGGCCATCCATGCCGACCAGCTTGATCTCCACGGCCTCGAGTTTCGCCGCGTAATCGCGCACGTCCTGAGTGATCTTCATGGAGCAGAACTTGGGCCCGCACATGGAGCAGAAGTGGGCCACCTTGCCGGACTCCTGCGGCAGGGTCTCATCGTGGTAGGCACGGGCGGTGTCGGGGTCGAGGGCCAGATTGAACTGATCCTCCCAGCGGAACTCGAAGCGTGCCTTGGACATGGCGTTGTCGCGGATTTGGGCACCCGGATGCCCCTTGGCCAGATCGGCGGCGTGAGCGGCGATCTTGTAGGTAATCAGCCCCTGCTTCACATCCTCCTTGTTGGGCAGCCCCAAATGCTCCTTGGGGGTGACGTAGCAGAGCATGGCGCAGCCGTACCAGCCGATCAGCGCCGCACCGATGCCGGAGGTGAAGTGATCGTAACCCGGGGCGATGTCGGTGGTGAGCGGGCCCAGCGTATAGAACGGCGCCTCGTGACAGTGCTCAAGCTGCTCGGTCATGTTGCGCTCGATCATGTGCATCGGCACGTGACCCGGCCCCTCGATCATCACCTGCACGTCATACTCCCACGCAATCTTGGTGAGCTCGCCCAGGGTGCGCAGCTCGGCGAACTGAGCCTCGTCGTTGGCGTCATAGACGGAGCCCGGACGAAGACCGTCGCCCAGCGACAACGCCACATCATAGGCGGCGCAGATCTCGCAGATTTCGCGGAAGTGCTGGTAGAGGAAGTTCTCCTTGTGGTGGGAGAGGCACCACTTGGCCATGATGCTGCCACCGCGCGACACGATGCCGGTGAGGCGCTTGGCGGTCATCGGCACGAAACGCAGCAGGACGCCGGCATGGATGGTGAAGTAGTCCACCCCCTGCTCGGCCTGCTCCAGCAGGGTGTCGCGGAACAGCTCCCAGGTGAGATCCTCGGCGATGCCGTTGGTCTTCTCCAGCGCCTGATAGATGGGCACGGTACCGATGGGGACAGGGCTGTTGCGCAGGATCCACTCGCGGGTCTCGTGGATGTAGCGACCGGTGGAGAGATCCATCACGGTGTCGGCGCCCCAGCGGGTCGACCAGACCAGCTTCTCCACCTCCTCTTCGATGCTGGAGGTGACCGCCGAGTTGCCGATGTTGGCGTTGATCTTCACCAGAAAATTGCGGCCGATGATCATCGGCTCCGCTTCCGGGTGGTTGATGTTGCTGGGGATGATGGCGCGACCGGCGGCCACCTCATCGCGCACAAACTCGGGGGTGATGTTCTGGGGCAGGCGGGCACCAAAATCGCGGCCCGGATGCTGGGTGCGCAGGAGCTCGGAGCGCACCCGCTCGCGCCCCATGTTCTCGCGAATGGCGATAAATTCCATCTCGGGGGTGACGATACCGGCGCGGGCGTAGTGCAGCTGGGTGACCCGGCGGCCTGGCTTGGCACGGCGCGGTTTCGGCAGATGCTCGAAGCGCAGGTGATCCAGCCCCTCGTCGGCCAGCCGCTCCTGAGTGAAGGTGGAGCTGAGCCCCGGCAGTTCGTCGGTATCATCCCGCTCCAGCACCCAGTTCTCCCGCAGGCGCGGCAGACCGCGGCGCACGTCGATGGCGCCCCCCTCCTCCCCGTAACGGCCCGAGGTGTCGTAGACCGGCACCGGCTCGTTGGGCTCGAATTGGGGATTTTCTTTGGTGCCGCCGACGAAGGTGTCGGCCAGTTGGATCTCCCGCAGGGGTACCCGGATATCGGCGCGAGAGCCTTCGATAAAGATGCGCCGGGAGTTGGGGTGAGCCATCCCTTTGAGGCTGTCGATAAAGGCCTGGGCGCTGGAGCGCTGCTCGCGGCGGCTGGATTTGGCGGTATCAGATACAGAAGTAGACATAGCAAAACTCACATTAACTGGTTGAAGTTATGGGTATTTGCTTGTCTGGAGTTCGAGGAGAAGATGAACTTGCGGCGGGGTGTTTATCTCGGGAGGGAGTGCGTGCGGGATGGATCTCCGCGCTGCTGTTCTGCCGCTTCCCGCTATCTGCATGCTGTGGGCAAGGCGCCCCACGTGCTGGACAACCGGACGGGACAGACTCCCTCCTGTGCGCCCTGACCCATCAGGGTTACCCCTTCGATGAGCGGAAGAGGCTTGTTCCTCCTCCGGCGCGGTAACCCGCAAGTTACCCTTGTTCCCTTCGCAGGTTTTAACCTGATCAGGTTCCACGGATCCCGAATTAACGGTCTCAGCTTCGCGTCGTTCGACGGTCAGCACTCCGACAAGATGGCGCCAGTATAAGGGGGAAAATCTAAAGCACAAGCCGTTAACAAAGTCGACCTCTTGCTCCCCTTGGGGTCTAAGGCTAGTCGAGGATGATATGGGGCAGGAAACGGGAGCTGTCTTTGGTGATCAGGGTCGCATCCTCGCGAATGCCAATGCCAGCCGCCGCATCGCCGACCACCCAGCTGCCGATCAAGGTGTAACTGCCAGCAAAGCAGGGTAAGGGGTGAAAGGCCTGAAGCACATAACCCGAGTCGTTGTATGGGCCTGGCTCATGCAAGCGCATACCCTGATAATCCATCAGCTCGATATTGGCCCCCTCTCGTGAATAGAGAGGCTTACGTACCCAACCCGGCGCCATCTGACTAGCGGGATCGGGATCAAAAAAAGCGGGCAGCAGGTTGGGATGGTCAGGAAAGGCCTGCCACAACAGGGGCAACATCCCCTTGTTGGAGAGAATCATCTTCCAGGCTGGCTCGATAAAGCGGGTCTGGCTTGTGAGCAGCGTCTGGCCAAATGGCTCGCGCACCATGAACTCCCAAGGGTAAAGCTTGAATATCTCGTGGATCGGCTCGTTGCCCAGATCCACCAGCTGGCCCTGCAGCTCGCCGATATCCTCCAGATCCACAAAACGGGCATCACAACCAGCCTGCAGGGCGATATCGATGAGGTAGTCGAGGTTCCCCCTGTCTTCCAGGTTCTCGCCCACGCAGGTGAAGTGCAAAGGGCCACGATTGCCACGGGCCGCGAAGGCGCCGTACAGCTTCTCCTGCAGGGAGTTGAACTGATCGACTCCGGCTGGTAGCACACCGCTATGCAGCTGATCCTCCAGCCAGATCCACTGAAAAAAACCCGACTCATAAAGGGAGGTGGGGGTGTCGTAGTTAAGCTCCAGCAGCTTGGCGGGCCCATGCCCGTTATAGGCGAGATCCAGCCGACCATAGAGATGGGGATCCCGACGTCGCCATGAGGCCTCCAGTGCGGGCCAGCAGTATTCGGGAATATCGAGTCGGGTCAGCAACTCTTCGCTGCCCACTATCTTTGAGACCAGCGAGAGGGCCATCTGATGCAGTTCCTCGGTGGGCGCCTCCAGATCATCCTCTATCTGCGAAAGGGTGAAGCGATAGCAAGCGCTCTCATCCCAATAGGGCTCCCCATCGAAGGTGTGAAACTCGAAACCAAGCTCGGCAGCCCGTTCGCGCCAATCCGGACGTTCGGGTAAGGAAATGCGCTCCATCTTTAACCTCCGCTGCTGTAGCTATTGCTATGGCAGAAGTTGGCTCGCCGCGCAGCTTCTCCACCGAAGCCACCACGCCGTACTTGTAAGGCGGGCTCCAGTGTCACCGCACTCTGGCAGACCCGAACCAGGCTACTGCCTGCGGGCAAGCGTGTTCCCTGAGCGGTGCGCAGCGCATAAGGCTCATCTGTACGTTGATAGAGCGGCTGGGTCGGGATCCCGGGGAGAGGGTCTGTTCCGATGGCAACGCCGCTGGTCAGAATCCCCCTCATCCGCGGCACCTTATCCTCACACCCTCCTGCGCCAAAATCCGCCTCACACTCCACCCGGTCAGGATAACGGGGCGCCCGCAGGAGGTGGCGACTGCGGGCCTCTGCAAAGGCCAGCTGGCACCGAGCCGGATCATTACCTGGGACAGCGACACATGTCTCGACCGAGGTGTAGACATAGGCCAGCTCGGGGCGTTCGTTGCACCCCTGCAGCCAGAGGGAGGCTGTCGGCACCATCATGACCAGTGCGACCTGGCTACTTCGCTTGTTGCTGCTCTTCATGGGATCCTCAGTAGGTCATGCAGGCAGCGTTGAGCAGCCCCACCGACAGGGACGCAGCAGCCAGCAAAATGGCGCCAGCCATCTCCCCACGGGAGATCCGTTCGCTCAGGTCGGTGAGCCAGCGTTGCATTACCCGAAACGCGGCAACCTGCACCAGCAGGGCAATCGCGCCCCAGATGGCGCAATCGAGCAGGGAGAGAGAGTGACTGATTGCACTGGCCAAGGGCAGCGCAAAGCCAATCAGCGCGCCGCCAAACGCGGTGGCAGCAGCCGGATTACCCGAACGGATCAGGGCAAATTCGTGGTGTGGCGTCAGCCAAGTATAGAGGCGAATGAAGGTCGCCAGCTGCGCCATGGCCAGCAGAAAGTAGGCGATAAAGGGGAGCAGCCCACTCAAGGAGCCGAGCAATTGGGAGAGCATCTCACAGTTCCTGTGACAAAAAGAGTCGACATCATAATGAAAGGAAAAAGGGACCACAATGGGCCCCTTGAGAACGGCGGATACGAAAACAGGGTCCCCCCGCCAAGGGGATTTACCCCTTGGGTCAATAGGCAGGAGTCACCGTCAGACTGACATTGCCAAACCCTTCGTTGGCAAGGGCCTCCTGATCCAGATCCACACCGGTCAGAGCCACACCTTCAGCAGAGGCGTTACGCAACTGGGCAGAGGCCGCGGAACGGGTCTGGGGCTGACCGATTTCGATATCGCCGGCAAACTGGCTCTCGGCATAGAAGTCACCGGTCACTGCCGAACGGATCGGGCGCAGCACACGACCCAGGTTATTCTGCATGGTCGACAAACCATACTCGCTGATGGTCCAGTTCCAGTCCCACCACTTCACTTCACCCGGGATATAACGCTTGTCCCACTGGTAGCGGATGCTGCTCGCCTTGTCGCGGAACGGGCCGACGGCAAAGGTGTGCTCCCAGGTCGGGCGATTCTCAGGATGGGTATACCAGGCATTGCCGCCCCAACGCAGGAAGCCCTTCATGGTCAGGTCATAATTGACCTCGGCCTTGAACTCGTAGGGGTAGGAGATGTTGGACTTGTAGAGGGCAACCCGCACCGGCAGGCTGGAGTGAGGCGGCACCGTCGGGCGCGCTTCAACCGAGACGGTCTCGGTCGTCGAACCCCCTTTCTGGGAGGCCCAGCTCTGGCTCGCAGCGATCTCGATGGCCAGTTCGGTTTCCCCCACCAGCGGCCACTGAAACTTGTTCTTGGTGGTCACCTTCTCGCTCAGGCTGTAGGTATCGGTCTTCGACCAGTTGGTGGCCTTGTCGTACTTCAGGGTCACCACCACCTGCTGGGGCAGGTCGGTGTAGTTGGTCGCATTGGCCGTGATGGTCTTGACCAGCTGCTTGCCGCTCTCGGTGACCTGACCATGGCTGAAGGAGTCGGGTTCCAGGGTATATGAGAAGTTGCTTACCTTGATGGAGCTCTTCTCCCCGCAACGATATCCGGAGCAGCCGCCGTCATTATTCCCCTTTATCAGCCAGCCATCGCCAACCCGGGTAACATCCATATCTTCCCCGACATAGGGGCTATGATTTCCACCCACCCAAGCGTATCCCAAATAATGGGCGAGATAACTGACCGGTTTGATAAAATAATCATTATCATGGACAAGCCGCCATTGCACATCGACCTCATCACCCGCCGGAATATTCCAGTCAGAGAGTGTTGGTATTTCTCCGGAAACTGGTGAGTTGGGATAACACCAGGTTTCTCCGGCAGTGCCCTGTTTGATTTCGCCATTATATCCCGGCCCCATAATCACCCAGCGATCCGCCAGCCCGGTGATCTGCCACTGCCCCATGCGGCTGACCAGATTACCCTTGATACTCATGGCTTCATCGCGGGTCAGAGGACGATAACCACTGGCACAGACGCCCGTCCCAAGACCCGCCCACTTGACCTGATCAGGGTAGACAGGTTCAGCCGCCTGCACCTGAGCGAGCATCAATGAAGACGCCAAAAACGCCAGATTGGCGGTAATTATTCTATTCATCATTTATCCCTCTTTCAGACATACGATAATTGTTATTGTGTAGAAATATCCTTTTTCATTTGACAGGTATGGACTCCGACAAAACCTGACACAAATAAAATAAACCACCAAAAAACATCCATGACAAACAAAATAATGGTGATACAGGAAAATAATTAGAGCGATGACTTTATTGAGGAATAAATCATAAATATTGTGACAGTCATTATTTAATGGCTGCCACAATATGGTGAAACCATATTAAATAAGAAGATACTGAATTACTCTTCCGGATTGATCACTTCAATTCCCTGCAATATTCCATCCGCCGAACGGATCAATACCAGCTCGCTCCCGGCATGCAGATCGGCGGCGGAACCGTTGACCCAGCGCACCTGCGGATTGAGTGGCACAGTGCCCAGGGTGGCCAGCGTGAGCTGCCGATCATCGAAGGATTGCAGGCGATCTTGCGCTCGCTGCCAGGGCTGATTGGCCAGCGGGGCTCTGGCGGCCAGCAGCTCGATCCGGGTGGCAACGCCATCTGCCACCAGCAGGGCGAGCTGGTCGCCGGGTTTGAGTGGCTGTGGCCAAATCTCCCCCTGCCGCCAGATGGCGGCACTGCCCAGCTCCACTTCGGCCCCCTGAAATTGCAGGCGGATGCCGTCGCTGTGCTCCAGCTCCACCAGCCACAATTCGTCGGCTCCCGCCTGCGCCGCCCAGAGCGGCACACCCAGCATCCATGCACACCACTTTCTCGATTGTTCCATCTTCGTTCGTCCCTGAACAAAAAGCCCATGCTGGACAAGCATGGGCTTCATTCGGGAGCATTTCTAATCGGAACGCAGAGATCGGATCAGTCATCCTCGCGACAGCGGCTCAGGCGCATGCCGTCAAACTTGCACTCCAGCTCGAGCCAGCGCCCTTCAAACGGCGCCAGACTGTTATCCGAGGTGGTGTAGCCCCAGATCCGCCCCCCTTCCACCGGCCCCTCCAGATCCATCTCGTCCTTGTCATCTTCGTCGAGGGCTTCGACCTTGCGTACATAGCGCACGCCGCTCTCCACCACCCCCTTCATCTCGACCCAGGTGCCGCCGAGATCATCCTCGTTGAGCCAATCCTTGAAGCGGGTCTGGTCATCGATCACGAACGGCATGCCGTTGACCATCAACTGGCCAAGCTGCCAGGTGGTGCGGCCGGTCAGTTTGAATTCGGTCGCCTGTGCGGTGCCAAGTGGCAACAAGATCAACAGCAGGAGGGCGCAGAGAGACTTCTTCATCAGGGATCCTCGGGGTTACACTGGCAAACAGGATGCCGAATCCGGTGTGAAAAGAGCGTGAAACGCTCGCCAACCAGGAGAGCAAAGCATGAAGATTTTGGTTGTGGAAGACAATCCTCAGGTGGCGGAAACCATCATGGATTATCTGGAGCTGGCCGGTCACCGCCTCGATTGTGCCTATCACGGTCAGGCGGCGCTGCAACTGCTGGAGGAGCAGCGTTTCGACGTCATCATCATGGATGTGATGATGCCGCGCCTCGATGGCCTCAGCACGGTGGCGCGCCTGCGCGAGCAGGGGATTGCCACTCCCGTGCTGTTTCTCACCGCCCGCGACAGCCTGGAAGACAAGCTGGCAGGCTTCAAGGCGGGAGGGGATGACTATCTGGTCAAGCCGTTCGCCATGGAGGAGCTGGAGGTGCGGCTACAAGCTCTGAGCCTGCGTGGCCCGCGCGGCGATGTGGGGGCCATCAGCTTTGGCGATCTGACGGTCGATGTCGCCAGCGGCCGCGCCACCCGCGCCGGTGAGCCCCTCAAGCTCGGCAAGATCCCGTTCCAAATCCTCGCCCTGCTGGCCCGCCGCGCCCCCGCCATCGTCAGCCGTCAGGAGGTGCTCGACACCGTCTGGGGAGATGAGGAGCCCGACTCCGATGCCCTGCGCAGCCATATCTACGCCCTGCGCAACGCGCTCGACAAACCCTTCCCCACTCCCATGCTGGAGACCCTGCACGGCCAGGGCTACCGACTGGTGAGCGCATGAGCCTGCCGAGCCTGCGCCGCCGCCTGATCATGGCGCTCGGCGGCGCCGGGGTGGTGCTGCTGATCCTGCTCTCCGGCCTGATGCTGGTGGCCGAGGACAAGATGGAGGAGCTGAGCCTGCGCCACTGGCTGGAAGCCGAAGTGACCCGCTACAGCGATGACTGGCTGCGACTCGGCCCGGCCGCCGCCGCCCCAAGCCCCAGACAGTTCTCCAGCTACTGGACCGAGTCGGGCCGCCTGCCGAAATGGCTGAAGCCCTACCAGACCCCCGGCTTTTTCGAGCACCAACTGGGCAAGGAGGACAAACACTTTCTGGTGGCCCGCCACCCCTCCGGCGAGGGACTGCTCTATCTGGTCTTCAACGACGACGCTGACGACTACCTCGACCCCTACGAAGACAAGCTGCATCTGGCGACCCGACTGATCGGGGTGACCCTGCTGCTGGGCTGCCTCGGCTTCGGCATCTGGCTGGTGCGCCATATCACGGGGCCGCTGCAACGGCTGCAACAGAGGGTTGCCCACCTCACCCCGGATCAGGCGGATTTCGAGCCCGATGCCCCCTGGCAGGAGCTGCGGGACATCGAGCTGGCGCTGCTGGCCGGCAAGCAGGAGGTGAGCGCAGTGTTTGCTCGCGAGCAGGAGTTCAGCCGCTTCACCAGCCACGAGCTGCGCACCCCCAACATGGTGATCCAGGGCTCGGCGGCCCTGCTCGGCAAGGTGACGGATCTGCCCGCGCCAGCGGCCCGCGCCACCACCCGCATCCGCGCCGCCGCCGACGAGATGGCGCTGCTCACCGAGACCTTCCTGCTGCTGGGCCGCAAGGAGGCAGTGGAGCGACCGCTGCAGCAGGTCACCCCGCTGATCCGTCAGGAGCTGGCCCGCCTCGCCTCGCTGTTGCAGCGGGAGGCCCTCGATATCCGGCTTAATCTGGATGAGAGCAGCGAAGTAAATGCCCCCCTCTCCCTGCTCGCCATCGCCCTCGGCAACCTGCTGAAAAATGCCCTGAGCTATGCCGAGGGACATATCGACATCGAGCTGTGCGGCCCGGTGCTCACCATCAGCAACCCGACGGCAGCGGCGCCGGATCAGATCCTCGGCTACGGCTGTGGCCTCACCATCATCCAGCGTATCTGCGAGAAGCTGGGCTGGCAGATCGACACCCGGCTCGAGGATGGCGTATTTAGCGCCCGGCTGGCGATGATTGCCGCCGGAGAGTTCCCTCTCCCTTTGGGAGAGGATTAGGGTGAGGGCGCAGTGGCACCGCCAACCCACCAGCCAGATAGCAACAAGGCGCCCGAGGGCGCCCTGTTGCTATCTGACAGATGCAAGCCTAAGGCTCACTCCGCCGGTTTGTTCTTGCGGCTCGCCTTGAGTTCGAGGAACTCGATGATCTTGCCAGCCACATCCTTGCCGGAGGCGGCTTCCACCCCTTGCAGGCCGGGGGAGGAGTTGACCTCCAGCACCAGCGGGCCGCGGGCGCTACGCAGGATATCCACCCCCGCCACATCCAGCCCCATGATCTTGGCGGCCTGCACGGCGGTGGCGCGCTCTTCCGGGGTGATCTTGATCGCCTCGGCAGTGCCGCCACGGTGCAGGTTGGAGCGAAACTCTCCCGGCTGGGCCTGGCGGCGCATGGCGGCAACCACCTTGCCGTTGACCACCAGACAGCGGATATCGGCGCCATTGGCCTCGCGGATATACTCCTGCACCAGAATGTTGTTGTTGGTCTGGATAAAGGCCTCGATCACGCTTTCGGCGGCCTTCTGAGTCTCGCAGAGCACCACGCCAATCCCCTGGGTTCCCTCCAGCAGCTTCACCACCAGCGGCGCCCCGCCCACCATGGTGATGAGGTCGGGTACGTCGTGGGTGCTGTGGGCATAGCCGGTGATGGGCAGGCCGATGCCATGGCGGGAGAGCAGTTGCATCGCCCGCAGCTTGTCGCGAGAACGGCTGATGGCCACCGAGCTGTTGAGGGCCATGGTGTTCATCATCTCGAACTGGCGCAGCACGGCGGTGCCGTAGGCGGTAATGCTGGCCCCGATCCGCGGGATCACGGCGTCATAGCTTCCCAGCTCCCCACCCTCGTAGTGAATGGAGGGGTTGTGGGAAGCGATATTCATATAGCAGCGCAGGGTGTCGAGCACCTCTACCTGATGACCGCGCGCCTGTGCCACCTCGACCAGACGGCGGGTGGAGTAGTTTTTCGGCTCACGGGATAAAATGGCGATCTTCATGACAATTCCGCTAGAAGGCTGTGCCTGGGCAGGATGGGGCGGGAGAGTATAAGGTGCCACAGCGCCAAGACAACGCCAATTGTTTATCCTGACAACAAGACAAACCACACCAAACAGCACTCTACCCTGTCACTGTGACCAACAGGTTAAACGGCGGCTCTGCGCAGGTTGTTCAACCCGTGCAAGGATGCCGCCGTTTCTCGTTAAAGATCAACCGGTGTCACGCGGGAGTCAGTTCAGGTTTGGCCCCAACCAGCGCTCGGCCTCGGCCAGCGTCATCCCCTTGCGAACGGCGTAATCTTCCACCTGATCTTGCTGGATCTGCGCCACCGCGAAGTATTTGCTCTCGGGATGGGAGAAGTACCAGCCCGACACCGCCGCCCCCGGCCACATGGCGTAGGATTCGGTGAGCTGCATGCCGATAGCCTGCTCCACCTCCAGCAGCTCCCAGATGCTCCCCTTCTCGGTGTGCTCCGGGCAGGCCGGATAACCGGGGGCCGGGCGGATACCCTGATAGTTCTCGCGGATCAACTCTTCGTTGCTGAGGGCCTCGTCGGGAGCATAACCCCAATGAACCTTGCGCACCTGCTCATGCAGATACTCGGCAAAGGCTTCGGCCAGACGGTCGCACACCGCCTGAATAAGGATGGCATTGTAGTCATCGTGCTGCGCCTTGTAGGCCTTGGCGATGGCCTCCTCACCGATACCGCCGGTCACCGCGAAGGCGCCGATCCAGTCGGGCTTGCCGCTCTCTTTCGGCGCCACATAGTCCGCCAGACAGTAGTTGGGGAAGCCCTGCTTTTCGCTCTGCTGGCGCAGGTGGTGCAACACCTTGATGACCTCGGTGCGGGACTCGTCGCTGTAGACCTCGATGCTGTCCCCTACCGCGTTGGCCGGGAACAGGCCGACCACCCCGGCGCAGCGCACGCTCTGATCCTTTTCCAGCTGGTCCAGCATGGCGTTGGCGTCGGCAAACAGCTTGGTCGCCTCCTCGCCAATGATCTCGTCCTCGAGGATGCGCGGATACTTGCCCGCCAGCTCCCAGCTGAGGAAGAACGGCGTCCAGTCGATGTATGGGCGCAACACCGAAATGGCCACATCTTCGAACTTCTGCACCCCGAGCTCGCGGGGCTTGGGTGGCTGGTAGCCAACCCAATCCAGCTGATGCCGGTTGGCGCGGGCATGGGCCAGACTGACCGGGCGGGAGCGCGGCTGCTTGCGGGCATGCTGATCCCGGGCGATCTCGTACTCCTTGTCGATGCGGGCGACAAACGCCTCCTTGAGATCCGGGCTGAGCAGGCTCTGGGCCACCCCCACCGCACGGGAGGCGTTGGAGACATAGACCACAGGCTCCGAGTAATTCTGCTCGATCTTCACCGCAGTGTGGGCCTTGGAGGTGGTGGCACCGCCGATCAGCAGCGGCAGCTTGAAGCCCTGACGCTCCATCTCCTTGGCCACGTGCACCATCTCGTCCAGCGACGGGGTGATGAGACCCGACAACCCGATGATATCGGCGCCGACCTCCCGCGCAGTCTTGAGAATGGTCTCGCAGGAGACCATGACCCCGAGGTCGACAATCTCGAAGTTGTTGCACTGCAGCACCACCCCGACGATGTTCTTGCCTATGTCGTGCACATCACCCTTGACGGTGGCCAGCACGATTTTGCCATTGCTGGAGCCGCCCGATTTTTCCGCCTCGATATAGGGCTGCAGGTAGGCCACCGCCCGCTTCATCACCCGGGCCGATTTCACCACCTGCGGCAGGAACATCTTGCCGGCGCCGAACAGGTCGCCGACCACGTTCATGCCATCCATCAGCGGCCCTTCGATGACGTGCAGCGGCTTCTCGGCGCCAGCGCGCGCCTCTTCGGTATCCTCTTCGATAAAGTCGGTGATCCCCTTGACCAGCGCGTGCTCCAGCCGCTTGCCCACAGGCCAGCTACGCCACTCCTGATCCCGCGGGTCCTCCGCCTGGGCACCGGCTCCGCGATACTTCTCGGCGATGGCCAGCAGCTCTTCGGTGGCGTTGTCATTGAGGTTGAGCACCACCGCCTCGACCTTCTCTTTCAACTCCGACGGAATGTCTTCATAGATGGCGAGCTGGCCGGCGTTGACGATCCCCATGTCCATACCGTTCTTGATGGCGTGGTAGAGGAAGACGGCGTGAATGGCTTCGCGCACCGGCTCGTTGCCACGAAACGAAAACGAGACGTTGGAGACGCCGCCAGAGATCATGGCGTGAGGCAGGTGCGTTTTGATGTCCTTCACCGCCTCGATGAAGTCCACCGCGTAGTTGTTGTGCTCGTCGATGCCGGTCGCCACCGCGAAGATGTTGGGATCGAAGATGATGTCTTCCGGCGGGAAACCGACCTGATCCACCAGGATCCGGTAGGCACGCTGGCAGATCTCGAACTTGCGGGCGCGGGTGTCGGCCTGCCCCACCTCATCGAACGCCATCACGATGACGGCGGCGCCGTAGCGGCGCAGCAGTTTCGCCTGCTGAATGAACTTCTCCTCCCCCTCTTTCATAGAGATGGAGTTGACCACCGGCTTGCCCTGCACGCACTTGAGGCCCGCTTCCAGCACCTCCCACTTGGAGGAGTCGATCATCACAGGCACCCGGGCGATATCCGGCTCACCGGCGATGAGGTTGAGGAAGCGCACCATGGCCGCTTCGGCGTCCAGCATCCCCTCGTCCATGTTGATGTCGATGATCTGGGCGCCGTTCTCTACCTGCTGCTTGGCAACATCGAGCGCCTCGTCGTAGAGCCCCTCCTTGATCAGCCGCTTGAACTTGGCCGAACCGGTAACGTTGGTGCGCTCCCCCACGTTCACGAACATGGATTCAGGGGTAATGATCAGCGGCTCAAGACCCGACAGGCGGCAGGCCACCGGCAGCTCGGGCAGCACACGCGGCTTGATGCCCGCCACGGCGTCCGCCATGGCGCGGATATGGGTCGGGGTGGTGCCACAGCAGCCACCGACCAGATTGAGAAAGCCGCTTTGGGCCCACTCGCGGATATGCTCTGCCATCTCACCCGCATCGAGGTCGTACTCGCCGAACGCATTGGGCAGACCGGCGTTGGGGTGGGCGCTGACGCAGGATTCGCTGATGCGCGACAGCTCCTCCACATACTGGCGCAGCTCATCGGGTCCCAACGCACAGTTGAGGCCGAACGACACCGGTTTGACGTGGCGCAACGAGTGATAGAAAGCTTCGGTGGTCTGGCCGGAGAGGGTTCGGCCGGAGGCATCGGTAATGGTGCCGGAGATCATCACCGGCAGGCTGTAGCCCAGCGCCTCGAACACCCCTTCCACCGCGAAGGCGGCGGCCTTGGCGTTGAGGGTATCGAAGATGGTCTCGATCAGAATGATGTCGGCGCCGCCCTCGATCAGGGCATGGGTCGATTCGGTGTAGGCGGCCACCAGCTGGTCATAGGTGACGTTGCGCTTGCCGGGATCGTTCACATCCGGCGAGATGGAAGCGGTGCGGTTGGTGGGGCCCAACACCCCAGCTACGAAACGCGGCTTGGCGGGATCTTTTGCCGTCCACTCGTCTGCCACGGCGCGGGCCAGACGGGCGGCTTCACGGTTGATCTCGGCGGAAAACGCTTCCATCTCGTAATCGGCCATGGCGATGCGAGTGGCGTTGAAGGTGTTGGTCTCGAGAATGTCGGCCCCGGCAGCGCAATACTGCTCGTGGATCTCGCGGATCACCGCCGGACGGGTCAGCACCAGCAGATCGTTGTTGCCCTTGATGTCGGTATGCCAGTCGGCAAACCGCTCACCCCGATAATCCGCCTCCCCCAGCTTGTAGCCCTGGATCATGGTGCCCATGGCCCCGTCGATGATCAGGATCCGCTCCCTGAGGCAGGCTTCCAGCTTCTTTGTTACGTCCGACTGCTTGCTCGGCTCTCTGCTCGACATTACGTTCGACACCGCGTGTTCCTCTTACATCCATGCAACTGCGTAAACAGCATCCTAACAGCAAACAAATAAAATGGAAATCTAGCCGTCTATCAGTCCAAATGCGCCACCATATACTCATTTATGGGTAATGAGTAACATAGGGCCCGAGAGTAACCTATGCCCGTCCTGCATAGGGATACGTGCTTGCTGTCTACCAACGAGAAAAAAATAACTATGAGCGTCTACTACACACTCTGTTTTCTGGCAGCGTTGGCGATTTTTATCGCCTTTGCCAACCAGTATGTTGTGAAGATCCAGACCACCATCGCCATTACTGCGGGCTCCATGCTGATCTCCGCACTGCTGGTGCTGTTTGGCAAACTGGGCTGGTTCAATCTGGAACCTCTTGCCGTCAAGACCATGGAGAGCATCGACTTCCAGAACTTCCTGCTGAAGGGGATTCTGGGCTTCCTGCTGTTCGCCGGTGGCCTTGGCATCAACCTCAAGGCGCTGCGTAGCCAGAAGTGGGAGATCACCATTCTGGCCATCATTGCCACTCTGCTCTCCACCTTCCTCATCGGCTACGGCTTCTGGTTTATCGCCAAGCTGCTGGGCTGGGAGTTGCCGCTGGTCTACTGCATGCTGTTCGGCGCGCTGATCTCCCCCACTGACCCGATTGCCGTACTGGCCATCGTCAAGAAGATGAAAGCGCCACCCCAGATCGCCATCCAGATCGAAGGGGAATCCCTGTTCAACGACGGTGTTGGCCTCGTCATCTTCGCTACCGTGTTTGCCGTCGCCTTTGGCGGTGTCGAGCCCACCTTCGGTAGCGTGGCCGGTCTGTTCCTGCACGAAGCCCTCGGTGGCATCCTGTTTGGCGCCGTGCTGGGCCTCATCGCTCACGTGATGATCAGCGCCACCGATGACGGTTCATTGGAGCTGCTGCTGACCCTCTGCATCCCGACCGCCGGTTTTGCCTTTGCCAACATGATCGGCGTCTCCGGCGCACTGGCCATGGTGGTCACCGGCATCATGATCGGCAACTGGACCCGTCACTCCGGCTTCTCCGAGCAGAGCAGCCATCACCTGGATCACTTCTGGGAGTTGATGGACCAGTTCCTCAACGCCCTGCTGTTCCTGCTGATCGGTCTGGCGCTGGTACTGCTGGATCTCGCCTGGCGTGACTGGATCCTGCTGGTCATTGCGGTGCCGCTCTGCCTGGGTGCCCGCTTTATCAGCGTGTCGCTGCCCTATGTGGCTTTCCGCCGATTCCGCAATTACAACACCTTCTCGGTGCGGATCCTCACCTGGGGTGGCCTGCGCGGTGGTCTGGCGATGGCGATGGCACTGGCACTCCCCTCCGGCGTCATGATGATCCCGGAACATGGCGTCGACCTGCGTCAGGTCATCCTGGTGATGACCTACTCGGTGGTGATGTTCTCCATCGTGGTGCAAGGCATGACCATCACCCCGATGATCACGGCTGCCAAGAAGGCCTGTGGCGACTACTGAGTCGGCCCACTGTGCTGATTGCAGAATGAGAGAGGGCTCCCGTCGGGAGCCCTCTTTTTATGGCGGATAGTTGCGAATATTTGCTGCTGATAGCACCTTGATTACACAGAGGAAAAGCGTACTGGCTTCAACATCGGCAAATTATTGTTTGCTTTTTATTCATTTCGAGGAGAGAATGCGCGTCGGCTAGTTAATCAGCCTGTTTATGTTTGCCCTGCAATGCTTCACCTCACGATGAATCCTGTCAGTACCCGCATAACCTTCTTCTGATTTACTCGCCTTGAGAACCGTCAGGCTGTCTGCCTGCGTTGCCCGGCTCTCACGGTGCAGACCCGATCTGCCCACCCAATTTGATTTATGCATCAGCATATTCCTTGAAAGTGCAGACGCCCCTTAACCGGGCTGGGTATTCCTGCGCGCTTGTCGTTCACCCAATCGACCGCGCCCATTGACCTGACATTTGCCAATACAAGGAGCAAACACCTAATTTATATAGAGAAATACCATGATGAAAGCAGTACAAACACACAAGCCCCTGCGTCGTAGCAAGCCCATCAACCTGCCTGTGCAAGAGCACGACAATGATGCGTTTCTGATCCAGTTCAGCACCCGCTTCAGCGGCGGTTTCGCCATCTCCTGTGATGGGATCGCTGGCGAGTTCTCCATCGAAGACCTCAACTGATCCTGCCTGCCCTCCGGCAGCGCCCGATGCAGACAGGCCGCAACTCACGGCGGCCTCTTTGCTTCTCTCTCACGACTTTAGCCAGACCCGGGCTCTTGCTTGTCACTCAGCCTGACAGCCACCTCGCCATTCGCTTTCCAGCTCTCTGACCCTGATCACTGCTCCAGCAGCAGACACTCATCGGCATCTTCGCTCAACTTGACCAGTCGACTGCGCACCAGCCCCAGCTTGGCCAACAGGCCGATGGATCGCTCGTTGCCCGGAGTGACGATGGCAACTACCTGCCCGATCCCCAACCGGCTTTTGCCATCGGCAAGGGCGGCCTGCGCCGCTTCAATGGCGTAGCCCTGACCGCGATATTGCGGCAGGAAGGCGTAACCGATATCGACCTGCTCCAGGGTATCGCGCTTGATCAGGCCGCAAATACCGAGGCTGACACCGTCCTCCTTACGCTCCACCAGATAGAGCCCGTGACCATAGCGGGCATAGCTGACCGCCGGCCCCTGCTGGATATACTCCTGCGCCTGCTCCAGGGTGCGAATGCCCCGATCACCGATGTAACGATAAAAGTCGCCGTCATTGAGCAGCTCAAGGATGAAGGGGGCATCGGTGGCGATCATTTCGCGCAGGATCAGGCGGGAGGAGGCAATCATGGCAAGGGCTCTCAAACGGAAAGTGAAGGGCAAAGAGTGCCCCGTCACTCCCGAGCTGGCAAGCTTGTGGCGCCATCGGCCATGAAAAAGGGGCCGCGTTGGCCCCTGATGAGATGGAATATACGGGCTCAGGCGGCCAGCAATCCGGCATAGCCATTACCCTGCTCGCGCAGTGCAGTGAACTGGGCGGCGCAATCGGCCCAGTTCAGCCCCAACGCGTCTGCCACCTTGTGGGGCCACTCGGGTGGCGCCTCTTCACCCACATCGGATTGTGCTGCCAGTACGATCGCCAGATGGATCAACCCAGCCTCGGGAGAGAACTCCTTGGCCAGCATGGGGTTGTAGTGATACTCCACCGCATTGCTGATGGTCTCGGGGAACTTCCAGTAGCGTGCCATGGCCGCCCCGACCTGGGCATAGTTGAAGCCAACCACCAGCTCTTCCGCCTTGGCCCGCCCCTTGTGCAATTCCAGATCGTGAATGTGGTGGACGGTGTTTTCCGGCAGGCCCACATGCATCACCAAGCGGCCGAGATCGTAGAGCAGGGCGCAGGTAAAGACCTCATCCCCCTTCATCCCCTTCTTCACCGCCAGACGACGGGCCAGCTCTGCCACGTTGAACACGCTGCCCCAGAAGTGTTTGAGGTCAATGCCGGGCACCGCAGTGACCGATTCGGTGAGCCCGCAGGCCAGCACCATGTTGCGCACCATCGCCAACCCCAGCCGCACCGCGGCCTCATTGACGGTGCCGATCTGGCGACTGCTGCCGAACTTGGCCGAGTTGGCCAGCCGCAGCAACTTGGCGGAGATGACAGGGTCCTTGTTGATCAACTTGCTGATCTTGAGCAGATCCGGATCCTTTTCATTGAAGGTCTGGATCAAATCGCGCATCACTTCCGGGATCTGGGGCAGTAGCTTGGGCTCGGCCAGCAGGGAATCTATCGTGGGCATAGGCGTGTCCATCCGTGTTATCTGTGTTCCAACCTGTTTGCCTTGGCAAACTCCTCCTAATTATGGGTAACAAATGGCCTCCCCATCGGATTGTTTATTCGCTGGCCATTCAAGGTGTTAGTCACATTCAGGCTATACTGGCCGCCACATTCACTGTTGCGGATATCCCATGAACGACACTCAGGAATTTTTTGATGAAGACGCGCTGCTGGAGATGGTGGAGAACCAGCTCAACGACGGTCACCCGCCCCATGTGAAGGCGACACTGATGCGGCTGGTAATGAAGGGCACCCCGCGGGAAGAGGCGCTGCAATATATCGCCTGCGCCCTCGGGGCCGAGCTGATGGCAATGGAGGCCGATCAGGGCCCCTTCAATCTGGCCCGTTACGGCGAGTTCCTCGACAGCCTGCCCGAGATGCCGTGGGCAGACGACTGACCCGAACTGGATAACGGATGCAAAAAGGGCGGGTGCCAATGGCCCCGCCCTTGTTGCATGGATCCTCTCCGGATCAGAACTGGGAGTTGATGATCACCTCTTCCCCCAGCGCCCCTGCCAACGGCAGTGGCCGATAGCTGGAGTTGGCGGCCCGCAGCAGACGAATGCCGCGAATGCCGACCTCCTGCGCTGCCTTGATATCCCCATCGGCGTCGCCGTAGAACAGCTTCATCTGCTTATCCTTGAGCCACTGCACCTTGGTGTTCTGGCCCGGCTGATCACCGGCGAAGATCACCGGATTGAGCTGGTCGGCCGGAATATTCATGGTCTGCTGCAAGGTCTGGCTAACGGTTTCAGTCTTGGTAGCCGAGCGGCCGGTGACGAAATAGATGTGGTCACCGCGCTTGAGATGCATGGCGATGAGCGCCTTACCCACCTCTTTCGGCATGCTGAACGCATCCCAGCCATTGTTCATCTTCTCCCAGAAGGCGGGGTTCTTCAGATAGCTCTCGTCGTTGGGCGAGAACTCCTGCTTGCCGCGATAAAAACCCGGGCTGGAGAAGAGCAGGGTATCGTCGATATCAAACCCGACCGCCATCGGGGGCAGGCCATCCAGACTTTTGGCAATCTGCTCCACCGACACCCAGTGAATCGGCGCCTGCTGGGCCAAAGTGACGGTGGTGACACCGGCAGGGACCGGCTGAACGGTAGCGGCTTGACCCGCGACGGCAGGCAGAGAGAGGGCAGCAGCCAGCAAGGAGGCAAGCAGCGCCGGACGAGAGACGTGTTTCATAAGGCAGGTTGTCATCTTCAATCAAAAGAGGGGGCCAATAGTGCCCCCATCCCGCCCTTCAAATCTGTGAATGCTCCTGCAAAAGGGAGCATTTGACGCCCGATAATTAATCTTCGATTGGCAGCAGATCGGTAAAGACAAAGCCGTCGCGCAGCACTGTCTCGCCGACCCGAAGGCCGAGCGGACGGGAGAACATGGGGCCATCATAGGCCAGGGTGTGAAACTCGCCGTTCTCGCCGCACGGATCGACCCCCTCCGGCAACGCCGCCAGCAGTGCCTCGTCAAAGTCATGGCCACCCAGGCTGGCATCCAGCTTGTTCGGGTCGAGAGCACTGATCCGCGCCTTCAACCCAGCGGCCACCATCTGCGGCGCCAGTTCACGGGTATTGCTGCCCCAGAGCGGGAATAGTGGTTCGATGCCGGTACCTGCCAGCTGCTTTTCACGGTAGGCGCGCACATCCTCGAGGAACAAGTCGCCAAAGGCCATATGGCGGATCCCCTGTGCCATCACATCGGCGATAAAGCCGGTCATGATGCGGGCGTAATCCTCGTTGCTGCAGGGCCAGGGCAGATCGATGGTGATGAGGGGCAGCCCGACACAGGCGGCCTGCTCGGTCAACAACTGCTTGCGCACCCCGTGCATCGCCACCCGCTCGAATGCCTGATTGAGGGTGGTAAACAGCCCCACCACCTCAATGGCGGGATCTTGCCGCAACTGATGCAGTGCCCATGCGCAATCCTTGCCGCTGCTCCAGGAGAGCAATACCCGTTTCTTTTCCATCATTCCTCCGTCAGCGGGGCATTCGGATTGCCCCAAAAAGATGCAAGACAGTGTTGCGAATTGCGCGATTTACACACAAGAGGCAGGCAGCATACTCTCGATCACCTGTATATGCCCCTTGCACGGGGTGACAATAACTAAAAAAAACGATGGGAAACATACGGATATGACCACGACCACACAACAACACGATCACGCCCGCCCCCTCAATCGACAGGATTACAAAACCCTGAGTCTGGCTGCCCTCGGCGGTGCGCTGGAGTTTTACGACTTCATCATCTTCGTCTTCTTCGCCGTGGTCATCGGCGAGCTGTTCTTCCCGGCCGATATTCCCGATTGGCTGCGCCAGTTCCAGACCTTCGGCATCTTCGCAGCCGGTTATCTGGCCCGCCCGCTTGGCGGCATCATCATGGCCCACTTTGGCGATCTCATCGGTCGCAAGCGGATGTTCACCCTCAGCATCATCATGATGGCGCTGCCGACCCTGTTGATCGGTCTGTTGCCGACTTATGCGGTACTCGGCATCGGCGCCCCCATCGCCCTGCTGGGACTGCGGATCCTGCAAGGCGCCGCCATCGGCGGTGAAGTGCCGGGCGCATGGGTGTTTGTCGCCGAGCACGTCCCTGCCCGTCGGGTCGGGGTCGCCTGCGGCACGCTCACGGCGGGATTGACGGCCGGCATCCTGCTTGGCTCCCTGATCGCCACGGCGGTCAACAAGAGCCTGACACCAGCCGAAGTGAGCGAGTGGGGCTGGCGAGTGCCCTTCCTGCTCGGTGGTATCTTCGGCATCGTCGCCATGTACCTGCGTCGCTGGTTGCACGAAACCCCGGTCTTCGCCGAGATGAAAGCCAACAAGACCCTGGCTGACGAACTGCCCCTCAAGTCGGTGCTGCGCAACCACAAGAGCAGCGTGGTGGTCTCCATGCTGCTCACCTGGCTGCTCTCCGCCGGTATCGTGGTGGTGATCCTGATGACCCCCACCTATCTGCAGAAGGTCTATGGCATCAGCCCGGCTGACGCCCTGACCGCCAACTCGCTGGCCATCGTGGCCCTGACCCTCGGCTGCATCGTCTATGGCCGACTGATCGACCTGCTGGGCAGCGGTCTCACCTTCATGTTCGGCTCCCTACTGCTGGCGGGCTCCAGCTACGCCTTCTATCACGGTCTGGCGGCCGGTACGAGTCAGCTGGTGCCGCTCTACATGCTGGCAGGCTTTGCTGTCGGGATTGTCGGCGCAGTGCCTTACGTGATGGTCAACGCCTTCCCGCCGGTGGTGCGTTTCTCCGGTCTGTCATTCTCCTACAACGTGGCCTACGCCATCTTCGGCGGCCTCACCCCGATGGCGGTGACCCTCTGGATGAAGAGCGACATGCTGGCCCCCTCCCACTATGTGGTGAGCCTGTCTGTACTGGGGTTCGCCATCGGTCTCTGGCTCTGGTTCCAGCAACGGGCCATCCGGCAACAGCAAGCGCCGCAAGCGGCCTGACCCGAACAGCAAGCCCCGGCATCTGCCGGGGCTTTTTTGTACTGCTTATGTTCAGTTTCGCCAGCATAAGATAGCCTCCCTCTGGGGCCTGCCACCCGCATCGCCCCATGGCTTCCAACTCTTTATCCGAGGCTCAAGATGTTCTTTCAGGTCGTATTACTCACCTTGCTGGCGCTGCTACCCATGGTCAACCCGCCCACCACGGCCACCCTGCTGCTGGGACTGAGCAAGGGGATGTCGCGCGAACACGTGCGCCGTCAGGTCAATCTGGCCGCCATCTATCTGTTCTGCACCCTCTGCATCACCTTCTTTATCGGATCCTCGATCCTGGATCTGTTCGGGATCTCCATTCCGGGCTTGCGTCTGGCCGGTGGCCTCATCATCGGCTTTATCGGCTTTCGCATGCTGTTCCCCGCCCCCAGCCAGCAGAGCGGGGTCGATATAAACCAGAGCATTGCCTTCGTACCGCTCACCATGCCCAGCATGTGCGGGCCAGGTACCATGGCACTGGTAATAAGCGGAGCCGCCCAGATTGCCGAGCTGCCTGACGAGTACAACCGCCTCACCATCTACGCCGGTGTGGTAACGGCGTTTGCCCTGATGAGCCTGATCAGCTGGGGAGTATTGAAGCTGGCGGACCCGGTCTGCAAGATCCTGGGCGCCACCGGCATCGATGCCATGACCCGCATCATGGGCTTCCTGCTGGTCTGCATGGGTATGCAGTTTTGCATCAATGGCATCAAGGAAGTGGCACAGGATCCGGTATTCCACGGCGGCCAGACCGTGCAAACCGCACCGGCGCTACCAAAGGCTTCCGGCACGTTTGATCAGTTGCCGCAGAAGCCCACCGGCTCTGATTGAAAACGGTATCAAAAAGTCCCTGACGATCTGCACTGATCTTGTTCCTGATCATGTTATTGACACACAAATGAGTTAGTTTGTTTTTCATACAGACTTTATTCAGATGGACGCTGATAGGTTTGTTGATGAATACCCACTCAACTTCAGGAGAGTATGCAGATGGACAAGATGCTGACCGAAATAGGGAGCCATAGCCTGTTTCACGAGTACCTGAACGTGGTTGGGATTGCGAGCCCATCCCTCGCCAAGATCGAGCAACGCTGGGAATATAAAGATCAGGAGCAGCTGGTTGCCAAAATCCAGATCGACAAACAGGGTAACGCTCGCTATTTCATCGACGCCCGCGCCATATCAGTCAACTGATACCGAATCACCCGCCAGCCCCGGTTCAACGACCGGGGCTTTTTGTTGTCTGTGGTTCCCTGAATAGCAAAACCCCGGCAAGGGCCGGGGTTTGAATGCGTCGGGTTACGCCGCTACGCGGCTAACCCAAACCTACGAAGTGCCACCCACGGTGAGCTGATCCAGTTTGAGGGTGGGCTGGCCGACACCGACCGGCACGCTCTGCCCCTCCTTGCCGCAGATGCCAACCCCGCGATCCAGCGCAAGATCGCTGCCCACCATGGAGACCTGGCTCATCGCCTCGGGGCCGTTGCCGATCAGGGTCGCGCCCTTGATGGGAGCGGTGATCTTGCCATCCTCGATGAGGTAAGCCTCGGAGGCGGAGAAGACAAACTTGCCGGAGGTGATGTCCACCTGGCCGCCACCGAAGTTGGGAGCATAAATGCCCTTCTTCACCGAGGCGATGATCTCGGCCGGATCGTACTGACCCGCCAGCATGTAGGTGTTGGTCATGCGCGGCATCGGCATGGCAGCGTAGGATTCGCGGCGCCCGTTGCCGGTGAGCGGCACCCCCATCAGGCGAGCGTTCTGCTTGTCTTGCAGATAACCCTTGAGGATACCGTTCTCAATCAGCACGTTGTAGCCACCCGGTGTCCCCTCGTCATCAATGGAGACGGAGCCGCGCCGACCCGGCAGGGTGCCATCATCGACGATGGTGCAGTGCTTGGAGGCCAC
Source organism: Aeromonas sp. S13(2024) (assembly GCF_041402405.1). NCBI lineage: Bacteria > Pseudomonadati > Pseudomonadota > Gammaproteobacteria > Aeromonadales > Aeromonadaceae > Aeromonas > Aeromonas sp. S13(2024). The sequence continues at coordinate 78,696 of NZ_JBGLRA010000012.1, read as the reverse complement.
CTGCTCGCCGATGCGACCAGCAAATGCGGAAGATCCCTTGCGATTGAAATCCCCCTCCAGACCATGACCTACCGCCTCGTGCAGCAGCACGCCAGGCCAGCCGGAGCCCAACACCACTGGCATGGTACCGGCTGGCGCGTCGATGGCTTCCAGGTTGACCAGTGCCTGACGCACAGCTTCACGCACATAGCCAAAAGCGCGGCTCTCCAGCCCGTCCAGTTCGAGGAACCAGTCGTAACCAAAGCGCCCGCCGCCACCGGCACTGCCACGCTCGCGGCGATCGCCCTTCTCGGCGATCACAGTCACCGACAGACGCACCAGCGGACGCACATCGGCGGCCAGGGTGCCGTCGGTGGCGGCCACCAGCACCTCTTCGTAGACGCCGCTGATGGAGGCCATCACCTGATTGATGGCGGGATCCAGACTTCTGGCGAACTTGTCCATCTGCTCCAGCAGGGCGATCTTCTGATGCTTGTCGAGGGTCTGCAGCGGATCCATGGCCGGATAGAGCAGGTTCGCTTCGGTGCGGGCCCACGCCTTCACCTTGCCGTGAGCACCTGCGGCGGCGATGCCGCGAGCGGCAGTCACCGACTGTTGCAGCGCCAGCAGGCTCAGCTCGTCCGAGTAGGCGAAGCCGGTCTTCTCGCCGCTGACGGCGCGCACACCGACCCCCTGATCGATGTTGTAGCTGCCATCCTTGACGATGCCATCTTCCAGCATCCAGGACTCGTGCCAGCTGCGCTGGAAATAGAGATCGCCGAACTCCACCTGATGGCTCATCAAGCTGCCGAGCAACTGCTGCAGGCGCCCTTCGTCGAGGTCGTTCGGGGCCAACAGGGAGGCACTAACCTGGCTCAATAGACTCAATCTTCTTCTCCAATCTCGACGTGAGATGTCGTAACGGTTAATTCATCCGGTGTGGCCCGGTGTTCAGTTCGTATTCGCAGGGTGCAATGGGCGCCGTGAATGGCGCCGCCAACCCCAAGATCGGCACAGGTGCAATGCGCTTCGCTTGTTGCACCCTACGTCGATCAACACCCCGGGATCACAGCAACCGGGCATGCCTCAGCACTGGCATGGTGCGTTTCAATTCATCGATAAGCCCGGGCTCCATCTTTGCCAGCACTGTGCCGCGCCCGGACTCTTTGCTCGCCAGCACCCGACCCCAAGGGTCGACCACCATGCTGTGGCCCCAGGTCTGGCGCCCCGTCTCGTGAGTGCCGCCCTGATTGGCAGCGACTACGTAGCACTGGTTTTCGATGGCGCGGGCCCGCAGCAGCGGCTCCCAGTGCGCCTCGCCGGTCACGGCGGTAAAGGCGGCAGGCACCAGCAGCACGCGGGCACCGGCACGGGCCAACTGGCGGTAGAGCTCGGGAAAGCGCAGATCATAACAGATCGAGAGGCCGAGGGGACCAAAGGGAGAGTCCACCAACACAGGCGCCTCCCCCGGGCTGAAGGTCTCCGACTCACGGTAGCGACCGTGATTGTCCGCCACATCCACGTCGAACAGGTGGATCTTGTGGTAGTGGCCCCTGAGCTCACCGCTTGGGTCAAACACCAGCGAGCTGGTGTGGATATGGTCGGAACCTGAGATGGTGGTCGGCATAGCCCCGGCCACCAGCCAGATGCCATAATCGCGGGCCCATTCAGCCAGTTGCTGCTGGATCGGGCCCTCACCTATGGCCTCGGCCCCATCCAGATAACCCTGCCGTTCGCCAAACAGGGCAAAGTTCTCCGGCAGCAGCACCAGCAGCGGCCGCTCTTTGGGCAAGGCCGCCAGTTCGGCGGCGATCTGCTCCCGGTTATCCTGCCAGTGACGGCCAGATACCAGCTGTATTGCGGCTAACCACATGACGCTCTCCTTGTCCGCATTAATCGCGATCCACAATATTCGGGTCTTTATCCATCTCGCCCAGCAGCTTGCGAAGATGATGCCTGACCAATCCACGCTGCCCCCGCTCCGCCCATTTGAGGCAATCGAACAACTCCCAAACTAGGCCATCCCCTTCGGCCATATAGGCAGGAAAGTCCCAATGGCTTGGGGCAGGGCCAGAAACCTCAAGCGCACCAAGGGAGGAAGTTTTATCGAACAGTGGCAAATAAGGTTTGGCAAGGGGGAACTCAGCCCCCCGATCAAGGATGTGGATCTCGATGCTGGTCATGTCGAGGAATATGAAGCGCCAGTATGAACAGACCTCTTCATGTCTTCCTTGCCAGCAGTGAAAGATGGGCCGATCCCCCACAATGGTGCGCACCAGTTCGTCTCCCTGCTTATGGAAGCCAGGCTCGGCCAGCAACAAGAGATCGACATCGGATACCCGGTCAGCCTTGCCCTTGGCGAGCGACCCAACCACTACCCCAGCATCAATCGCAGGATGGGCTGCGCCATGTTGCATCACCGATTCCAGCAGTGCGCGCTGCAGTGGCGGGATGGCAGCCCAGTGCTCATCCACCATCATAACGGCCCCTCTGACACAACCCGATCCCCTGCCTGCAGGGTGTAATCCAGCACTATGATGCGCTCCAGCACCGGACGGAAGATGGCCTTGAGGGCATCGTGATCCGGATGGTGCAGATAGCGCTGGCGGGCCGCTTCGTCGGCGAAGGTCATCAGTACGCTGTGGGTAAACCCATCGGCCCGCCCCTCCGGGCTGTCATCCCGCCCCCACTCCACGGCGGTCACGCCGCTGACCTGATGGGGAATGGCGAGAAAGGCGGTACGCACCGCATCTATCTGGGCAGGCTGGGTGCCCGGCTTGAAGGCGATCAGCAGGATATGTCGGATCATGGCTCACTCCTTGTGATGGTGCCGGGCCGCTCGTTCAGCGCTGAGCGGGCCCTGCGTGTTTGGGGCTCAGCAGGAAAGGGGTCACCTCTTGGGTCGGCAGGCTGGGGGCAACGGCATCTACCGCCTCTTTCTGCTGCTGGTTGAGCTTGATGCGCGCGCGATCGCGCCCCGCCTCGATCAGCTTGGGTGCGTCGAGCGGGCCCGAGATGCGAAAATCGATGCGGGTCACCACATCCACTACCGGCTCCAGCAGTTTGGAGAGGGCCAGCACATAGAGACCCGTGACCGGCGTGATGGAGAAAGCCGCCACCACCGGCAGGGTGCCCCCCAGATTGGGGGAAAAACTCAGCTCGTAGTCGAGCTGCCAGCGCACCAGATCGGCGATCCCCTCGCCGCGCAGGTTGCCTGCCGCCCCCTTCATATAGAAATCATCGTTGCTGACCTGCCCCTGCTTGATGGTGGCAGAGGCGGACATGGATTCGAAGTAGAAGCCCTTGTCGAACACATCGCGAAAATCGAGCCGCAGCTTGCGCAGCAGGGAGTCGAGGCTGAGCAGGGAGAGCAGCCGTGCCCCCTTGTCGTTGACCTCGCGCAGGGTGCCACCCTCCAGCTGATAGTTGGCACTGCCCCCCAGAGTCGGCAGGCTCGGGCGATAGGGCACATCCTGCCAGTTCAGATCAAAAGCGAGAGATCCGGGGGCATCGCCTATGGGCGAGGTGTAACCGAGCCGCTTGAGCAGCAGCTCGCTGTTGTTGCTGGTCAGCTTGCCACGGGCGCGGGTCTCCATCCGGTTGCCATCGGCCAGCCAGTCGACGCTGCCGGTGAGCTGACTCCCCGCCAGCCGCACATCCAGCCCCTTGAGGGTCACCTTGTTGGCGCCGGGCACCAGCTCCCCTTTCACTTCCCCAAGAGGTAGCTCGCCAAAGCGGCAATCGACGCAACTCACCTTCAACCAGGGGATGGATGCCATGATGGCGTTGTCCTGCTTGGCATCGGGATCCGGGCTGAGATCCGAACTCTTGCCGGACCAGTAGATGCGGGCAAACTTGGCATCCACCGGACGATTGGCTACTGCAGGCAGGCGGATCACCCCCATCACATCGGGGCTGTCGATCATCACTTCGGTCGCCTGATTGGTCGGCCCCACGGTGAAACGCGCCGCCTTGAGGGTGGCACTGCCGATATAGGCGCGAGCCAGCTGTCCATCCACCCACCACTCCTGCGGCAGGAAGGCCGGGCCAACCACCGCATTGCCAGTCTGGTTCTGCGCTGGCAACCACTGCTTGAGTCTGGCCAGCCAGCCACCCACATCGGCCTCCTGCTGGTTGATGGCGAGCAGCATGGGAGCATCGCGCATTACCCGGGCGCCCGGCTGACCCACATCGACCCGCACCCGGCTGAGATAAGGCCCCCCTTCGCCGTAGACCAGTCGGGTCTGCATATCCACATCAGCCCCCAGTACGGCACGAATGTCGGCGCTGCCATCCCGGCCACGGGCGATCACCTTGAGCGGCAGCCGGCTGGCACTGCTCTTGGCCAGCGGCAGCGGCAGATCCAGTCCCATCCCCTGCAGGTTGGAGTCGAGCGCCAGCTGGAAGCTGAACGGCTTGCTGTCGGGCAGGGTCAACCCGAGCTTGCCGCCCCAGTTGCTGCGGCCGTTGAGAATGCCGAATGAAGAGATGGCGGCGGGTTGGCGGCGACTATCCCACTGCCCCTTGAAATCGAGGTCGACCTGATAGTGATCCGGATGCTGGCGCCCCTGATAGTCGAGGGTCAGCGGCTGGTTCCACAGGCTCGCCTTGAGGTTGCTGAAGCGGGTCTGTTCGTTGTCATATTCAAGGCGTCCCTGCACCTTCTCCAGCGGCAGATCCAGACTGGCGACCCGCACCTTGTTGTTGCTGAAGGTGGCATCGCCGCTCGCCTTCACCTCACTCTCTCCATCGAGAGGAATATCGAGCTTGACCGAACCGGCCATCGGGCCGCGGATCTCGATCTCCCGCAGCGCCTGACCTACCGAACTGCCCAGCGGGGAGTCCTGCAGGTAGTCGCTGATGGCCTTGCCTTCCCCCTGCACCTTGGCATCCACATAGAGGTGGGCGCCAGGGGAGAGATCCGGGATCCAGGCATGCACCGCGTCGGAGCTCGCCTTGCCGAGTTTGGTGGATCGGCTGCGCATATCGAGGCCGGCATTCTGGAACAAGAGATCGATCTGCAGGTCGGTAAGCGGTTGCCAACCGGGGAAGAACTCGTAGGTGGCCTGCTCCAGCGGCACCGCCACCTGGAAGATGCCCTTGCCGTTGTCGTAGGGGAAATCCCGAAACTCCCCATACCAGAGCAGGTCGGCCCCCTTGGCCTTGCCCCCCTTGATGGCGCCGCTCAGGTAATCCACCAGCCCCTTGTCCATCGCCTGCAGCGGGAAGTAGCGATCCGCATGGCCCGCATTCTTCACATCGATGCGACCGGTCAGGGCGAGGAAAGGGTGCTCGAACAGATCGAGGCGGAAACGGCTGGCCAGGGTCAGATCCGGGTTATCCAGCGCGATATCCTGCCCGTAGAGCACCCAGCCCTGTTCCTCGCGCCACCAGTCGAGGCGGGCCGAGAAGTTGTCGACCGGGATCGGCATCTTGAAGTGACGGGCGGGATCCACCTTGTCATTCGCCAGCGCCAATCTGGCGCTACCGCCGGTCGGGGTAAGCCAGAACTCGCCGTTGAGATCCTGCATCCCGGGTATATCTTGCCAGGCCTTGAGGCGCACCTTGCTGAAGCGGCCACTGAGGGAGAGACCCTGCCAGTCGGCGTTGGCCAGCAGCGTCAGATCCTGCACCGAACCCTGCGGATTGGTCTGGCGCAGGGTCTCGCAGAGTGTGGGGTAGAGCGCCGAGACCAGCTGACTGATCTGGGTGATCTTGTCGAACTCTATGCTGGGCAGATAGCCCTGCACCCGATCCCCGATCCGCTCCAGCTGCAAGCGGCTCTGCAACCAGGGTTTGCCGTCCAGCTTGAAGTTGACGTTGTGGCTCGCCAGTTGCCAGTCGGTGCCCTCACGGCGCAGCTGGATCTTGCCGCCATCGAGGCCGAAACGGTGCATCTCCCCTTTCTTGGGATCCTTCCAGATCAGGTAGTTGTTGCCAAACGCCAGCAGGGTATTGCCCAGCTTGCCGCTGTCAAACTCGCTCCAGAGCTGGAAGTCGAGCTGACCGGCAACCTTGGGTTCGCCCGCATGGATCCTGGCCAAGGTCGGGGTGATATCGAGCTGGCGGGCCCCCAGATAGAGTTGCCCTTTGAGGCGATCGAGCCGGGCAGTCGGGGCATCCACATCCAGAATCAGATCGAGGGTGCTCTCGCCCACCCCGTTGATGAGGTAAGCCTTGCCGACCCCCTGATGGCGCTTGCCACGGTTCTGCCAGCGCAGTTGGGCGATGTCGAGGGCGCGCAGATCACCGAGGGAGGTGGTGACGCTGAGGCGGGTGTTGTGCACATCGAAGGTGGAGAGCTGGGTCAGCAGAAAGCGCAGCAGGGCGCCCTGCTGGGGATCGCCAGAGGGGCTCTCGTCAGCCGGTTGGCCCAAGTCGATGGTGATATCGCCATCGCTCAGGATCAGCTCGCCAAACACCGGCTTTAGCTCGTTAATGGTGCGCCAGAAGTCGAGATGCACCCAGGCTTTGCCGAGCTGTACGGCAAAACGCCCCGAATCCGGGGCGATGGCGAGTTGCTGCAGTTCGAGGGCGGGCCCGGACTGTGTCCAGTCCAGCCCCACTTGCTCCACGCTGACCTTGAGTTGTGAATCGCCCAGCAGAGTGTGGATCAGACTCTCCCGGTATTGATTCAGCAAAGGGCCCCCGACCCGTACCAGGGTGACCAGCATGGCCATCAGTACGAACAGAACCCCCAGGGCCAACCAGCCCCGACTCAGCCAGCGATAGACCAATTACATCATCACCACGTCGAACTGCTCCTGACCACAGAGGGGTTCGCTCACTACCCGCACCTGCTTGCCGATGAACACTTCCAGCTCCGCCAGACTGTGGGACTCCTCGCCATGGAGGTAGTCGGCCACGGCCGGGGCCGCGTAGACGGTGAACTGATCCGCATCGTAGGCACGATTGACCCGGATGATCTCCCGCAGGATCTCGAAGCAGACCGACTCCACCGTCTTGACCCGGCCGCGCCCCTTGCACTCGGGGCACTCGGAGCAGAGCACATGCTCCAGACTCTCGCGGGTGCGCTTGCGGGTCATCTCCACCAGACCGAGCTGGGAGAAGCCGTTGACGTTGGTCTTGGCGCGGTCTTTCGACAACGCCTGCTCCAGACTGTGCAGCACCCGACGACGGTGATCTTCCGACTGCATGTCGATGAAGTCGATGATGATGATGCCGCCGAGGTTGCGCAGGCGCAGGTGACGGGCGATGGCCGCCGTCGCCTCGACGTTGGTATTGAAGATGGTCTCTTCCAGATTGCGATGGCCGACAAAGGCGCCGGTGTTGATATCCACCGTGGTCATGGCTTCGGTCTGGTCGATGATGAGGTAGCCGCCGGATTTGAGCTCCACCTTGCGCTCCAGCGCCCGCTGGATCTCGTTCTCCACGTCGTAGAGATCGAAGATGGGCGACTCGCCGGGGTAATACTCCAGCTTGCTGGCCAGCTCAGGCACGTACTCTTCGGTGAAGCGCTTGAGCTGATCGAAGCTTTGGCGGGAGTCAACGCGGATCTTGTCGAGCTCGGCACCGACAAAGTCGCGCACCACCCTAAAGGCCAGACTGGGATCCTCGTAGAGGATCTTGCAGGGTGGATACTTCTGCTTGCGCTCGAGGATCTTGCGCCACAGCCGTTTCAGGAAGGCAGCATCCTGCTCCAGCTCCTGCTCCCCCACCCCTTCGGCAGCGGTGCGGATGATGTAACCACCCAGCTCGTCCACATAACCGGCCACGGTGCGCTTGAGGCGCTCCCGCTCCGCTTCGGACTCGATACGTTGGGAGACACCGACGTGGGCACTGCCCGGCATAAAGACCAGATAGCGGGATGGCAGGGTGATATCGGTAGTGAGACGGGCACCCTTGGTACCCAGCGGATCTTTCACCACCTGCACCATGATGTCCTGCCCCTGACGCACCAGCTCGGCGATGTTACCGACCTGGAACTGCTCCTTCTCCTTCACCGCCACACACTCGGTGTGGGGGACGATATCAGAGGCGTGCAAAAAAGCTGCCTTGTCCATGCCGATATCGACGAAGGCCGCCTGCATACCGGGCAGCACCCGACTGATCTTGCCTTTGTAGATATTGCCGACAATGCCGCGCTTGGCCTGACGCTCTACATGCACTTCCTGCAGCAGACCGTTTTCGACCAGAGCGACCCGGGTTTCGGAGGGGGTAACGTTAACCAGCAGTTCTACCGACATAAGTAACCTTGCCTGTTCCAGTTTTGAATTCTATAGAGCCAATCCGGTACAACGCGCGCAAGGGAGAAACGCAGCAGAGCACAGCTGACGGGAAATTATTTGAGCTGTTCCAGATGATGCTTGATCAGCAGGTCTGTCTCCAGCAGGGGCAGGCCAACCACGGCGCTATAGCTCCCTTCGATGCGGCTGACAAACTTGCCGGCAATACCCTGAATGCCATAAGCCCCGGCCTTGTCACAGGGCTCACCGGTCTGCCAGTAGGCCTCGATCTCGGCCTCGTCCAGCTTGCGAAACGCCACGTTGGTGGTGACCAGACGCACGTCACAACGATCCTTGCTGGCCAGCGCTACCGCCGTCATCACCTGATGCACCTTGCCGGAGAGGGACTCCAGCATATCTTTGGCATCCAGCAGATCGGACGGTTTTTCCAGTACCCGGTCGCCCAGCACCACTATGGTGTCGGCACCCAGCACCGGCAACGCCGTCGGCGCACACGCCACGCCCGCCATCGCCTTGTCACGAGCGAGGCGGCAGACGTAATCCTGCGCCTTTTCACCCTCTTCCCGCTGCTCGGGCACATCCAGTTTCAGCACCTCGAAGCGGTAGCCAATCTGGGTTAGCAGTTCACGGCGACGGGGAGAAGCCGAGGCGAGATAGAGTTGTGGTTCGTTGTTTTTGTTCATATTTACCTGATATTGAAGCGGCGCCGCACCTTGCGCAGCACCAGAAACACCCAGGGCCATATTAGCATCGTCGTCAACGTCGACCAAAAGTAGGAGAAGTTGAGACTGGCCTGGCTGAACAGATGCTCGGCCCAGAATACCGTCATTTTACCCACCAGCGAGAGGCCACCGATGATCAGTGCCTGCTGCCAGAGGGAGAAGTTGCGGATCTTCTGGAACTGGAAGGCCGCCAGATAGGTGGTGATGGCCATCGCCATTGCCCGCACGCCGAGGGTGCTGCCAAGCAGCACATCCAGCAGCAGGCCCGCCACCCAGGCGGTGCCGACGTTGGTCCGGTGCGGCAAAGCCAGTGCCCAGTAGATGAGCACCATGGCCAGCCAGTCCGGACGGAAGGGGTCAAATTCGAAAGGAAGCGGCAGGATCGACAGGCTCAAGGCCAGCAGGATCGAGATCCAGATCCAGATCCTGCCGCTGGCGGGTTCTAGCATCAGCGGGTGGCTCCTGCGGCGGACGCAGCGGGAGCCGCCCGTTCGCCATCCTCATCATGTACTTCAGGCTTCTTGTCGGTCCACAGCAGCAGCAGATAACGCAGTCTGTCCAGCTCCACCAGCGGCTTGGCCTCGACCTGAGCGAAGGGCTTGCCCTCCACATACTCGGAGCGGGTCACTGTCGCCACCGGATAACCTTCCGGGAAGCGACCACCCAGACCCGAGGTGACCAGCAGATCACCCACCTGAATATCGGTATTGCGCGGCAGGTTGCGCAGCTCAAGCTTGTCGAGCTCGCCACTGCCGGAGGCAATGGCGCGCAAGTCGTTGCGCAGCACCCGCACCGGAATGCCGTGGCTGGAGTCGGTGATCAGCAGCACGCGACTGGTGGTGGAGCCCACATGGAGCACCTGACCAATCACCCCCTGATCGTTGATCACCGCCTGACCGTTGTAGACGCCATCCAGCGCCCCCTTGTTGATCAGCACCTGATGGCTGAAGGGGTCAGAATCCACCGACAGCAGCTCGGCCACCATCTTGCGGGACTCCTTGTGCACCGGCGAACCCAGCAGCTCACGCAGCCGCTGGTTCTCGTGTTCCAGCTGATCCATTTTGAGCAGACGGGCCCGCAGAGTGAACAGTTGCTGCTCCTGCTGTTTGGTCTGCTCGATGAGATCGGCGCGGGTCTGCACCTGGGTCGACATGGTGTCGAGCAGGGTACCGGGCGCATTGGCCATGTATTGCAGGGGACTGACTAACGAACTGAGGTAGACGCGGACATGGGTAAACACACCGAAGCGGGAATCCGCGACGATGGCAGCGATGGAGATGATGACGGCGAGAAACAACCGTAACTGAAGCGAAGGGCCTCTACCAAAAATGGGTTTCATGGGTCGTCAAAAAAGAGCCGGCACGCTGGCCGGCTTTGGGTCTTATTCGTAGTGGAACAGATCGCCACCGTGCATATCGATCAACTCCAGCGCCTTGCCGCCGCCACGGGCCACACAGGTGAGGGGATCTTCGGCCACGACGACAGGAATGCCGGTCTCTTCCATCAGCAGACGGTCGATATCTTTCAGCAGTGCGCCACCACCGGTCAGCACCATGCCGCGCTCGGAGATGTCGGAAGCCAGTTCCGGCGGAGACTGCTCCAACGCCACCATGACGGCAGCCACGATACCGGACAGCGGCTCTTGCAGCGCTTCCAGGATCTCGTTGGAGTTGAGAGTGAAGCTGCGCGGTACACCTTCAGCCAGGTTGCGACCACGGACTTCAATCTCGCGCACCTCTTCGCCCGGATAGGCGGAGCCGATCTCGTGCTTGATGCGCTCGGCAGTGGCTTCACCGATCAGGCTGCCGTAGTTGCGACGGACGTAGCTGATGATGGCTTCGTCAAACTTGTCGCCACCGATACGGACGGACTGGGAGTAGACCACACCGTTCAGAGAGATGATGGCCACTTCAGTGGTACCACCACCGATATCAACCACCATGGAACCGGTCGCTTCGGATACCGGCAGGCCGGCACCGATGGCAGCAGCCATAGGCTCGTCGATCAGGTAGACCTCACGGGCACCGGCGCCCAGTGCGGACTCCTTGATGGCGCGACGCTCAACCTGGGTTGAACCACACGGTACACACACCAGCACACGCGGGCTGGGACGGAAATAGTTGTTGTCGTGAACCTGTTTGATGAAGTGCTGCAGCATCTTCTCGGTCACGTAGAAATCGGCGATCACGCCATCTTTCATCGGGCGGATTGCGGAAATGTTGCCCGGGGTACGGCCCAGCATCTGCTTGGCGGCATGACCGACAGCAGCGACCGATTTGGCGTTCCCGCGCTCTTGGCGAATGGCGACAACTGAGGGTTCGTTAAGGACGATCCCTTGATCTTTTACATAGATCAGGGTGTTGGCAGTTCCCAAATCGATCGACAGATCGTTGGAAAAGACGCCTCTGAGCTTTTTGAACATGGCTACGGGAAATCCTAAGAATTTGGAGGTGCAGAAAACCGGCTAACTTTACCAATGCCCACCCCAATGGGCAAGCGCTCAAACTGTCGCCAATCAATCAGTCGCGACAAAAATGCGAGTCATCACTCACTCGCACACGCTTGCAAACACTAATAAACAAGGATTTAGGGGGATGCTGTTGAGCCCCCCCCCCTTACACATCAATTACTGCAATACTTCGCGCCGATAAATAATTCTGTCATTACCCCGGCTGGAGCCGAAAATGGCCTCACCTTGCAGGTTGCCGTCATTGGCACTCGTTGGGTCAGACAACCAGAGTGGCGATGATGGTTGTTTTGCCAATTCGACCTTGTAGGGGATGCGCACCGAGATGTCCGGCTTGGCAAAGTGGAACAGGATCTCCCCATCTTTCGCCAGTGCAGCATCCCCACCCGGTGCAGAACTACCCAACCCCAGCTTGATCTTGCGACCCGCCCCCAGATTCAGCTCGCGAGTCGCCGCATCAAAGGTGTGACTCGAATTGAGGAAAATGAACCCCTGATTGGCCAAAGAGAGCTGGGTACATTTATCTTCCTTGTTTTGCAGCCAGTTGCCCCCTTCGTAATATTGCATCTGCAGTGGAATGGCCAGCGGCGCCGAGGCCAGGCCGGCCGCCGTACCAGCCTGCAGGCGGCCATAATAAGCCGTCATGGTGTTATTCACCCGCGTAGGAATCGTCAACTGCTTGGCATTGCAGTTGACCCCCTTGGTACAACCATTCTTGATGCCAGGATTCAGGTCAGCATCAGCCATGAAAGTGACTGAGGGTGACTCCTCATCAAGCACTTGCAGGCCAAAACGCAGTAACTTAAAGGACTCTTCGGGAGTAGTCAGGCCGGGATCGCGCTCAGAAAGCCGAGCAAAGCGGCTCTGGCTGTCAATATTGGCTTCGCCTGATGCCCAGTTGGCCATCATGCTCCCCACTCGATCCGTGCGATCAATCCCATCATGATTATTGCCTGCAACCAGATAGAGCCGCCCCTTCGCGAACTCGCCACCATAGTTTTTGGTCACCCCGGCACTCTTGTTACGAGCCTGTACCGCTATCTTGACCCCGAATGGCTGACTCATATAGCTGAACTGCCCGCAAGCAGGCGTAAGCACCCCGCTCAGCAAATTGAAATCCCAAGGGACAAAACGTCCCACCGGCACGCTGCTGGCAGGAGGGATGGTGTAGCCGAAATAGCCCGTAGATACAGTGCTTCCTTCTGGCGACTTTGCCACCGGTGGTGTCGCCGTCATCCGGAACACTCCCACCTCGCTCACCGTCTGGCTAACGTTATTGGCACTGTTGGCCGCAGCCACATGGCTATAGGCGGTAGTACCCAGCGTTGCATTGGTGCCCGGATTGGGTGCCACCAGCGTACTGCCCAGAGCAATATTGGGCAGGGCAAAGTTGGGCGTAGTCTGATTCCCTACGCAGATATCCCCATCATTGGCGGATTCCCAGGCCATCGCCTTGATATCTACCTGGAACGTTTCCCCCGCTTTTTTGAATACCGGACAGCTGCTGTCACCTGCCGCGCAGACCCCTTGCGGGGGCGTGATGCACAGACCGACCGGGCGAGCCACAAACTGATCCGCGCCTAGCATCACCAGACCGGCTTCACTGCCAGTACCATCATAGCGGGCATCCAGTTGCACCTTGCCCGCATCCGGGTACTTAACCGTTATGCTCGACTGCCCCTGCGCATCGAATACGAGGGAGAGCGGCGTTGCAGCCCCCTGACTGGCACCAATCGTACTGCTGTTGACGCTCATCTGGCTGTTATAGGGGTTACTGGTGGGGGTGATATAGCTGCTCCAGAACTTGACGCTCTTGGTCTGGCTGGCAAACCCCGGCACACACTGCTTGGTCACATCGCTCTTTTTGACCGCCTTGATGGTCACCGTCTGCGGCTGATTGGAGTAGGTATCAGGCACATCAAAGAAGAAGCCGCTATCGGCAAAATTCAGGGTACAGGCTGCGGCACTGGGAGTCCCCGCCCCGGCCTTGCACAAGGTGGTACTGAATGGCTTGGTCGTCGGAGTCGAGCCGGAAACGCCTATGGTCACCGCGGTCGGCGTATTGTTGCGCAACTGCACCGTGGTCGAACCGCCGCTAAAGGTCACAGTATTGCCGCCAATCCAACCATTGCTGACTGAAGTAGGGGTAAGACTCAGGGTTGCAGTAACCGGGTCTGTGATAAGCGTGGTACAAGCGGCATCGGCGCACGCCTTGACCGTCACCGTCTCGGGGTTGCAGGTCAGTGGCTGACCGGAGTGATCAAGTTGGAAATGATCAATCTGCACCCCGATCGGGTTGGAGCGCAGGGCGCAGATCTGCACATTGTCGAGTTCATGTATGTTGGTCGAACCGCCCGTCGAGCCGGTAAGGGAGAGCAAAAAGTCACTCGGCACCTGAGCCTGGCCGCTCTGACTCTGGGCATTGAACGAGTCGATCAGAGTAACGTAGCCACTACCGGTATCCCGCTCTATTTTCACCATCGACTGCCCGCTAACACGGGAATCAATGGTCAGTTGGTACTTGTGATTGGCGCTGCCATTACCATCCACCCTCGGATTAAGGCAAGCAGTGTTTGTATTGCTCGCACCATTGTTACAGGTGCCGCGTAGATACCTATAACCAGCAGTGCCGGAACCAGACCCTCTAATCACAACTGACTGACGACGCTGCCCTACGTTGGTTGTCCCACCTTCACCGGAGTAATTGCCAAATTCGTCAAGACCAACGCCCAGCCACCCCCCTGCAAAACCGGGGATACCAGGCTTGAAGCCATAGCCAAGCGGGCCACCAAATGCTCCGGGCTGCGGTGTTACTGTCGCGTCGGATAGTACGACCGCCATACCATCAGCCCCGTTTCCTCCATAGGCATAATGATTAAAGGTAATCGTCACCAAGTTGTTGGCAGCAGGAAACAGACGCTGATAGGTAGTGGATGTAGACTGATTGCCAGCAGCTTGAGTCAAACGTAAACGACCGCTGACAATCGAGGGAGTAAACGAGCCGCTGCTGGTTTTAACCACCCAGTCACTGCTCAGCGAACCTGATGAGAAGTTATCGTTAAAACAGGTGAGGGAAGGTGTAAACGCTTGGTCATTGATGGCGCTGTTACTCGCCATTGTCAGAGATCGACTGGTCGTACGACCGTTGATGACTGAGGTATTGTTCATCACTAAAGCCTGATCAGAATAAACAAACCCATTCAGCAAAGTATCGCTGTTCAGAGTGATATTCTGATATCCGAAAAGCAACAGAGAACCCATACTGGATCTGTTCAGAACAGCACCGTTGAACTGCGTAGCCTGATTGACGAAGATCCGCACATCTCCCTGAACTTCAATCTCCGCTCCTTGGTTGAGGGTTAACTGATCGATCCAGTAGTCTCCGCTCGGCAATACCAGCTTGGCACCACTGCCTGCCTCCAGTTTTTGGATCCGATACTCTGTACGGGCTGAAGAAAAGGTCACAGTACAGCTGTTATAAAGAGAGAGGCTGGAAAACTGGTACTGACTGGCACTGCCCAAGTTAATCGAGTCACCGGCATTGCAATAAGAAATGCCGCCATTACTACCATTACTAGTCAGAAATGCGTTGCCACTTGTAATGGAGAGTCCCTGAATCGTCGAGCCGGTGACAGTACATTGGCGACGCGAACCATTACTGTTATCACAGCCATCGAGTGGCAAGCCAGCCCCCAGATTTGACGTGCAATATCTCAAGGCTGCGCCTGCCGTCCCTGAGATTTTGGCCTGACCATTTTGGGTAAGAGCAGGATTACCTAGCGTATTACACGAATAACCGGTATTACCCCGATGACCCTGAGCCACTGCCGGGAAATAGGTCGCAGTATCAATCACCTGAAACGCCCCTGCTGCGCCACTAAATAGCCACACGGCTGCGACGATCCATAAATTGCGCATCAGGGAGTTCCTCCATCATAAGCTTCGACCATCAGGGTTCGGCTCACGGCAAAATCAGGGTTGGCACTGTTAAGGTCCGAGCTGCCACAGGTTCCGACACTCTCGAGACGATAGCCATTGGTCACAGATCCGTTGTAGGTCACCGGCACCGTGACGCAACGAACCACAGCCTGACAGTTGGTCAGCCCTGGATTGCTGGCAAAGCTCAGTGGGCTGCTTGCCAGGCAGACCGCTGGGGGGGTCGGTTGGGCAAGCGTGCGCTTGGGGAACAACCGATAAAGCGCCACTTCCAGCCCGCTCTGGGCGGCCAGCAGGGCCCGCACGCTGCGCACCTCCACGGTATTTTTCTCGCCGCTATCGACCAGAAAACGGCCCATTGCAGCCGCCAGCAGCGCCATCACCACAATCACAAACAGGGCGATCATCAAGGCACTGCCTCGCATCCGTCCGAAAGCCTGTGGATCAGGGCACATTGAACACCTCTATCTTGTGGTTGAAGGTGACCGACTCCCCCTTGCGTTCGAACACAAAGCGCATGCCAAATTCCCCTTCGGCGTTAAACGCCGAGGTTTCCCGATAGAAGGCGCCATTACGAAGGGAGTCCGCCATCAACACGCCCTGTGCAGGTAAGGGTGCCCCAATGGGCGCGGTAGCGCGGGTCAGCGTGTTTCCTTCCACACAGTAGCGAACCTGCTGGTTGGCAAAGTAGACCCGGCTGCCTGGAGAGAGGCCCGTCAGACTCTCGGTGCTGGTATAGCGGATGGTTTGCGCTCCGGATACGGGCGTCAGCACATCCGTAACCCTGGCTACACAACGGCCATAATCGCAGCCTGCCGTAAGCGAACCGACATTTTTGTCCGGCACGGGGAATACTATCAGCTGATCGTCTTTTTTAACGGCGGTGGCATCCACATCCAGCGGATTGGCAGCAGAAGCCGGGGTCGCCATCACCAGCTCAAGGGTGGACGTACTCCCAGACATGGCGCGGTTAAGCGCCAGATAGCGGCTCGAGGTGCTGATGGGCCAGAACCGCAAACAGGCACCGGTGTCGACCCATGTCCCGCCAGTCGTCTCGATCCGCTCCGAGCCCGGCACCGCATCACGCAATTCGCGGTTAAGCCGCTCCATGGCGAAGCGGGCATCGCTCATCAGTTGCTCACGGCTGCTGGCATCGCCATAAATCTGGGTACCGATACCGATAAACTGGCTGGTAAAGGTCGCCATAATCCCGAGCAGCAGGATGACCATCACCAGCTCGACCAGGGTAAAGCCACGGTTACCCCGAGGTTTGAGGTGGGTTCGATTAGCAGCCAGGCGTAATCTGGCGCCGGAGTTGGCTAGGGGCGCTGATATTCTGGTAGAGAGGCAACCCCAGACAGCGGAGCGATCCATCAGTAATTCCCCCGATAGAAGGAGAAGTCGAGCACGCTCTGATCCGGCAGTTTGATCTGCAGATCAATACGCTTGCCCACAGAGCAGGGGGTGGCACAACTCTTGACGGTGCCGTCGCTAAAATCGGCTCCGCTCACCGCAATTTTCACCTGATAGTTGCGATACTCCTCGCTGCTGACTCCCGTCGCAGTCTGAGTCAGCGTGTTGGCATCCACCCAGCTACCTTCGGTATCGAAATCATCCACATCGTTATAGGCATAGGATGCGGGCTCGCCATCCGGACCATAACTGGTGGAGCAGGAAGAGATGGTCACCCCTGCCACCTGCTCGCCACAACGATAACGGCCACCGTTATGATCCGAATGTTCATCAAACGACTTTTGCAAGATCTCGCCGGAGAGGCGCTGGGCCAGCTGGGCGGCACGCACCTGCTGCACCGGGTCCACCGCCTGCGGCGCCTGATTGATGAGCAACCCCAACATGCCGGTCAAGGCCACCGCCAGCAGCACTATGCCGACGATCAGCTCAATCAGGGTGAAACCGCGCTTAAGGGATCTCATGGATATATCCCTCTGACTCAATCTGGATACGGCTGGTTTCGCGACCATCACTCACCAGCAAGGTACAACCGGTGGCACAGCTGCTGCCTAGCGGTCTGCCCATCTGATCGAAGCGCAGCACGAAGCGGTTGTTGTTATCTAGGGAGATGGAGATACCGGCAGAGGGCGTAACCAGTCGACCACGGGTCTCCAACTGGGGAGTCCAGCCACTATTGGTATCCAGATCATCGCTGGCGGGACACGCAGCATAAGTACGGTGGGCAAAACGGGGAGAGGCAACCACCAGCTGGGTACAACGGTTGGCTGGCTCATGCATATTGACGGTCTGCACCAGCCGCAGCCGGGTCAGCAGCTCGTCACGTACGGTTTGAGTTTCAAAGCCGCCTTTGCCCAGCCATTTGGGCACGGCAAAGGCGGCCAGAATCCCGAGTAACAGGATCACCAGTACCAATTCAATCAGGGTAAAGCCCTTGGTTGCAGGCATGGGACTTCTCATTAGGGAAAAGAGAAAGCGAGGCCGAAGCCTCGCTTACTTAGCTATTACGGCTTTTTGCAACCATTAATTTTTGTGCTGAAGATGGCAGTTGATGTCGCTTGAGTATAAACAACAGAACAGCTGTTACCGGCACCATTATCAGGAACAAAAGTGCCAGCTGCACCTGATGTACTCCAGCCTTCCAAAGTTACAGCAGCTGAAATGGTTGCGGCAGTGGGATAGCCATAAATTACCTCTACACCGCTCAGACCAGTAAGAGGTGTTGCAGATGATGCAGCTTCCTTACCTTCCAATGCAGCTTTGCTATAAACCAAATTAGCAGAGCTTTGCAGTGCAGCCTGCACGCCT
Organism: Aeromonas sp. S13(2024); assembly: GCF_041402405.1. Taxonomy (NCBI): domain Bacteria; kingdom Pseudomonadati; phylum Pseudomonadota; class Gammaproteobacteria; order Aeromonadales; family Aeromonadaceae; genus Aeromonas; species Aeromonas sp. S13(2024). The sequence continues at coordinate 60,607 of NZ_JBGLRA010000012.1, read as the reverse complement.
TGAGCGGCAGAATAACGAGCATCATCCTGCAGATTCAGGAACTTGGGTGCAGCGGTGACCGCCAGAATACCCAGAATGATGATCACGATAACCAGTTCGATCAGGGTAAAACCCGCCTGTTTTTTCATTTCACTTTCCTCTGTTAATTAATATTTGTGGTCACCTGACCGGACGCCGGGCGGTAACTGAAACTCATAAATGCATCAGTCTTGCCTTGCGGATCCTGATACTTGCCATCACTGCCCTTACTCAAACTATTGACCAAATAGTAACGGCAGACCGAATCCAGTCCATTACTGCTCACTGTGGCATAGTATTTCAGGTCATTGCCACTACCGCGCACTTCATTGAAGCTGGCCGTAGCCTTGGGCGGGTTTTGCAGTAACCCCTCCCAAATATTGAGACAACGTTCGGCGGTCAGATTGGCCGGATCCACATCGGGATTACCGCTTGCAACGGTATCCATCGGATAGCCGGGCGACAGCTCGCCGTTACTGATCTGGGTATCGGTCGGAGTGGTCAGATAAAAGCGACTACCGTCATAGAGCACAGTGTTGAGGCTGTCCTGTTTGGCGCGACCTTCCGCCTCCCATTGCGCCCGCACCAGTGAAACGCCGGTAGCAAAACCGCCAGAGACCCCTTCCACGCTGGCCTTTTTCGCTTCGTCAGTCACATCGAGAAAGCGCGGCAGTGCAGTCACCGCCAGGATCCCCAGGATCACGATAACGATCACCAGCTCAATGAGGGAAAAGCCGGCAGACTGTCTCCTCATCCCGTTTTCCGGCATTGTTGGTGCCATTGGTTTCATTGTCATGCTCCCTCCGTAATGCCCCACATTATTTCATGCAGGCCCAAAAAAATCATGTAGTTGGGTCATATGATTAGTTTCATTCAAGGCTTTTTCATCACCCGCCCGTCAGAAAACTGATAAACCAGCCAATAACCATCCCACCCCATCTCGCAGCCATTGCCATCGGGGCGGGCCAGAACCTGCAGAGGAGGCATGCCCCCCTTCGTCTCACCCATCAGTGCCAGCCACAACTGACGGCAATTTTCCGAAGGGGATTGCAGCGGCACCAGCCCCAGAGGCCAACCCCGGGCGTCAAACTGCCACCCCTTGCCGGCAACATGCAGTGTCTGCGGACGCCGCTCATCGAGCCAAATGCCGTGCAAACGCTGTGCCCGCTCGGCAAATTGCTCCCCCAGCAGGGTGAGAGTGAGCTGCTGCGCCTCTTCCCGGTGGCCCTGATAGCTACTCACCAACGTAGCAACAATCACCATCAACAGGGTGATCACGGCGATCCGCCGATATCCGGTCAGCCAGCGATCATCTTGCTGCGTCTGTCTGTTCATCCAGCCCTCGACTCCACCGCTCACTGGCCTCTTACGGCTCGCACATGTCCCACCACTCAGGCGTGAAGATATCCAGTTCCAGCAAGATTACTTGCCGCGAACCGCACGCATCATGTCCCACATGGGGGTGAAGATACCCAGCGCCAGGATCAGCACCATTACTGCCACAATCCCGATCAGGATCGGCTCGATCCGAGCGGTGAGGCTCTTGAGGTCATAATCCACCTCCCGCTCGTAATACTCGGCCGCTTCGTGTAGCAGGTCATCGACCTGACCGGTCTCCTCCCCCACTGCGATCATCTGCATCACCAGCGGGGTGAACAGGCAGCTGCTGCTGGCGGTGCGCAGCAGGCTCTCGCCCCGCTCGATACCGGCGCGCATATCCCGCACCCGCCCCGCCATATAAGCGTTATCCACCGCATCGGCCACCAGGGTCAGCGCCGTGTTTAGCGGCACCCCGGCCTTGAGCATCATGGAAAAACTGCGGGCAAAACGGGCCAGCAGGGAGCGCTCTATGATGGTGCCGACGATCGGCAACTTGAGCTGCCAGCGGTGCCAGGTCAGCTTGCCCTTGGTGGTGGCGACCCAGCGGCGCCAGCCGAACACCATCCCCGCCAGAATGGCGAGCAGCAGCCACCAGTAGTTGACAAAAAAGTGCGAGGTGGCGAGCAGAATGCGGGTCGCCAGCGGCAACTCCACCCCGAATTTGGCGAACATGCCGGCAAACACCGGGATCACCATGATATTGAGGATCACCATGGCGATACCGATGGCGATCATCACGAAGCTGGGGTAGCGCATGGCGGTCTTGATCCGCTTGCGGGTCTCCAGCTCCAGCTCGAAATAGTTCGCGAGCTGCAAGAAGGACTCTTCCAGCTGACCTGTGTTCTCACCCACATGGATGATGGCGACAAACAGGCTGCTGAATACCTTGGGGTGCGCCTGCATCGAGCTCGACAGCGGACGACCGTTGCCGAGATCTTCCCCCAGCGAGTGCAGCGCCCGTTTGAGCGGCTTGCTGTGAGTGCTCTCCTCCAGCCCGGCGATGGCGCGCAGGATCGGGATCCCGGCCCGAGTGAGGGCATACATCTGGCGGCTGAAGATCACCAGCTCATCCAGCTTGACGCCCCCTTCCAGCAACAGTGACCAGTCGATGGCAGCGGATTTGGCCTTGCCCGGTTTGAGCTCGGTGGGCATCACGCCACGGCGCATCAGCTGTTCGGCGGCCGCCATCTCGTTGGCCGCTTCGACCACGCCACTGGTCGCGTTGCCCTGGCTGTCACGCCCCTTGTAAGCAAAGTTAGCCATCGCTTACCCCAAATCCTCGGCCAGTCGCAGCACCTCGTCCACCGAGGTGATCCCCTGACGGGCATAATCGAGGGCTGTGAGGGCCAGCGGCCGATAGTGTTCGTGTTGACGGGCCGCCTTGGCGAACCCTTCCGCATCGTTGCGGCGCAGGGCATCCATCATCGGCTGATCCAGCTCCAGCAGCTCGTAGACCCCGATCCGGCCGGAATAACCGGTAAAGTTGCAGCTCTGGCAACCCCGGCCCTTGTGATAGGTGTATTGGCCAAGCGCCTCGCCGGAGAGTACAGTGAGCCAGGTGGCCTGCCCTTCGTCGGGCGCCTTCTCCTCAACGCAGTGCTCACATACCCGCCGCACCAGCCGCTGGGCGACCACCGCCCGCAGGGCGCTCGCCACCAGATAGCCGGGCGCCCCCATGTCGATAAGGCGCAAGGCACTGGTCACCGCATCGTTGGTGTGCAGGGTGGTCAGCACCAGGTGACCTGTGATGGCGCCACGCAGACCGATCTCTACCGTCTCGTTGTCCCGCATCTCCCCCACCAGCAGGATGTCCGGATCCTGACGCAGGGTGGAGCGCAGCACGTTGGAGAAGGTGAGGCCGATCTTGGGGTTGACCTGCACCTGATTGACACGGGAGAGACGATACTCCACCGGGTCTTCTACCGTGATGATCTTGTTGCTGGACTGGTTGAGCTCGGAGAGCGCGCCATAGAGGGTGGTGGTCTTGCCGCTACCGGTGGGGCCGGTCACCAGGATCATCCCGTGTGGCCGTTTGAGCTGGCGACGGAAACGGGTCAGGATCTCTGGCGGCATGCCGGTCTCGGTCAGCGACAGGATACCGGAGGATTGATCCAGCAGACGCATCACCACTGATTCACCATACTGCACCGGCATGGTGGACATCCGCACATCCACATCGCGGCCGCGCACCTTCATGTTGAAGCGACCATCCTGCGGCAAGCGCTTCTCGGAGATATCGAGCCCCGCCACCAGCTTGAGGCGTAGCACCAACGCCTGGGCGATGCGCACCTCGTTGAGGATGTTCTCGTGGAGGATGCCGTCGATCCGCTGGCGAATGCGCAGCACCTTCTCGTCCGGTTCGATGTGGATATCCGACGCCCCCACCTGCACCGCATCCTCGAACAGGGAGCGCAGCAGCTTGGCCACCGTCGCCTCTCCCTCGTCGTTGGCCCCCAGATTGCTGGAGCCCAGCTCGAAGCCGGAGTCCTGATACTCCTCTTGCAGCTGTTCGGCGAAACTCTCAATCTCGCGGGTACGGCGATAGAGGCGGTCGAAATACTCCAGCAGTTGCCCTTCCCGCGCCACCGCCAGCACCATAATGCGCGGGCTGAGCAGGGCGGCGATGGCATCCAGTGCGCTCAGATCCGCCGGATCCGACATCGCCACCGTCACCTTGTCGTCGGTAAGGTTGACCGCCAGCGCCCGGTAACGGCGCGCCTGCACCTCGGGCAGCAGCGGCACCGCAGCGGCGTCGATGGTGAGGTTGTTGAGATCGAAGAAGGGCACATCCAGCTGGCGGGCGAGGAACTGCAACAGCTGCACCTCGCTGATAAAGCCGAGGTCGATGAGAGTGGTGCCCAGCTTGCGGCCGGTCTGACGCTGCTGCTGCAGGGCAAGCTGCAGCTGATCATCAGAGATGATCTGCTCTTGTACCAGCAGGTCGCCGAGGCGCATTTTCAGTCTGGGTTGTGCCATGTTTGCTCCGATCTCTGTTACTTCACACCCGTTGCCGCATCCGATTAGGCTTAGCTAATCGAACCTGCTGTTTATCAAGGGGTTAGTTGACCAATTCGTTGTTCCAGCCAGTTGGTCGACGCCTCGCCGAGGTTGCCGTGCAGCAAGGCGTTGCGATAGGCATCGAGCGCCCGCTGGCTGTGGCCCTGACCATCCTCGGCCACGCCGAGGCCAAGCCACCAGCGGCCCTGATCCGGCTGCTGACGCAGCAGCTTCACATAGAGCGCCGCCGCATCGGCATTCTGGCCCAGCTCCTGAGTCAGCCCGGCCCAGGTGGCGTAGTAGTCCATGTTGCTGGCGAGATCCGGCTGATAACCGGACAACCAGCCAAGCGCCTGCTGCTGCTGCCCCTCGCTGATGGCAAGGCGGGCCAGCAGCAGACGAAAATCGGCCTGCTGGGGATTGAGCCGGATCCCCTCTTCCAGCAGCTGACGCGCCTCGGTCAGGCGGCCCTCGCCGTAGAGCAGCCCCGCCAGCTGCTCGCGCGCCCCCTGGTTGTAGGGATCGTGGGCCAGCACCTGATAGTAGTTGTCCTGCGCATCCCGCAGGCTTCCCTTGGCCATGGCGGTCGTCGCCTTGCGCTCCGCCAGTGCCGCCAGCTCCTTGGCCGACAGCTCGACCGTCTCGATCTTCAATACGCTCGGTTTGCGCGGCGCGCTGGCGACTGCCTGCTGCTCTGCCGCCAGTTCGGCGTAAAGCTCGGGCTGCAGCTCTTCATCGGTCGGCTCCGTCTCGTCAACATCGCTGGAGGCATCAAAGGGCGCACCGTCGGCCATGCTGTCCGAGTCACTCTCGCCTGCCTCATCATTCACCTCATCCAAACTTGGCAGCGGCAGCGCAGCCGCCACCTCGACCGGCTCGGGCGGGCTGACCGGCGCGGCGGCCCTTGCCACCACATCGGGGGCGATCACTTCGCTGGCAGCCGTCACGGTATGGGTCTGCTGCCAGTAGATCCAGGTTCGCCAACCAAGGATCCCCAGTGCCAGACCGCAGATCAGGGTCAGCAGCAACATCCACCATCCCTGCTGGCGCGCAGGGGCAATATAGACGGCAGCACCTTCGGATCCTTGCTGGCGCCGGTCCAGATCTTTCAGCATCTGGTTGATAACGCTCATGGCCAGACTCCATAAGCCAGGGCGCACCCCAGCAACAGTAACAGGGGCCACCAGCGCCGTGGCGCAAAGCGGCGGGCATCGTCGGTATCGCGAATGGCGAGCCGTACCAGACGGCTATCGATCTGACGCACACCCTGACCATAGGCCAGCATCAGGCACTTCTGCGCCAGGATATTGATAAGTCTCGGGATCCCTCGCGATGCGCGCCACAACAGGCGCATGGCTCGACCTGCAAACAGCGGAGCCCCGCGATACCCGGAGACCTGCAATCTGTGCTCCAGATAGGCGCGAGTCTCGTCAAAACGCAGCGGCCGCAGGCAGTAGGAGAAGCCAATCCGCTGGCGCAGTTGGCGCAGATGCGACTTGGCCAGTCTGGCATCCAGCTCCGGCTGGCCGAACAGCACGATCTGCAGCAGCTTGCTCGATTCGGTCTCGAGATTGCCGAACAGGCGGATCGCCTCCAGCGTCTCGTCCGGCAGCGCTTGCGCCTCGTCGATCAGCACAACCACCCGACTGCCCTGCTGGTGCAAGCTGATCAGGTGACGATGGATACGATCGGTCAGATCCAGCTCGCTCTGATCCCGTACCGCCAACCCCAGCTCCAGCGCCAGCGCGATGCGCAGCTCGGCCGGAGTGAGGTGGGGATTGGGCAACCAGGCAAGCCGCACCGGACGCGCTTCCGAACCCAGCTCGCTGAGCAGCTTGCGGCAGAGCAGGGTCTTGCCGGTGCCCACCTCACCGGTCACCTTGATAAAGCCCTCCCCCTGCGCCAGCGCCCAGTTAAGCACCTGCAGCGCCTCTTCGTGAGGCGGCAGGCCGTAGTAGAAGCCGGTATTGGGAGTGAGGCTGAACGGTGCCTCCTGCAGGCCGAAGTGGGTCAGGTACATGAGACCTCACCTGCCACGACAAGCAAGCAGCCTGTGCTGGCAAGGCAGCACAGGCAGTTCGGAATAAGGGTGACCGCATCTGGTGTCATGGGTCAGCCCTTGGCCGGATACCACTTGTCGAGCAGCTCGGAGGAGCGTTGCAGCTCGTTTTGCCAGGTATCTTTCTCCACCACGGTCGGTTTGAGCATGATCACCAGCTCCACCTTCTTGGTGCTCTCGCGGCGGTTGGTAAAGGCTTCACCCACCCAGGGAATATCCCCCAGCAGCGGCACCTTGCTGACGATCTCCTGCTTGTCGGTCTTCATCAGGCCGCCGATAACGATGATGTCACCGTTATTGGCCTGCACCACGGTATCGGATTCGCGTATCGAGCTTTTCGCCAACGGCAACACCAGCGTATCGCTGTCTGTCACCTTTATGGTCTTGGTTTGCTCTTCAGTATCGATAACGGAGGGATGGATATGCAGCAGCACCTTACCCTCTTCATCGATCTGTGGTGTTACATCCAAAGAGATACCTGAGAAGAAAGGGGTCAACTCTACATTGGGAGTTGTTCGGTCACCGCTCGTCGTGCTCACGGTTGTTGTCGATGCATTGGTGACAAAATATTCGTCCGTCCCCACCTTGATCACCGCCTTCTGGTTGTTGGTCGCGGTGACACGGGGGCTGGAGAGGGTATTCACATCGCCCTGGGTCTTGAGCAGGTTGACCGCCACATTGAAGTTGCCGTCAGAGACCTTGAAACCGGCGCCGCCACCCAGTGCAGTGAAGATCTGATTAGGGGTGGTGGGTAACTGGGTATTGGCCAGTGAACCGCCACCGGTAATCCCCTTGTTGCCATCCCAGCTAGCGGAGAGACCGCTCCAGTCCACTCCCTGCTCATACCCTTCGTTGAGGGCAACTTCGATGATCCGCGCCTCCAGCACCACCTGCCGCTTGAGGTGACTATCGGATTGATTCAGGAATTCACGCACTGCCTTGAGCTCTTTCGGGTAGGCGCGAATGGTGACCAGACCCGCCTGCGGGCTGGTGATCACCGCGCGACCATCACCCGTGCCAATCAGGGTCTGCAGAGAGTCGCGCAGATCAGTCCAGTAGTCGCTGTTGGTATCGGTCTCGATACGGGTGCCATTGCTGCTGTTGCCGTTCGAGTTGTTGCCGGAGGAGTTATTGGTGCTGTTGTTGTTCGATGCACTGTCAAAACTGCTGTCGCTGCTGTTATTGCTGTCATTGGCGGTCACCCCGCCGGTGCTGACCGAGGTGCGGGAGAGGCCACGACGGGACATCATCAGGTAGTTGACCGGGATGGTTTCGGTACGCAGACCCGCCGGATAGATATGGAAGACATTGCCCTTGCGCTGCACGTCGAAGCCGTACATGTCGCCCACCACCGCCAGCACTTCCGGCAGAGTCACATCCTTGAGCTCGACGGAAACCAGCCCGGCCACCCCGGGGTGAACCGCCACGCTGTAGCGGGAGCCCTTGAACAGGGAACCGAAAAACTCCACCGCCTCCACGTCGTGAGCCGCGATACGCAGCCGCTTCTCCGGCATGCCGACCGGCATCTGCGGCCGGTTCAGCTGCAGCAATTCACTTTGCACCGATTTGGGCAACGCGGTCAGAGGGGCAGCCTGTTTCTGCTGTTCGTTCATGGCCTGTTTGAGGGCATCCTTGGCCTGGGTCGGCTCGGGGTGCTGATACGTGGTACAGCCTGCAGCCATCATGGCCACGGAGATCAGACAGAGACGGTGTTTATTCATGTAATTAGGGCACCCTGACTTGCAATTAAACTCGATAAAGCCGATTCACCTCTCGAGAGGCAAGCACGACTCAAACCCGGATCTTGCTGGCAAACAGTGTTACCGCATGGCGTTTTCCCGCCTTTTCCAGCACCACGGCATCGGCATTGATGGCCACCAGCGTATAGCCGTCCACCTGTTGTCCGACCCGATAACTCTTGCCATTGAGTACCGCCAGTGCCGGGCCATTGCCCAGCACCACACTCTGCAGCTTCGGCAAACCGGCACTGCTCTCGCCGGTTGCACGGGCGCCAACCGCCACGTCCGCCAGCGGCGCGGTGGGATCCTGCAATACCTCGACCTGCTCCGCCTGTACCAGCAAGCTGAACAGGCAACAGCACAACGCAAACACTCTAGCCACGGATAAACTCCTTGCTGGTACTCAGGGTGTAGATCTCCATCTCCACCACAGCGCCGGGATAGGCTTTGACCTGATAGTCGAACTGCTTCCAGTAAAAGTGTCGCGGCAAGGCTTCCAGCGCTTTAAGATATTGATACACATCGAAATAGCCGCCTTCAAGCTGAAGCCGGATACCATGCTTGTAGAGATTGACCTTCTGCTCTCCCGCCATCAGCGGGGTCGGCTCCAGCGAACTGAGGGCCAGCATGTGAAGGTTGGCGGAGCGGGAGAGCAGCGCCTCCAGCACCAGCGGCATCTCGTGCGCCGGGATCAGATCGACGGTCTGGGCCTTCAGTTCATCGTCGATCCGGGCCAGATCCGCTTCGACCTGCGCCAGCTGGTCGCGAACTCCCTGGTTGGGATCCCGCTTGAGCCGGGCCTGTTTGCCGAGGTTTTCCAGCTCCATGATCTCGAGGTCACGCTCGGCGGCGCTCAGGGCCATGCGATCCTGCTGCAGGCGAGTATCGGCGCCATCGAGCCAGCCGTAGAGTCCGGCCGCGCCCAGCAGCACCAGACCGGTCAGCAGGATCAACACCCGCTCCCGCTGGCTCAACACGGCGATACGCTGGCCCCATGCCTGCCATTGTGCTTTCAGGTTCATCAGGGTTTCTCCCGCGCAATGCCGCTCAACTGGAAGGTCAGGCGACCCTCCTTGTCACGGCCGAGGGTCAGTTCACCAAACTCCTTGCCCACCAGACTCGGGGTCTGCTTGAAGCGATTGACCCAGGCCGGCACATCCTGACTGCGCCCGGCAAAGCCGGAGAGGTTGATCCGCCCTTCGTTGATCTCGATGCGCTGCAACGAGAGGTTGCTGTTGCGAATGCGGGAGAGATCCGCCATCACGCTGGCGTAGCCCTGGGATTTTTGCAGGGTCAAGCTGCCCAATTGGCGCATCAGCCCCTGCTTGGCCGTCAGCTCATCCTGCTTGTTGACCAGTTGCTGTTGCAGCCTGGGATCTGCCTGATGGCGCGCCAGCTCGGCATCGAGCCGCTGTGCCTCGCTGCGCTTGAGTTCCAGCTCGGCAGAGCGCTGCGCCAGCGCCCGGCTGACCTGCTGCTGTTGCCAGCTGTAACCAACACCCGTCAACAGGATCAGCAGCAGCGCAAAGCCCCATACCAGCGCCATCTGATTGAGGCTGGCCCACTGCCGCTTGGGGCGAAACTCGGCGCCATAGAGGTTTATCTGACGTTTCATCACGCATCCTCCCCGATGGCGGCTGCGTAGGCCGAGAGGTATTCGACGCCGGCCAGGATCGCCTTGTTGGCCATGGCGGAGACGGCAAAGCCGAAGGTCTGCTCCATGTGGCGCACCAGGGTACCGATAAAGGGCGAGGCGACGGCAAACTGCATCTGCCCCAGCTCGGGCAATTTCAGCTGGCCCGCCAGATAGTCGAGGGAGCGCTGGATCTCCAGCGCCAGTGAATCGAGCAGCATGCTGTCCGGCTCATGTTCGCCAGTCAGGCTGGTAAAACCGCGCAACTGGCGGGAGAAGCAGAGCCCGCCCTGATGGAAGACCAGCAGTTGCAGATCCTGCCCCTTGGGCTGCCACAGCAGCATGCGCACCGTCTCGTCAGCATCGTAGAGAGAGGTGAGCGCCAATTCGTCGCTGATGATGGATTGCAGGGTCGCGATGCCGTTGATGGCATCGGCCAGCTGCTGCACCCGGCTCTTGGGCAAGCAGATCACATTGATGCGCGGGCGACCGGCAGGCGGGGTGGGCAAGTCCACATAATCCATCGCCAGTTGCAGCACGGGTTCGCTGACATAATCCTTGATGGCCCAGGGGAGCGCCCCCGCCATCTCGGCGTCAGGCACGGCAGGCTTGTCGATCTGGATCTGTTGATAAAGGCTGGCGGCGAGGGCCACCCGCACCGTAGACTTGGCCAGCCCATGACGGCTGAACAGCTCGTTCATGGCCACAGCCCACTCCTGTGGGCCGTTGATGGTGCGCGTCGCGAAGACGGGGGGATTGCCCACCGCAGCCAGCATGATCCTGTCATTGGCCAGCAAGAGCCCGACCTGGCGGCTTGGCGTCGACCGTCTGAACAGTTGTTTCATGTAAGCCCGCCCATCAATAGTGATTAAATGTATGAAATATTAACATAAACAGCAGATTAGCCTCCAGATTAAAAGACGGACTCACCATTGCAAGCCATCCTTTCCGCCGAGTCAGAGGGTCAAGCCATCCTCCCTTCCCCCCTGCAACGCCTCCACCATCCGTTGCTGACCCGCTATGGCGTCGAGCTGTGGTGCAAGCGGGATGATCTGATCCATCCGGCCATCTCCGGCAACAAGTGGCGCAAGCTCAAGTACCACCTGCTGCATGCCAAAGAGCATGGCAAACAGCATCTGCTCTCGTTTGGCGGCGCCTACTCCAATCATATCCACGCGCTGGCGGCAGCGGGGTGCCAATCTGGTCTTCGTACTACCGGTATCATACGGGGCGAATATGACGCCGTCAGTAACTCTACCCTGCGGGATGCCCGGCGCTGGGGCATGGATCTCGTTTTCGTCGACCGCCAGAGTTACCGGCGACGGCAGGATCCCGACTGGCTGGCCCAATTCGATGCACCCGATACCCTGATCGTGCCGGAAGGGGGTAGCAGCCCGCTGGCCATCCCCGGCGTGGCGGAACTGGTCGGCGAAGTGCCCTTCTCGCCGGATCTCTGGGTACTGCCCTGCGCCAGCGGCGGCACTCTGGCGGGCCTGATCGCTGGCAAACGGGAGCGGGAGCAGATCCTCGCCATTGCGGTACTGAAAGGTGGCGGCTTTATCGCTGACGAGGTGTGTCGCCTCCATCCCGCGGCTGCCAATATCCCCGGCTGGCGCATCGCGCTCGATCACCACGATGGTGGCTATGCCAAGTTCAGCCCGGCCCTCTGGCAGTGGGTGCAGAATTTCAGCGCAACGACCGATCTGCCCCTTGAGCCTATCTACAGCGGCAAGGCGATGTGGGGGCTGTTTCGCGAGCTGGCGGCAGGCCGTATCGCCCCCGGCAGCAAAATCGTCTTTATCCACACTGGCGGCATGCAGGGGCTCGCCGGGCTGCGTGAGCAGGGGCGACTGTGACCCCCATCTGACGGCAACCACAAACAACAGAGGGTCGCCCCAAGGCGACCCTCTGTTGTTTATCTCAATCACCAGCCGGTTCCAGCACCAGACGCTGGGGTTCGGCAAACCAGGGCCCCTGCCCGGCATGCACCCCGAGGTGGCGCAGCATCTTCCACTCGTCGCCACTCTCGACTCCCACTGCCAGCACCCGGGTGCGGGTATTGGCGCAACCGCCTACCAGACTGCGGACCGCCATCTGGTTGACCTGACGGGCATGGATCTCCCGCACCAGACTGGGGTGCAGCTTGAGGAAGTTGATCTCGAACTCCTTGATGTACTGGGTGCTCACCACATCCTGACCGGCATGATCGATGGCCAGCTGGCAGCCCAGCATCCGCAAAGAGCGCAGCGGCCGCTTGAGCGCCTCGAAGTGGCGGGTCACCTGGGATTCGGAAAGTTGCAGGATCAGCCGCTCGTTGGTGCTGCGCGGCAGCTGGAACAGGGCGAAGAAGAGCCAGCGCTGGAACTCGCGGTTGAGCAGGCTCTGGGCACTGAGGGTCAGGCTGATGGGGCAGCTCTGCTCGGATCGTTGGCGCAGCAGGGCGAGAGTGCGCTCCGCCACCAGCCGATCCAGTTGCAGCAACAAGCCCACCTTCTCCGCCATCGGCATGAAGATCCCCGCCTGCAGGGCACGCCCCTGCTCGTCGTGCAGATAGGTGAGCAACTCCTGCTGCAACACCACCTGCCCCCGATCCTGCTGGATCGGCTGGGTGTAAAATTCGATGCCGTGCTCTTCGAGACGGCGGCTGATCAGGGTACGCCAGCGTACCGTACCCTTGCTGCTCTGCTCCTCATCCAGCTGCTTCTCGTAGAGGAACCAGCCGTTGTGCCCTTGCAGACGGGCGCTCTTGAGGGCCAGCTCCGCCTCCTCCTGCACCTTGAGCAGGCTGTCTTGTGCCTGATAACAGACGGCGCCGAGATAGACCGCCGTCTCCGGGTTGACCTCCTGCGGCCAGTGCAACCGTTGCAGGCTCTTGAGCAGCTGGCTGGCGCTATCCACCATCTCGCTCTCGGACATATTGGGCAGCAACACCGCAAAAACCTGACCGGCGTAGCGGGCCTGCAGGGCGCCGTTGTGTTTTCGCACGAAGGCACCTATGGTGGCGCTCGCCTCCATCATCAAATCATGCCCCAGCAGCTCGAACTGATCGGCCTCCAGCTCCTCCAGACAGGCGAGATCGATCAGCAGCACACCGCCGCTCATCACGCTCGCCTCCATGATGGCGCTCTCCAGCCGGTTGTCGAAAAACAGCCGGTTGCCGATGCCGGTCATCTTGTCGACGAAGGCGTTGCTGCGAATGAAGTTGTCGAAGCGGCTGCGCTCCTTGCGGGCATCCGCCAGCTCGGCGAGCAGATGATCGAGGGCCTGACTGGCGGCCACCGGCCACTCTTCGGCGGGGTCATGACTCAGTTTGGATAGTTTGTCATCGAGGATCAGCTGGGCGCGAATGCCCAGCAGCTCGGCCCCGCGCAACTGCTGGCGCAGCCAGCGGATGGAGTACCAGAGACCGAACACCACGATAAAGATGCCCAGAGAGATGCCGGACATCGCCTTGATGGAGTATTCCGCCTCCTTGAAGGGGCGCTCCAGTTTGAAGTTGGCCTGCATGCCGGCCTGATGGGGAAGCGGGTGGCTATATGGCACCAGCAGCTGTTCGTCGACCGGATTGCGCACATCGCGGAACCAGTAGACCCGCTGGTTATTCTGGCGTACCTCCAGCTCCACCACATGGGCAGCCCGCAGCAGGGTGGGCAGCCAGTGGCTCATATCCTCCATGTCGTGAGCAACATCGAGCTGCTTGTCGATCACTTCGACCAGCGCATCGACCTTCTTTTGCTGCAACTCCATGCCCAGCTCGCGAAAGCTGAACACCCCGCCAATCAGCACCGTCGCCATGGCTGCGATCACGCAAAGGGTGATAAATGAGACAAGCTGTGTAGTGAGTTTCATGCGCCTTTCCGTATGCCCAGCATCATCCATGTCGCCTCATGGTAGCAGCGGCGATCGGACCACAGCTATGGATGAAGATCCCGCTTCTGCAATTTAAGCGGGCAAGCATAACCCAAAGTAGAGGGAGAATACCAAGGATGACGGGCTGCAGACGCGGGAAAGGGGCGGGATGACAGACAGAAAAATGGTCCCTCAAAGGGGACCAAAAGGAACACTCATATCAAAACTAACACTCTGTGCTACTGACAAAAAACAGATACAGGAGTATTGAACACACGGTGAGTCAAACCGCAGGGCTACTCTAATGCAGTTCGGATAAGCTGAGCAATTGTCATTTATGACAGGTCAGCGATTGAATCTAGCCAAAGTTAATAATAAACACATTTAAAATCATGCAGTTAAAAAATCAATCAACAAGTGTGACAAGTCGGACTCAAATTGATTGCACTAATGCTCTATGATGGCAAAGTCCATTTGTGTCTCATGAAACTGGCAGGTACTTCCTTTGCGTAAATCACCCGTCTGGATCGCTCTGTTGCTGTTCGTCCTGCCTGTCGTGGGCAGCCAGTTTCTCGGCCTGTGGTTTGCCAAGCCGATGGCCTTTCATATGCTGGAAGAGAAGGTTTCCGAGCTCAAGGGAGCCATGGCAGTACGCCACCGGGAGCTGGATGCCGCCATCAACAAACAGCTGGCACAATTTGAGTTCAACTGTGGCGCCAAAGACATGGAGCTGCTGCGCGATCCGCGCTTCTACAGCGCTCATATCCGCCTGCAAGGGTTGGAGCTCGCCTCCGGCAACAGCTGCTCCAGCCTGGGGGTGGAGATCCCGCTGATCAAAGAGCTCCAGAACAGCGGGCAGAAGTTTGGCAAGTTGGGGATCACCGCCACCGTGGCCAAATACAATACCGAGCAGGAGCTGATGGCCTTTTACCGATCCGGTGACAACCTCGCCTACTGGGTGCTGGATAACAGCTGGAGCCACGACCTGCTGCAACACCCCTGCAGCCACTGCTTCTATCTGGAGTTCAGCCGACAGGATGCCGATGCAAGCACAGTCCACTTTCCCCGTGGCGACCAGGAGATCAAACAGGAAGAGAGCAATATCAGCCTCAGTTTCTTCGATCCCAATGAACTCACCAAACAGACGGTCTGGGCGGGTAAAGCGCTGGAGCAATATGCCTATGACCAACTCAATCACTACGGTCTCTGGTTCGGTATCGCGCTCGGCGCCCTGTTAAGCGTCACATACTGGCTGCTGCGCAGCTATCGGCGCTCCCTCAAGGGACTGCTGCAAACAGGATTGATCCGCAAGGAATTTATTCCCCTCTACCAGCCGATAGTGGATGCCCGTACCCACCAAGTGGTGGGATTCGAGGCGCTGCTGCGCTGGCAGCGGGGAAACGAGCTGATCCCCCCGGGCACCTTTATCGAATATGCAGAGGAGCAGGGGCTGATCCTGCCGATGACCGAACAGTTGCTGGAGCAGGTGATCACCGACCTGCCGCAGCTGGCGCCAGAGCAGTGGGTCAGCGTCAATCTGGTGGCGGCCCATATCGAGCAGCCCCTGCTGCGCACCCTGCTCGCTCACAGCCAAAACCCCTCACCCGCCCGGCTCACCTTCGAGCTGACGGAGCGCAAGCCGATCCTCGACATCAAGGCGGCCACCGAGGAGATCACCCTGCTGCAACAGATGGGGTATCACTTCAAGCTGGATGATTTCGGTACCGGCTACGGCGGCTTTGCCTACCTGCAGAGCCTGGGGATCCGCCAGATCAAGATCGACAAGATGTTCGTCGATACCATAGGCACCAACGACCTCAAGCGCAGCGTACTGGATGCCATCATCGTCTTCGGTCGGGAATCGGGCATGGAGATGATCGCCGAAGGGGTCGAGAGCCAGTTGCAGGTCGACTATCTGAGCCAGCACGGCGTCTATCTGATCCAGGGCTACTTCTTCGGCAAACCCATGCCGCTGAAGATACTGACCCACTGGCAACGGGAGTGGCAGTTGCAACACCAGAAGGCCAGCTAACACAGAGATGGCAGGATTTGGCCGCGAAATGGCTTGGCTATACGCTCGGCATCACCAAAGAGGTGCCGATGGCCGGTAGCCCCCCAGCATACCCGGGTCCGGCTCCATGGTGAAATCGAACCACCTCCTGCCACCCCTTATTTACATTCAGCAACAAAATGATCTGCCCTGACGGGGATAACAACCTTTATCATAAGGAGCCGGTTATTGCGCAACCGATAACCGTGCAGCCTGTTTATGTCATCCGGTCGTCAAGACCCCCAATAGAGAACCATTGCCTATGAAGACAGTTATCCGGCAAGAGATTGCCCTGCCCGTTGGCCTGCTGACCCTGCTCTTTTTCAAGACCCTGGGCAGTGACCTGCTGACAGAGACAACTCCGCTCG
This sequence comes from Aeromonas sp. S13(2024), assembly GCF_041402405.1. Taxonomy (NCBI): domain Bacteria; kingdom Pseudomonadati; phylum Pseudomonadota; class Gammaproteobacteria; order Aeromonadales; family Aeromonadaceae; genus Aeromonas; species Aeromonas sp. S13(2024). The sequence goes on along the minus strand of NZ_JBGLRA010000012.1, from coordinate 44,514 downwards.
GGATCTATCTTCCGGTTTCGGCGGCACTACTGGCCATCGTCACCTGGGCCATCTTCTCGGTGGTGCGCCACTCCGATGCCCTCGCCATCAAGCTGGGCGAGCCCTTCGGCACTCTGATCCTCACCCTGTCGGTCATCTCGCTGGAAGTGGTGATGATCTCCTCGGTGATGCTGACCGGTGAACCCAACCCCACCATGGCCCGCGATACCATGTTTGCGGTAGTGATGCTGGTGAGTACCGGTCTGGTGGGCTTCACCCTGCTGTTTGGCGGCTGGCGCTACCACACCCAGAGCTTCAATCTGGACGGGGTCAAATCCTATCTGGTGGCCATCATCCCACTGGCCCTGCTCTGTCTGGTTCTGCCCAACTTCACCGAGGGCGGTGCAATCGGCAGTATGTCGCGCGCCATGTCGTGGATGCTGATCATCATCTCGATCCTGCTCTACGGGGTCTTTCTGCTCATCCAGACCCGCAGCCACAGCCACTTCTTCGTCGACAGCGATCACGAGGATTATGAGGAGCACCACGGCCCGCTGCAGAGCAACGTCTATCACACCATCCTGCTGCTCGCCTACCTGCTGGTGGTAATCCTGCTGGCCAAGACCCTGGCCATCCCCATCAACTACGGGGTGCATGTGATGGAAGCACCCGCCGCACTGGGCGGCTTTATCGTGGCCTGCATCGTGCTGGCCCCCGAAGCAGTCGGCGCCATCAAAGCCGCCTTCAACAACCAGCTGCAGCGGGCAATGAACCTCTACTTCGGCTCTGTGCTGGCCACCATCGCCCTCACCGTGCCTGCCGTGCTCTTTATCGGCTCCATGCTGGGTCAGGAGGTACGCCTCGGCCTCTCCCCCGCCGATATGGTGCTGCTGGTCACGACCTTGATGGTCTGTAAAGTAACCTTCAGCAGCGGCCGCACCAATGTGCTCCATGGTGCGACCCATCTGGTGTTGTTCGTGGTCTATCTGTTCCTGATGTTCGAACACGAATAACCGCGTTCAACCAACGTCAGAAACGCAAAGACCGCCCGATTGGGCGGTCTTTTATCATCTGCTCCCGGCTGTCACCGGCTCCTGTGAAGCGGCTTCCCCCTCATCCCCAACCCTTCTCCCGCCAGGAGAGAAGGGGGATCAAGGCTTACAGGCTGGGCAGTACCCCGACCGGGATCAGGTCGTTGTAGCTGGCACGGCCCAGCAGGGCGGCGGCCGCTTCGATGTCCGGCGCGAAGTACCTGTCCTTGTCGTAGAAGCTCACCTCAGCCCGCAGTCGTCCCTTGGCCTGCTCGATCAGCTCGGTACTGCGCAGCGGCGCGCGGAAATCGAGCCCCTGTGCCGCCGCCAGCAGTTCAACAGCCAGAATGCCGCGGGTGTTCTCCGCCATGTCTGCCAGCCGGCGGCCAGCGAAGGTCGCCATGGAGACGTGATCCTCCTGATTGGCGGAAGTGGGCAGACTATCCACCGAGGCGGGATGGGCCAGGGTCTTGTTCTCGGAGGCCAGCGCAGCCGAGGTGACCTGAGCGATCATAAAGCCGGAGTTGACCCCGCCATTATTGACCAGAAACGCCGGCAGACCGGACATCCGCGAGTCAATCAGCAGTGCCATCCGCCGCTCGGAGAGCGAGCCGATTTCGGCGATGGCCAGCGCCAGATTATCGGCGGCGAAGGCGACCGGCTCGGCATGGAAGTTGCCGCCGGAGAGGATCTCCTCATCCTCGGCAAACACCAGCGGGTTGTCGGAGACCGCGTTGGCCTCGCACACCAGCACCTCGGCGGCGTGGCGGATCTGGGTCAGGCAGGCACCCATCACCTGCGGCTGGCAGCGCAATGAGTAGGGATCCTGCACCTTCTCGCAGTTGTGATGGGACATGCCGATCTCGCTGCCATCCACCAGCAGGTGGCGATAGCAGGCGGCCGCATCGATCTGGCCACGCTGACCGCGCACTTCGTGGATGCGGGCATCGAACGGACGGCGGCTGCCAAGGGCGGCCTCCACACTCATGGCACCTATGATGATGGCACCAGCGAACAGATCCTCGGCATGGAACAGCCCCTCCAGCGCAAAGGCGGTGCTGGCCTGGGTGCCGTTGAGCAGCGCCAGCCCCTCTTTCGGCGCCAGCGCGATGGGCTCAAGCCCGGCAATTTTCAGCGCAGTAGCGGCGTCGATCAGCTCGCCCTTGTGGCGGGCCTTGCCCTCCCCGATCAGCAGGCAGCTCATATGGGCCAGCGGCGCCAGATCGCCGGAGGCACCGACGGAGCCCTTCTTCGGTACCACCGGATAGACTTCGGCATTGATGAGGGTCATCAGGGCCTCAAGCACCGTCAGCCGGATCCCGGAGAAGCCGCGTGCCAACGAGTTGAGCTTGAGCACCATCATCAGCCGCACGGTGGCGTCATCCATGTACTCGCCAATCCCTGCCGCATGGGAAAGCACGATGGAGCGCTGCAGCTCGTCCAGCTGCTCCACCGGAATGCGGGTGTTGGCCAACAGGCCAAAGCCGGTGTTGATGCCATACACCACCCGGTTCTGCTCGATCACCTTGGTGACCACGGCGGCGGAGGCGTGGATCCCCGGCAGCGCGGCCGGATCCAGTGAAACATGTACCGGCTCGCGGCTGACGCGGCGCAGGGTGGCAAGCTCCAGCTCGCCCGGAGTAATCGTCAATTCAAACATGGTGTTACACCTTTCCTTTGACACCGTTGGCGCCGTCAATCATCGGCAGATCCAGTTTCGCCTCGTGGGCGCAGTTGATGGCAATCTCGTAGCCGGCATCGGCATGGCGCATCACCCCGGTGGCCGGGTCGTTGCGCAGCACCCGACCGACCCGCTTGGCAGCATCATCGGAGCCGTCACAGACGATCACCACGCCGGAGTGCTGGGAGAAGCCCATGCCGACTCCGCCGCCGTGATGCAGCGACACCCAGGTCGCGCCACCGGCGGTGTTGAGCAGGGCGTTGAGCAGCGGCCAGTCGGAGACGGCATCGGAGCCATCCATCATCGACTCGGTCTCGCGGTTCGGGCTCGCCACCGAGCCGGAATCCAGATGGTCGCGACCGATGACGATGGGGGCTTTCAGCTCGCCATTCTTGACCATCTCGTTGAAGGCCAGTCCTAGGCGTACCCGATCCTTGACCCCGACCCAGCAGATCCGCGCCGGCAGCCCCTGAAACGCGATGCGCTCGCGGGCCATGTCGAGCCAGTTGTGCAGGTGAGGATCATCGGGGATCAGCTCTTTCACCTTCTGATCTGTCTTGTAGATATCTTCCGGATCGCCAGAGAGGGCCACCCAGCGGAACGGGCCGATCCCCTCGCAGAACAGCGGGCGAATGTAGGCGGGGACGAAGCCGGGGAAATCGAAGGCGTTCGCCACCCCCTCTTCCAGCGCCATCTGACGGATGTTGTTGCCGTAATCCAGAGTCGCCGCGCCGCGCTCTTGCAGGGTCAGCATCGCCTCCACTTGACGGGCCATGGAGCGACGGGCGGCCACGTTTACCTCGTTCGGTGCACTCTTTTGCAGCTCGCGCCACTGGGCCACGCTCCAACCCTGTGGCAGGTAGCCATGGATCGGGTCGTGGGCGGAGGTCTGGTCGGTCACCACATCCGGTGTGATGCCCCGGGCCACCAGCTCGGCGAAGACGTCGGCGGCGTTGCCGAGCAGGCCGACGGAGACGGCGGTGCCGCTCTGCTTGGCCTCTTCGATCATGGCCAGCGCCTCATCCAGACCGTGAGCCTTCTTGTCCACATAACGGGTGCGCAGACGAAAATCGATGCGGGTCTCGTCGCACTCGACGGCGATCATCGAGAAGCCGGCCATGGTGGCGGCCAGCGGCTGGGCGCCGCCCATGCCGCCGAGCCCGCCGGTGAGGATCCAGCGGCCCGCAGGCGAGCCGTTGAAGTGCTGATTGGCCACCGCGAAGAAGGTCTCGTAGGTGCCCTGCACGATCCCCTGAGTACCTATGTATATCCACGAACCCGCGGTCATCTGGCCGTACATCATCAGGCCCTTCTTATCGAGTTCGTTGAAGTGCTCCCAGTTGGCCCAATGCGGCACCAGGTTGGAGTTGGCGATCAACACCCGAGGCGCATCCTTGTGGGTCTGGAACACCCCGACCGGCTTGCCGGATTGCACCAGCAGGGTCTGATCCTCCTCCAGCCGGGTCAGCACCTCGACGATCTTGTCGAAGCAGGCCCAGTTGCGTGCGGCGCGACCGATGCCGCCATAGACCACCAGCGACTGGGGATGCTCGGCCACCTCGGGATCCAGGTTGTTCATCAGCATCCGCAGCGGCGCCTCGGTGAGCCAGCTCTTGGCGGTCAGCTCGGTACCGCGCGGGGCACGGATCACGCGGTTCGGATCATGACGGGGATCCTGCTGTTGCACAGACATACACACTCCTTGTTGTATCAATAGGGTGCCTTCGGCGATATGCGGCCAAAGGGTTAACGGGTCAACAGATGAACCAGCCGCGCAGCCACGCGGGCACTGCGGTTATCCTGATCCAGCGTCGGGTTGTACTCGGCCAGATCGGCAAGCCGCAGCTTGCCGCTGGCCCGGATATGGGCAATGAGCGGTTCGATCACCGCCAGCTCCACGCCACGAGCGGCGGGGGCGCTCACTCCCGGCATCAGGTTGCCGGGCAGCACGTCGAGATCGATGGTCAGATAGAGGTGATCACAATCGGCGATAAAGGCGTCCAGCCCGCTTAGCAAGGCTGGCAGCTCGGTCTGAGTCATCGCCTCGTCCAGCACATGCCACACACCCAGCGCCTTGGCACGGGCAAACAGGGCTTGGGTATTGGCGGTCTCGGCTACCCCGAGGCAGGCGTAGTGAAACGGCGTGCCCTGAGCGGCGCACTGCTCGGCGATCTGGAAGAAGGGGGTGCCGGAGCTTGCCAATTCCTGCTTCATGCGCAGGTCGAAGTGGGCGTCAAAATTGATAATGCCGACTCTCCCCTGACCCGCCAGATGCAAGTTGAGGCCGCTCCAGCTGCCGAAGGCCACCTCGTGGCCGCCCCCCAGCACCAGCGGGAAGTGGCCCAGATCGAGCGCAGCGGCGACCCGCTCGGCTAGACGAGCATGGGCGGCATCGAGATCCCCATCGGTACAGCACACATCCCCGCCATCATAGACGGGACGATTCAGGTGCCAGGCGGTGTTGGCCAGCAGCTTGCGCACCGCTTGCGGCGCACCGGCGGCGCCGACACGCCCCTTGTTGCGGCGCACCCCTTCATCGCAGGCAAAACCGAGCAGTACCACACCGGCAGCCTCTTGTGCTCCAGCGGTCCAGGGCTGCGCCTCTTGCCAAGGCAGAACTTTGTCATGCCAGCGCAGGGCCAGTTCGCCATCTTCCGGATCCTGCCGCCCTTGCCAGAGCGACATGTCGATCGGGTTGAACTTATCCATGGAGGGTCTCCTCACCGTTGAAGATGCGGCCTGCCAGCTGATCGACGCCGACCATGTAGCTCAGCTCGGCCGGATGGGCGCAGTGCCAGATCAGAAAATCAGCCGCCATGCCCACCCTGAGCTGGCCAAGGCGATCCTGCTCGCCGAGCGCTTTGGCGGCGTGACGGGTCACCCCAACCATGGCCTCCACCGGCGTCAGACCAAACAGGGTACAAGCCATGTTCATCGCCATCCGCAGCGAGATGATGGGCGCGGTACCCGGGTTGATATCGGAGGAGACCGCCATCGCCACCCCCGCCTTGCGCAAGGCGGCAACCGGCGGCAGCTTGGTCTCTTTTAGGAAGTAGAAGGCAGTGGGCAGCAGGGTGGCGACCACGCCACGGTGGGCCAGCGCCAGGATCCCTTCCGGATCCAGATACTCCAGATGGTCCACCGAGAGGGCGCCAAAGTTGGCGGCGAGTGTGCTGCCACCGAGATTGGAGAGCTGATCCATATGTCCCTTCACCGGCAGGCCGTACTGATCCGCCGCCAGATAGACCTGCTCGGTCTGGGCCAGCGAGAAGCCGATGTGCTCGCAGAAGACATCTACCGCATCGGCCAGACCCGCCTCGGTGGCGGCCGGGATGATCTCCTGACAGATGGTCTCGACCCAGCTGTCAGGATCGTCGCGATATTCCGGCGGCACCGCATGGGCCGCCAGCAGAGTGGTCTTGACCCGGATCGGCAACGCCTCTCCCAGTCGACGGGCCACCCGCAGCATCTTGAGTTCGTCATCCAGCGTCAGGCCATAGCCGGACTTGATCTCCACCGTGGTGACCCCTTCGCGGATCAGGGATTTCACCCTCGGCAACGCCAGCTCGAACAGCAGCTCTTCGCTGGCGGCACGGGTGGCACGCACCGTGCTGATGATGCCGCCTCCCCGACGGGCGATCTCGGCATAGGGCACTCCCTGCTGACGCAGCTCGAACTCCTCGGCACGGCTGCCGGCGAAGATGAGGTGTGTATGGCAATCGATAAGGCCGGGAGTGACCAGCTTGCCCTGCATATCCTGCCAGTGAGCGGGATACGACCCCTTCAGTTCGGCCATCGGCACCAGCGCGTGGATCTTGCCATCCTTCACGCCGATGGCGTGGAGCGGCAGCAGGCCGTAGTCGGCTAGCTCATCATTCAGGGTGGCGGGTATCACATTGAGCCAGACCCGCTCGCAGTTCAACAGTTCCTTGTTCATAGCGACCTCAAATGTATATACATATTCTTATAGTCGATCTCTATGACGAAAGAAAGAGCGAAGTTCACATCCTGATAACAGCATCAAACTTAGAGTTTAAGCACAAAAAAGCCCACCAGGAGGTGGGCTTTGCAAAATCGAGTTGTATATACATTCACTCCAGCTGAGTCTTGGAGCTGAGCTTGTAGCGGGAACCGGGGGAGAGCAAACGGGCGTAGGAGACCAGATGCCCCTCCGACCAGGTACGCCGGTGCAACAACAGGCAGGGAGAATCTACTCGGATCTGCAACAATCCCGCCTCACCGGCGCTGGGTAACACGGCTTCCACTACGTGCTCCATCTCGGAGAGGGGGCAGACATCCATCAGATAGCGGTTGGGAGTTTGCAGGGTGAAATCCTGCTCGCCGTAGCCAGGCAGGCGCCCGGCATCGACAAAGCGCTCCTCCAGCTGCAACGGCTCCCCATCGGCCTGATGGACGATGAGGCTGTGAAAGATGGGGGCGCCCACCCGCAGCCCCAGTTGCACCGCCACCTTCTCGTCGGCGGCCAGCCGCTGCAGCCGGATCACCCGGGCGCTGTACTCGCCGCCACGCTCGGCGATCTCGTCGGCAATATTGCGAATAGCCAGCAGCGGCGATTCGGTGCGCCGGTCCGCCACGAAGCTGCCGGAACCGGCGGTACGCACCAACCAACCTTCCGCCACCAGCTCCCGCAGCGCCCGGTTGACCGTCATCCGGCTCACGGTGAACTGCTCGCACAGGGCCGCTTCGGTCGGGATCCTGTCCCCCGCCTGGTAGTGGCGTTCGCGGATCCCGTCCAGAATGTGCTGCTTGATCTGCAGATAGAGAGCTGGCGCCACCATGAAGCTCCCTAGCGCCGACGGTGGGGCGGACGCATGTCCGGCCAGGCACGATAGACATCGGGGATCTGATCCGGGCCGCTGATGCAGAGATCGAGATCATGCAGCAAGCCATCCTTGATCCCGTAGATCCAGCCGTGGACGGCCAGCTCCTGCCCCTTGCGCCAGGCGTTCTGGATAATGGTGGTGTGGCAGACGTTGGCGACCTGCTCGGCGACGTTCAGCTCGCACAGGTAGTCGAAGCGCTCATGCTCATCCTCGATGGCCTCGAGCTCTTCACCATATTTGAAGTAGACATCCTTGATGTTGCGCAGCCAGTTGTCGATGAGACCCAGCTCCTGGTTCTGCATCGCGGCCTTGACGCCACCGCAACCGTAGTGACCGCAGACGATGATGTGCTTCACCTTGAGGACTTCTACCGCGTATTGCAGCACGGAGAGGCAGTTGAAATCGGTATGTACCACCAGATTGGCGACGTTGCGGTGGACGAAGACATCCCCCGGCAGCAACCCCATCAGCTGGTTGGCGGGAACCCGGCTGTCGGAACAACCGATCCAGAGGTATTCGGGGGCCTGCTGGGCAGAAAGAGTGGCAAAGAAATTGGGATCTTCGGCTTTGATCCGTTCGGCCCACTCACGGTTGTTGGTAAACAGGTCGTTCAACAGTTTCACTTCTGCTCTCCCTAATGTGGCAGTGGCGGCAACATAACACACTCAAGGGTAACCAAAGCAAGGCCGACCAGATCCCTGCGAAACAAAAACAGGGCCATCAGGCCCTGTTTTTATGAGAGGAAGCATCAGGCTTCCATGGCATCTTTCAGCTTCTTGAGTGCGTTTTTCTCAAGCTGACGCACACGCTCGGCAGAGACGCCGTAGGTATCGGCCAGCTCCTGCAGAGTGGTCTTGCTGTCATCATCGAGCCAGCGGGCGCGGATGATGTGCTGGCTGCGCTCATCCAGGGTGGCGAGGGCCGAGCTCAGACGGCGGGTCGCATGATCGTCCCAGTTGTCATTCTCGATGGTCGCGGCCAGATCGGAGGATTTGTCCTCCAGATAGTGAACCGGAGCGAAACCGCCCTCTTCCTCATCGTCACCCACCAGATCGAACGCCTGATCGTAGTTGGCCATCCGCGCTTCCATCTCGGTCACATCGCTTGCGGAGACGCCGAGATCGGCCGCCACGGCCTGAACCTCTTCGTGGTTCAGCCAGCCCAGACGTTTTTTGGATTTGCGCAGGTTGAAGAAGAGCTTGCGCTGGGCCTTGGTGGTCGCCACCTTGACCATGCGCCAGTTGCGCAGGACATATTCGTGGATTTCGGCCTTGATCCAGTGCACGGCAAAGGAGACCAGACGCACGCCGACCGTTGGGTCGAAGCGCTTGACCGCCTTCATCAGGCCGATGTTGCCTTCCTGAACCAGATCGGCCTGAGGCAGGCCGTAACCGGCATAACTCTTGGCGACATGAACGACAAAGCGCAGGTGCGACATTACCAGCTGACGGGCAGCCTCGAGATCGCCATCCTGCTGCAAACGCTCAGCCAGTTCACGCTCTTCCTCTGCGCTCAGCACAGGAATAGAGTTTACTGCCTGGATATAGCCTTCCAGACTACCTTGCGGAATCAGAGCCATAGTGCGCTGCAATGAAGTTCCCATCTGTTACCTCTTACTTTTCAATCGAATCAGTCTAACACCCTGAGAGGGTCTGTCTACTGACCGGATGCCATTCTGCGGCGTGTATCAAAGAACATGCCCAGTTTTAGACCGGCTTATCTTAAGCCTGCAGGATGAATCATGAATGAACAGTCAAAAAAAGGGGGTCACAATGAAGGACCCCCGAAAAGTAGCATGCTAAGTCCATTGTTGCGGAGCTCGCAACCTTCACATGCTTGCCAAGTCTGACGAGCAAGGCAGAGGGGCCACACCCGTATAAATGCTTCAGCTTTAATAGACTGCTTATAAATCAGAAGGTTCACTGGATCTAGCGAAGATCCGGAAGATCATTGTTATTCAGAATACTCTGACTATGGGGGCCAAGCCAGAAACGGCCCCTCTTTTACTTGATCCGCCTCTCAAAATCCAGCGATTTACTTTGATGACAAAATAATCAGGATGGTTCGATGTCGCGAATGTGGCGATGGACCGAGAACCAGGAGGCGATCAGCCCCAGCAGGGCGCCCAGCAAGATCAGATTGATCCCGTCTACCGCTCCCATGCCAACCAGCCGGAAGTTACTGTTATACAAGCCCGCCAGCTCCTTCACCACCCCTTCGCTCCAGATCACCATCACTTCGGTCAGCCACCAGGCCAGCATGCCGCCGATCACCCCGAACCAGATGCCGGTATAGAGGAAAGGACGATGAATAAAGGAATCGGTCGCCCCCACCAGCTTGAGCACTTCAATCTCGGAACGCTGGTTGAGGATGTTGAGACGCAGGGTATTGCCGACGATCAGCAACACGGCAGAAAGCAGCAGCACCGCGATACCGGTAATGGTGTGGCGCAGCAGGTTCATGATCCCCTGCAACCGGGTCAACCACTGCAGATCCAGTTTGCCCTGTTCGACCCCCACCTCGTTGTTGAGCTTGCTGAGCAGCTCGGCGGCCCCTTCCGGGTTCTGCCAGCGTGGATCCGGAATGACGCTCAGCACCGGCGGCAGCGGGTTGCTGTCCAGATAATCGAGGGCATCGCCGAAGCCGGAGATCTCGCGAAACTCCCGCAACGCATCGTCACGACTCAGGTAGGTGACCGAATCCACCTCGGGATAGAGCAGGATCCTGTGCTGCAGATCGAGAATGCTCTGCTCCGGCAGATCCTTGCGCAGGTAAAGAGAGATCTGGGAACTGCTCTGCCAGCTCCCCTCCACCACCTCGGCGTTTTTCAGCAGCACGTGGAAGCAGGATGGCAGCGCCAGACTGACGCCAAGCACCGCCAGCGTCATCAGGGAGGCGAGCGGATTGCGCCACAGCTCCCCGAGACTGGCAAACGCCTGCCGCACATGATCAACCCCGTACATCATCAGACGGCGCAGCGGCGGTTGTTTATGACGAACGATAGCCATCAGAGCTCCTCCCCGGCCGAATACATGCGGCCCGCCTTGAGGGTCAGGGTGCGATAGCGCATGCGAGCGATCAGCCCCAGATCGTGGGTGGCAATCAGTACCGAGACCCCAAAATTATTGAACTCCTGGAATAGCCGCATGATATCCATGGAGAGCTGGGGATCCAGGTTGCCGGTCGGTTCATCCGCCAGTAACAACGGCGGCTTGTTGACGATGGCGCGGGCGATGCCGACCCGCTGCTGCTCACCACCGGAGAGCATGCGCGGCTGGTAGCGCTCCTTGCCGAGCAACCCCACCTTGTCCAGCGCCGCCGCCACCCGCTTGTTGATATCGGCGTGGCTGTAACCATCGATCACCAGCGGCAGCGCCACGTTGTCGAACACGGTTCTGTCCATCAGCAGGCGGTGATCCTGAAAGATCATCCCGATCTGGCGGCGAACATAGGGGATCTGACTGCGCTGGATATGGCTGACATCATCGCCATGAAAGAAGACACGACCATCGGTCGGGCGCTCCATCACGCTGATCAGTTTCAGGAGGGTACTCTTGCCCGCCCCCGAGTGCCCGGTCAGAAAAGCCATCTCCCCCTTGCGCAGGTGAAAGCTGACCTTTTGCAGCGCCTGATGGCCGCCGCTGTATACCTTGCTGACCTTGTCAAAACGAATCATAACGGTTCCCTGAAATTGACAAACCCCGACCGGAGTCGGGGCATGGAACACTTACTCATCACGGCTGAGCTGACTCATCGCGGCCGGACTTATTCATCGCGGCTAAAGAGCGCCTCGATGAAATCGTTGGCAACGAAGGGACGCAGATCGTCGATCCCCTCGCCCACCCCGATGTAGCGGATCGGGATCTGGAACTTGTCGGCCACCGCGAAGATGACGCCGCCCTTGGCCGTGCCATCCAGCTTGGTGAGGGTGATGCCGGTCAGGCCAACCGCCTCGCTGAACAGCTTGGCCTGGCTCAGCGCGTTCTGGCCGGTGCCGGCGTCCAGCGTCAGCATGATCTCGTGGGGCGCCTCTTCATCCAGCTTCTTCATCACCCGCACCACCTTCTTGAGCTCTTCCATCAGGTTGCTCTTGTTCTGCAGGCGGCCGGCGGTGTCGGCGATCAGCACGTCAGCTCCGCGGGAGCGGGCAGCCTCGATGGCGTCATAAATGACGGAAGCGGAGTCGGCACCGGTATGCTGGGCAATCACCGGAATGTTGTTGCGCTGACCCCAAACCTGCAGCTGTTCGACCGCAGCAGCACGGAAGGTGTCACCCGCCGCCAGCATCACGCTCTTGCCTTCAGCCTGGAACTGCTTGGCCAGCTTGCCGATGGTGGTGGTCTTGCCGACGCCGTTTACGCCGACCATCAGGATCACATAAGGCTTCTTGCTGGTGTCGATCACCAGCGGCTGCTCGACCTTGGCCAGCATCTCGCCCATGTCCTGCTTGAGCAGGCCGTAGAGCGCCTCGGCATCCTTGAGCTGCTTGCGATCCGCGTGCTGCACCAGCCCCTCGATGATACGAGTAGTGGTATCCACACCGAGATCGGCGGTCAGCAGCTGGGTTTCCAGCTCTTCAAACAGCTCATCGTCGATCTTCTTGCCACGGAACAGGCCGAAGAAACCGGAGCCGATATTCTCCTTGGTGCGTACCAGACTGCGCTTGAGGCGAGCAAAGAAGCCCTCCCGCTGCGGTTTGTCCTGGGTGTCGTCGTCCACCTTGGCGGCCAGCGGCAGAGCGGCCAGGGCGGCGGCCTCAGCCTCCATCGCGGCGACCAGGCGCATATCTTCCGCTCGCTGGGCTTCTTTGGCGATACGGGCTTCTTCCGCAGCCTGAGCTTCAGCGGCAATGCGAGCCTCCTCCGCAGCGCGAGCTTCGGCAGCGATACGGGCCTCTTCCGCAGCACGGGCTTCGGCAGCAATACGGGCCTCTTCCGCGGCGCGAGCCTCGGCAGCGATGCGAGCCTCTTCCGCAGCACGGGCTTCGGCAGCGATGCGAGCCTCTTCCGCGGCGCGAGCCTCTTCCGCGGCGCGAGCCTCTTCCGCGGCGCGAGCCTCTTCCGCGGCGCGAGCCTCGGCAGCAATACGAGCCTCCTCCGCAGCACGGGCTTCGGCAGCAATGCGAGCCTCTTCTGCAGCACGAGCTTCGGCAGCGATACGAGCCTCTTCTGCAGCACGAGCTTCGGCAGTGATACGAGCCTCTTCTGCGGCGCGAGCTTCGGCAGCAATGCGAGCTTCTTGCGCGGCGCGAGCCTCGGCAGCGGTACGGGCCTCTTCCGCAGCACGGGCTTCGGCAGCAATACGGGCCTCTTCCGCAGCACGAGCTTCGGCAGCGATACGTGCCTCTTCTGCAGCACGAGCCTCGGCAGCAATACGAGCCTCTTCCGCAGCACGAGCTTCGGCAGCAATACGAGCCTCTTCGGCTGCCTTGACCTCAGCGGCTTGCGCCTCTGCGGCAGTGCGAGCGGCTTCAGCGGCACGCTCCTCTTCGGCGATCAGCGTTTCGTTGACGATCACCGGCTCCAGATCGGAGGCGCACTCCTCCACCACCAGCGGGCCGTGGTCGTCCAGCTCGGTCGGCAGGCAGCAATCATCTTGCAAAACGGGATTCTGTGCGCTGGCAGGCACTTCGGGGGCAACAGCCGGCGTACTATCGGAAACAGTGGTATCGGAAACGGGAGCGGGGGTAGCAGTGACCTCGGGCTCAACGGTAACGTGGGTGGCTTGGGGTGTCTGTGGTTGGACAGCCTCAGCCTCTTCTTTCTTGCGGCCGAAACCCAGCCAGGAAAACAAACCTTTTGCCATCTAAAAATACTCACATCAAAGGCTGACTGCTAAGATAGCCGTCCCTTGGCGGGTCGGCATAAAAATGAACCGCCTTATACTACCACTTTATTTTCTGACGATGAAACGCGATGCCCAGAGTGAAATCCAGCCGTAGCAACCCGAGCAAGAGTCCCGCCCCGCAAGGAAAATCGGGCTTTGTAAGAATCATCAGCGGCCAGTGGCGAGGCCGCAAATTGCCGGTCAAGGATGTGGAGGGGCTCAGACCCACCACGGATCGCGTCAAGGAGACCATCTTCAACTGGCTGGCCCCCCACATTCGCGGCACCCGCTGCCTGGATCTGTTTGCCGGTAGCGGCGGACTCGGACTGGAGGCACTGTCGCGCTATGCCGAGCAGGTGACCCTGATCGAGATGGACAAAGGGGCCGCTGACCAGATCAAGAAGAACCTGACCGCCCTCGGCAGCAGTCAGGGTCAGGTGATCCAGTCAGATGCAGTGAGCTGGCTACAAGGCCCGGCCACGCCGTTTGATCTGGTGTTCCTCGATCCGCCGTTTCGCCGCGAGCTGCTGCCGCAGGTGTGCGAACTGCTGGAGCAGCGCGGCTGGCTGGCAGCGGACGCCCTCATCTATCTGGAGCGGGAGAAAGAGATGGCCGATCTGGCGCTGCCTGCCAGCTGGCAACTACTCAAGGACAAACAGGCAGGTCAGGTCTGTTATCAACTCTATCTACGGGAGGTAAACAATGAAGCGGGTCTTTAATCTGTTGGCGATGGGGCTGATACTGTTCTTCTGGTTTGGCGTACTGGTGAGCCTGATTGCCCCGCTGCCCGGCAAACTCAACGGCTTTCTGCCGGTCTGCGGCGTGATCGTCGCCCTGCTGCACTGGCTGCAGGCCAGCATGATCAAGGCAGCTTGCAAACGCTACTTCGCGGTCACCAAAGCCGAATTTGTCACTGTGCTGATCTTTGGTGTGTTTGGCATGGTCGACATTCGTCAGCGCCTGCAAGAGATCGTCAACGCCGCCCAGCGCGGCAATCTCTCGGGCAAACCATAAAAGAAAAGGGGACGGCGGTAGCCGTCCCCTAGAGTCGTGTCGTCCTGTCCGTAGAACTGCAATGCTCCCTGCAATCCCTGACGTTATCCTAATCCTTTGGAATATCCCCTTTCCAATCCGTTGGCGTGTCCTGCGGCGTTCCTGGCCTGGCAATTCATCCTGAACTGCTTCACTGTCTCCATCCTGGAGGTGTCCATTACCACGTCCTGTGGGGTTCCTTGCGTCTTCCTGACAGATAACCATCCGGGTTATCTCACTTCATCCTGAAGTATTCCTCTCGCATCCGGCGAGGTCCTGTTCATCCTGAAGAACGAGGTTCCGTTCGTTCTGCTCCCATCCCGAGAGTGTCCTGCCGCATCCCGCGGTGTTCCTTTATTCATCCGTGACGATAATCGTCCTGATTATCGAGCTCATCCTGAGGTGTCCCTTGTCCACATCCTGCGGACTATTCCATCTTTATGCGCTGCCCTGCATCCTGCCGGACCAGCTTCGTCCTTGTGAGACCCATACTAAGGAAATGCGCACCCCGAACAAGGGCCATCCGATGATAAAGATCCGATGCAGCTCCCATCTCAAAAAATGAACTTAAAAACTAACCCTTTAATATCAGTTAGTTATTTAGTTTCACGGGAAAGCTCGATCATTCTGGCATGGCTTCGCGTACGGCTCAAAGCGCCAGCCTCTTACAGTCGCTATGGCAGATCTCTTACACGGGTTTCGCCCCCAAAAACGGGGCAGGAAAACGGTTCAATCCTGACGTTAAGACTTAAAAATTAGTTGAATAAATATGCTTAAAAAAACCGCAAAAAAAGAGCCGAGACCAGGCTCGACTCTTCAACATTCCAATTTTTTAATCAGCTCAAGCGGTTGGCCGGATTGAGATAGGCCTTGCGCAGCGATTCCGGTGCCAGCACCTCCAGTTCACCGCCGATGTTGTTCAACCAGCTGCGAAACTCCGGGGTGTCCTGCACTTCGGTCTCCACCACCACGCTGCGCTTGTCATAGCGGGTCATGCGCGGATTGTTGCCGGGGATCTGGTTATCCACCAGCGACTGGCTGTTGGCATCGATCCGGCCGACGAAGCGGATCGGGCCGCTCACATCCTGATAGCCCTGATCGCGGATCAGCTTCTGGATATTGAAATCCTTCGGCTGGGTGGCGCTGAAGTTGGTCAGCTCCACGTTCTTGATATGGTCAAACGGAATGCCGTAGACCTTGGGATCCAGCTCGGACAGAGTGCAGAGCAGGATCGGACCGTCCGGCTGATTGAGAATGCCGAGCGGGTTGATACGGTCGTAGCAGAGCCATACGGTGCGCTCTTTGATCACGCGCTGGATCTCGGCACTGAACTTGCGACCACGCCAAAGCGCATCGCGGATCAGGGTGCTGCGGCGGATCTCCGGGTTGCCAGCAAACGGACGCGGTGACTGATGGACACTCTCCAACCAGCGTTCGGCCAGTTCACTCTGGCTGTCGCGGATCACCTGGCTCGCCTTGTCGACCAGCGGATTCAATTCGGTCAGTACACTCGCCGGCAACAGTTGGCTCGCCTGATCACTCCAGGTTTTCAGGGCCACCGCCAGCGAGAGCGGCATGATATTGGCAAAGTCGTTGAGGCCGTGGCGCTCGAAGCACCAGCCATGGGGTTTGCTGCGCTCGTCCGAGGTGAGGTCGAACAGTCCCATGCCGGACATCTCCTCCAGGTCCCGTTGCACGGTACGCAGACTGACGTGGATACCTTCCTCTTCCAGTTTTACCTGGAGTTGGCTGGCGGTCAGCTTGTAAGGGCGGTGCGGGATGCAACGCGCCAAGGTCAGTTGTCGTAACAGCTTCTTGCTCATGGTGCTTGCCTTCACTGGTTTAGCGTTGACTGTATGCTAGTCGTGACTTGCGACAGTCTATGTCGCAAGTTTTGCTGCGACAACTGTCGCCATTTTCATACAAAACACACTAAACAATTGATTTTCAAAGACAATACACTCAAAAAAGGAGCCGCTAGAGGCTAAAATTAGCCAAAAATCCCTCAAATGAAAGTTCTATGTTGCGATTTATTGTTAGCATAAAACTCCGATTAATTAATTCATCACAGAATATGATTTCAGGGGAGAGCATAGCTCTCCCCTTTTGCTCACATCAGCCACGACCAGGCTGACTTGGTGATGGCCGCACCGACCATGTAGCCAAACACCGCCAGTGCCGCCACACCGGCCACCAGCTTCTGACCGCGGGCCGGGCGCTTGAGCGCCATGACTCCCAGACCGATATAGAGTACCAGTGCCATCAGCTTGGCCATCAGCCAGGGTTGTTGACCCGGGCTCAACTGCAAGGCCACCGCCAGCAACACACCAAACAGCAGCAGGAAGGTGTCGTTGATATGCGGGAGGATCTTCAGCCACTTCTGCTGCAACCGAGCGCTGCCGGCAAGCGCCAGACTCCAGCGATAGATAAAGAGCAGCAGACTGACCAGCGCCAGCGTCATATGCAGGTGTTTGAACATGGGGTAATAGGCAATCATTTTGCTTCCTTGTCGTCGTCGGGTAACCCGCTATTCCAGTTGTGGGCATGGATACGCTCCTGCCCCTCCTCGTCGTCTTGCAACAGATCAGAGAGGATCTCCCGGTATTGCAGGCTCTTGTTGATATAAGTGTGTTCGTCGTCCAGATAGTTGACCTGCTCGCGCAACAGCCAGTTATCGTGCTGCTTGAAGGTCTGCCCCGCCCGCCAGGCCTGGTTGGCCCGAAAACCGAGCTGGGTCAGGGCTTCCACCCCCAGATCGACCGCAGAGCCCAGGGTTTCCCGGTGCACGCTTTCGACCCCGTGGCGCAGGATCTCGTGGGCGTGGGGCCGATCCAGCGCGCGCGCCAGGATCTTCAGGTGCGGGAAGTGCTTCTGCACCATCTCGATCACCGCCAGCGAGGTAGCCGGATCGTTGATGGAGAGCACCAGCAGCTTCGCCT
The DNA here is from genome assembly GCF_041402405.1 of Aeromonas sp. S13(2024). NCBI lineage: Bacteria > Pseudomonadati > Pseudomonadota > Gammaproteobacteria > Aeromonadales > Aeromonadaceae > Aeromonas > Aeromonas sp. S13(2024). The sequence goes on along the minus strand of NZ_JBGLRA010000012.1, from coordinate 27,182 downwards.
TGTGCGCCCCGGCGGCATGGAGCAGGTCGATCCGGCTGGCATCACCATAGAAGACCTGATAGCCATACTTGCGCAGGGTCTCTATCTGGCTGGCATCCTGCTCGAGGATGGTGGTACCGATGCCGTGACCGTGCAGCAGACGCCCCACGATCTGACCAAAGCGGCCGAAGCCCGCGATGATCACCGGATGCTCCACCAGCTCAGGTTGTTCATGCTGCGGTGCGTCGCTCTGGTTACGGTAATCGAACCAGGGCTGGATCACCCGATCATTGAGGATCAGCAGCAGCGGGGTGAGCGCCATGGAGAGCGCCACCACCAGCGTCAGCAGCGAGATGGTCTCGCCGGGCAGCACCCGATTTTGCGCGGCAAACGAAAAGAGCACGAAGGCAAACTCGCCCCCCTGCGCCAACGCCAGTGCGAAGGTCCAGCGCTGGCTCGGCGAGATGCGGATGATGAAGCCAAGCGCCATCAGCACCAGCCATTTGAGCACCATCAGGCCAACGACCAGGGTTGGTATCAGGAAGGGGTGCTCGGCAAACAGCCCGAAGTCGATCCCCGCCCCCACCGACATAAAGAAGAGGCCGAGCAGCAAGCCCTTGAACGGCTCAATGTCTGCCTCCAGCTCGTGGCGATATTCGCTATCGGCCAACACCACACCGGCGAGGAAGGAGCCGAGAGCGGGCGAGAGCCCCACCGACTCCATCAGCACAGCGATAGCGATCACCAGCAGCAGGGCGGCGGCGACGAAGATCTCCCGCATATGGGACTGGGCGATGGCACGAAACACCGGCCGCATCAGGTAGTGGCCACCCAGCACTATGCCGGAGATGGCCGCGACCACCAGCAGACCATGCTGCCAACCCGCCAGCTCGGAGCCGCCATTACTGGCGACCGGGGCCATGGCCAGCAGCGGCAGCAGCGCCAGGATCGGAATGACCGCAATATCCTGAAACAGCAGCACTGCAAAGGCGGAGCGACCGCTCTCGCTCTGCATCAGCTTGCGCTCCTGCAGGCTCTGCAGAACGATGGCGGTGGAGGAGAGCGCCAAGATCAGACCGATGGCCAACCCCTGTTGCAGCGGCAGACCGATCAGGTGCGCCACGCCGGTCAGTGCCGCCGTGGTGAGCAGCACCTGCAGGCCACCGGTGCCGAGGATCGGCCCCTTCAGCTGCCACAAGAGGGCGGGACGCAATTCAAGACCGACCAGAAACAGCATCAGCACCACGCCAAACTCGGCGAAGTGCATCACATCCTTCTGCTCCCCCACCAGCCCCAGCAAAAAGGGGCCTATGATGATCCCCGCCAGCAGGTAACCGAGCACCGAGCCCAGCCCCCAGCGCTTGGCCAGCGGCACCGCGATAACGGCGGCGGAGAGGTAGATAAAGGCATCAAACAGGATACCGTGGCCCATCAGTCGGCCCTCCGAGTGAACATCCGGTCCGGCTCATAAGCTCGGCCAACAAGCTGCCCGTGTTTCATCAGAGCACCTCCAGCAAGTCGCGCAGATAAGGACGCCCGGCCAGCTGCTCCGGGGTCAGCTGATCGTCACGCAGGGCACAGAGCAGCTGACGGTAGTCCTGCCCACAGCGGCGCAGGGCGGCGGGATCCTTGATCTTGTGAAAGGAGTGGAGCACGAAGGGGGGCAGCCAGTTCATGCCGCACAAGGTGGCAGCCTGCTGAAATGGCAGCAGAAAATCGAGCAGCGGTCGGCTGTTGTACCCCTCGCTGCAGTAGGACTCCGGCGCCCCGCCGGTGGTGATGGCGCTCAGCCACTGCTTGCCCTTGAGGGCATGAGCCTCGGGGCCATAGGCATAGCCATACTCCAGCACCAGATCCATCCACTCTTTCATGATGGCCGGGCAGGAGTACCAGTAAAACGGGTGCTGGAAGACGATGATGTCGTGCTCACAGAGCAGCGCCTGCTCCCGCTTCACATCGATAAACATGTCGGGATAGTGCTGATAGAGGTCGTGAACCGTGACCCCCTCCAGCCCCTCAATCGCCTGCAACAGCTGCTTGTTGGCCCGCGAGCTCTGCAGCGCGGGATGGGAAAAAATAACCAGAATGCGTTTCATGACCACATCACCCGAACAAAGCCTTGCGGAGCAAGGCGAGGTAAACAGAACAGGGGAGTCTGGGGAGCTGCATCGTAAAGGTGCACAGGAGAGCGACCTTATCAGGAAGCGCCATAGCCTGCCAACTCGGGGATCAGCTCCCGCAGCGCCGGATTGAGGGTCTGGTGGGCGGGATAGCAGAGCCCAATCCGGCGAAACATCCGCGGCCCGCTCACCGGCAGGGTACAGAGCCCCGCCTCATCCTCGACCAGCCCGTCCGGCAGAAAACTGATGCCGACCCCCGCCAGCACCAGCGCCATCACCAGCCCCTTGCTCTCGGCCTTGGCCACCAGATTGAGGGTAAGGCGGTCACAGGCCAGCAGGCCGATAGTCTGCTGATGGGCTTCGCAGGGCGGGCACTCAATAAAATCATAATGTTGCAGCTCGGCCAGCTCGATCCTTTCGCGACTGGCAAGGGGGTGGTCGACCGGCACGCAGAGCACGTAATCCTCCTCCCACAGCGGCAGAAAGATCTCGTCCTCCCGGCGCAAGGCATCCAGCGTCAAGCGGCAGTCGGCGGGGGTGGCGTAGTCGGAAAGGGTGAGATCCAGCTGCGGCAACACGCGCTGTACTTGCTGCAGCAGCCCGGCCACCCGGCGGCGACTCAAGTCCGGCATGATGGCGATATTGAGCCTCGCACGCGTCGCTTTCTGGCGAAACAGCTCCGGCAGACGGCGCGCCTCCTCCACCAGCTTGACCGCGTGAGGATAGAGATAGTGGGCCGGATCTTTCGCCACCACCCCCTTCTTGCCCCGGACAAACAGGCTGTCACCGAGCGCCTCTTCCAGCTGGCGCAGCCCCGCCGAGAGGGAGGGCTGGCTGACATGGCAGCGTTCGGCCGCCGCCGTGATGTTCTTCTCTTCATAGATGGCGATGAAGAAACGCAGCAATCTCAAGTCCAGCATAAACCAACCATAGTTTTTTCAGATGATAACCAGCGGAAAACAATATTTATCACTTATAGATACAGTGACTATAGTGATTGGGTTCCGTGCTGGCCAGCCACCTGTTTGCTCAAACCGACTCTTGAATCAGAAGGAAAGACCCATGTCCAAATCTCTCGTCGTGATCACCGGTGCCTCCGCCGGGATCGGTGCCGCCATCGCCCGTGCCTTCTCTGCCGCCGGTCATCCGCTGCTACTGCTGGCCCGCCGGGTCGAGCCGATGCAGGCACTGAACCTGCCCGATACCCTCTGCATCGGGGTCGATGTGACCGACACCGCCGCCATGAAAGCCGCCGTCCAGCAGGCAGAAGCCAAATTTGGCCCGGTCGGCTGCATGGTCAACAACGCCGGTGTCATGCTGCTGGGTCAGGCCGATGTGCAGGATCCCGCCGAATGGCAGCAGATGCTCAACATCAACGTGATGGGGGTGCTGAACGGCGTCCACGCAGTGCTGGCAGGCATGAAGGAGCGCCGCAGCGGCACCATCATCAACATCAGCTCCATCGCCGGTCGCAAGACCTTCCCGAACCATGCTGCCTACTGCGCCACCAAGTTCGCCGTGCACGCCCTGACCGAGAACATCCGGGAAGAGGTAGCCGATGTCGGCGTGCGGATGGTGACCATTGCCCCGGGTGCGGTCGAGACCGAGCTGCTCAGCCACACCACTGACGAGAGCATCAAGGCCGGTTACCACGACTGGAAAGATCAGATGGGTGGCGTCATTGCGCCGGAAGTGATCGCCGATGCCGTGCTCTACGCTTGGAACCAGCCTGCCAACGTCTGCGTGCGCGAGATCGTGCTGGCGGCGACCCGTCAGCAACCTTAATCCTGGCTGACTGACACTATGGGGAGGGCTTGACCCTCCCCCGGGGCACAGGGTTACCATGTGCCCTTTGTTTTTTCCGAGTCATTCCATGGTTCTCACCCGTCGCCAACTCGCTCACGCCCGTCGCTGGCTCCCCTTGTGGAGTCTGGTGCTGGTGTTGATGTCGTTTGGCAGCCGGGCCGCAACCGACCTCTGTACCCTGACCACCCACTGCAGCCAGAGCGAGCGTACCCTGGAAAAAGCGATGCCCTGCGGCAGCTTTACCACCGCCCTCTCGATGACGCTGGTAGGCAGCGACAGCCTGACGGTCGCCGTGCTGGAACCTGATAGTCCCGACTTCGCCTCCCCCTCTCTCTTTATGCCGGACGCCCCGTGCGAGCGGCTCGAACGTCCCCCACGCCCCTAGATCTGAAACGCATCCCGTATCGGGCATCTTTTCTTTCAATCTGAGGTGAGTGATGTACAAACCCCTGTTACTGGCCATGCTGGCCGGTACCGTCAGCTTTTCGGCTCTCGCGGCCGAGAAGATGACCGTCTACAAATCCAAATATTGTGGCTGCTGCCAAAGCTGGAACGAGCACATGGAGCAGAATGGCTTCGAACTGGAGGTCATCGAAACCGAACAGCTCGGCTCAGTGAAGCAGCAATACGGTATCGCGCCGGAACTGGCTTCCTGCCATACCGGTATCGTAAATGGCTATGTGATCGAGGGGCATGTACCGGCCGCCGATGTGCAGAAGCTGCTCAGGGAAAAACCGGCGATCCGTGGCCTGACCATTCCGGGCATGCCCCAGAGTGCGCCGGGCATGGATATTCCGGGCCATCCCTATGAGGTACTGAGTATCAGCAACGAGGGCGCGACCAACCGCTGGTCGAGCTACCCCGGCTGACGAAAACTGGCCATGAGAGGGCACTCCCATATCATGTGAGGCACACCTGAGCGGACTCTTGCCGCTCATGGCCAGAAAGAGGGCCGCTATCGCGAGATAGCGGCTTTTTTTGATTACATTTCCTGCAATAACAAGGGATTGCTTGCAACCACCGGCAACAAGGGGCAGATTTAACGCCAATTCATGGAGCCGATGCTCAGGTCTACCAACCCTTTCCAGCGCCAAGGATGCGACATGTTTACCTTTTCCCGAGGAGTTCTGCTGCTAGCCTTTCTGACAGTTCTCCCCCCCACTTATGCCAATGAAGAGCCCGCCATGCTGACAAGCGAACATCCAATCCAGCCGCCCGTGGCCGCCAAACATCCCCGCACGCTGAAAAAACACGGGGATACCCGCATCGACAACTACTACTGGCTGCGCGACGACGAGCGGCAGAAGCCCGAGGTATTGGACTATCTCAAGGCCGAGAACGCCTATACCGAGGCCATCCTCAAGCCGACCCAACCCCTGCGCGAACAGCTTTACAAAGAGATGGTCGCCCGCATCCCCCAGCAGGATGAGTCGGTACCCTATGTGAAGAACGGCTACCGCTACCAGACCCGCTATGAGCCGGGCAAGGAGTACGGGATCTACTCGCGCACCAAGCTCGGTGAAGAGCAGGCGAGCCTGCTGCTCGACAGCAACCAGCGGGCAGAAGGGCACGAGTTCTATGCCCTCGGCGCCCTTGAGGTGAGCCGCAACAACCGCTGGCTGGCGGTGGCGGAAGATTTCCTCTCCCGCCGTCAGTACCAGATCCAGTTCCTCGATCTGGAGAGCGGCCAGTGGGCCACCGACAAACTGGAAAATACCTCCGGCAATCTGGTGTGGGCCAACGACAACAAGACCGTCTTCTATGTGCGCAAGCACCCGCAGACCCTGCTGCCCTATCAGGTCTATCGCCATACGCTCGGGACGGATCCGGCCACGGACAAGCTGGTCTATGAAGAGAAAGATGACTCCTTCTACATCAGCCTCTACGCCACCACCTCGGAAGATTTCATCGTCATCGCCCTCTCCAGCACCACCACCGGCGAAGCGCGGCTGATCGATGCCAACCTGCCGGAGCACGCCCCCCGCCTGTTCCTGCCCCGCCAGGTGGATCACGAATACAGCCTGGATCACTACCGCGGCCGCTTCTATGTGCGCTCCAACAAAGATGGCAAGAACTTCGGCCTCTACGAGACCAAAGAGAGCCCGGTGGATCGCTGGAAGGCGGTGATTGCCCCCAATCCGGATGTGCTGCTGGAGAGCTACGCCCTGTTCAAGGATTGGCTGGTACTGGAAGAGCGCAACAAGGGGCTGACCCGACTGCGCCAGATCAACTGGCAGAGCGGTGACGAGAAGGAGATCGCCTTCGACGATCCCGCCTATGTCACCTGGCTCGCCTACAACCCGGAGCCGGATACCAGCGCCCTGCGTTATGGCTACTCCTCCATGACCACCCCCGCCTCTACCTATGAGCTGGATATGGCGAGCGGCAAGCGCATCCTGCTCAAGCAGCAGCCGGTGGCAGGCTTCAAGGCCGACCAGTACGCCAGCGAGCGACTCTGGGTGACCGCCCGCGACGGTGTATCGGTGCCGGTGTCGCTGGTCTATCGCAAGGACAAGTTCAAGAAAGAGCAGGCCGATGCGCCCAAGAATCCGCTGCTGGTCTATGGCTACGGCTCCTACGGCGCCAGCATGGATCCCGACTTCAGCAGCTCGCGCCTGAGCCTGCTGGACAGAGGCTTCGTCTACGCCATCGCCCATATCCGGGGTGGTGAAGAGCTGGGCCGTCACTGGTACGAAGATGGCAAACTGCTGAAAAAGCAGAACACCTTCAATGACTTCATCGATGTCACCAAGGCGTTGGTGGAGCAAGGCTACGGTGCCAGGGATCAGGTCTACGCCATGGGCGGCAGCGCCGGTGGCCTGCTGATGGGGGCGGTCATCAATCAGGCGCCCGAACTCTATCGCGGCGTGGTGGCGCAGGTGCCGTTCGTCGATGTGGTCACCACCATGCTGGACGAGTCGATCCCCCTCACCACCGGGGAGTATGACGAGTGGGGCAACCCGAACCAGAAGCGCTACTACGACTACATGAAGAGCTACAGCCCCTACGATCAGGTCAAGGCGCAAGCCTACCCCAACCTGCTGGTCACCACCGGACTGCACGACTCGCAAGTGCAGTATTGGGAGCCCGCCAAGTGGGTCGCCAAGCTGCGCGAACTGAAGACAGATGATAACAAGTTGTTACTGAATACCGACATGGACGCCGGCCACGGCGGCAAGTCGGGCCGCTTCAAAGCCTACGAGGATATCGCGCTGGAATACGCCTTTATCCTGGATCTGGCCACCCCGGCCAACTGATCTCTCATGACTCCGGCCCTTGTCATTCAAGGGCCGCATAAGAATCCTCTCGTAGTTTTTCCCTCTTCCATTTCCCTCCATATCAAATTAATCTTCGGCAAGAAAATGAATGATCGAGGTCATGTTTCTCAAGATTTAACTCCGTTATTTTGCCATTTCGTTTGATTTATGTTGGGTGAATGTGCTTAATCGGAGTGCTTGCAACTTTTTATTTGGCCCCTCAGGGGCCAATTTATCTTCGACCGACAGGAGGTCGGTAGCCTCACCACAGGATGAGGGTGACTGCCGGAAAGGGGGTGATCAACTCCCCCGCTTTCGCGCAACGAGAAGAGCGGGCAAGCCCGGCGCAGAACGGGATTGCCATCAATTTATCCGGGGATCGGATAAACAAAATCAAAGAAAAGGGAGAAAAAATGAAAGGATTAACTTTGGCATGCGCCCTGTCGGCGGCTCTAGTCGGTGTCTCATTCGGTGGTCCGGTACAAGCGCAGGAGCGCTTCGTGACCATAGGCACCGGCGGTCAGACCGGCGTCTACTATGTCGCTGGCCAGTCCATCTGCCGCTTCCTCAATCGCGGCGCCGCCGATCACCAGATCAAGTGCAACGCCCCGGCCAGTGGCGGTGGTGTTGCCAACGTCAACGGCATCCGCAGCGGTGAATTCAACTTCGGCATCATGCAATCCGACCACCAGTTCAAGGCGATGAAGGGGCTGCCGCCGTTCCAGGCCGAAGGGGCCATGGACGATATGCGCGCCGTCTTCTCCCTGCAGAGCGAGGTGTTCACCATCCTGGCTCGCCGCGATGCCAAGATCGCCAGCTTCGACGATCTGAAGGGCAAGCGCGTCAACATCGGCAACCCGGGCTCCGGCCAGCGTGACACCATGGAAGAGATCATGGCGGTCAAAGGCTGGAAGAAGGGTGACTTCGGTCTGCTCTCCGAGCTGAAGCCGGCCGAACAGGCCTCCGCCCTCGGTGACAACAACATCGACGCCATGAGCTACTTCGTCGGTCACCCGAACGGTGCCATTCAGGAAGCCTCTACCACCACTGATGCGGTACTGGTACCTGTGACCGGCGCCGACATCGACAAGCTGCTGGCCGAGAAGAGCTACTACAGCAAGGCCGAGATCCCGGGCGGCATCTACAAGGGCAGCGACAAGCCGACCCCCTCCATCGGTGGCAAAGCGGTGCTCTCCACCAGCGCCAAAACCGATCCGGAAGTGGTCTATCAGCTGGTCAAGTCGGTGTTCGACAACCTGGATCGCTTCAAGCGCCTGCACCCTGCCTTTGCCGACCTGAAAGAGGCCGACATGATCAAGGTAGGTCTCTCTGCACCGCTGCATGAAGGGGCTGCTCGCTACTACAAAGAGCGCGGCTGGCTCTGATTGAAGGCCCCGGGGCCTTTGTCACTCTCTTCGACACCCGTCTGCCGCCTGATTGCGGGGGCGGGTGTCGCTCTTGTTGTACTCGTTGGCACAAGTTAACCCTATGCAAGATAAACAACTCTCTACCGAGGAACTGATCGCCCAGGATGTGGGCGCTCGCCTGCCGCTGGGCCCGCTGGGCTGGATCATCACAGCACTGGCACTGGCCTGGTCGCTGTTCCAGCTCTGGATCGCCTCGCCACTCCCCTTCATGGTGGGGTTTGGCGTACTCAATGACACCGAAACCCGCTCCATTCACCTCACCTTTGCCCTGTTGCTGGCTTTTCTGGTGTTCCCGGCATTTCGCTCCTCGCCGCGGGATCGGGTTCCCCTCGGCGATATCGCCCTCGGTCTGATCGCTGCTGGCGCCGCCTCTTACCTGTTCGTGATGTATGAAGCGCTGGCACTGCGTCCTGGCACCCTCACCACCGCCGATCTGGTGACCGCCTGCATCGGCATTCCGCTGCTGCTGGAAGCGGCGCGCCGCGCCCTGGGGCCAGCACTGGCGGTCATCGCCATCGTCTTTCTGATCTACAGCCTGGCGGGCCCCTGGATGCCGGGACTGCTGGCACATCGCGGGGTAGGTTTCACCGCGCTGGCCAACCACCAGTGGATCACCACCGAAGGGGTGTTCGGCATTGCCCTTGGCGTCTCCACCAGCTTCGTGTTCCTGTTCGTGCTGTTTGGCGCCCTGCTGGAGCGGGCCGGTGCCGGTCACTACTTTATCCAACTCGCCTTCAGCCTGCTCGGTCACCTGCGCGGCGGCCCGGCCAAGGCGGCAGTGGTCGCCTCCGGCCTGACCGGTCTGATTTCCGGCTCGTCGATTGCCAACGTGGTGACCACCGGTACTTTCACCATCCCGATGATGAAGAAGGTGGGCTTCAGTTCAGAGAAAGCGGGGGCGGTGGAAGTGGCCTCCTCGGTCAACGGCCAGATCATGCCACCCGTGATGGGGGCTGCGGCTTTCCTGATGGTCGAATACGTGGGCATCCCCTATGTGGAGATCATCAAGCACGCCTTCCTGCCTGCCGCCATCTCCTACATAGCGCTGCTCTACATCGTCCATCTGGAGGCACTGAAACTGGGCATGCAGCCCATCGGCAACCATCAACCCAAACCCTGGCTGCGTCGCCTGACCGGTTTTGCCTTTGGCGCGGCCCTCATCAGCGGCCTGTCACTGGCGGTCTACTATGGCCTCGGCTGGCTCAAACCTGCGCTGGGTGAGTACGCACTGCCGGGGATCTCGGTACTGCTGGCTGCCACCTATGTGGCCCTGTTGAAGATCGCCGCCAGCAATGAACCACTGCCTGCCGAAGATCCCGACAAGCCGCTCACCGAGTTGCCCAACACCCGCGCCGTGCTGCTCTCCGGCCTGCACTTCCTGCTGCCGGTGGTGGTACTGGTATGGTGCCTGATGGTGGAACGCCTCTCGCCGGGGCTGTCGGCCTTCTGGGGTACCGTGATGCTGGTGATCATCCTGCTGACCCAGCGCCCGCTGCTCAACTGGCTGCGCAAGGACGGCAAGCACGACTACGGCACCGTCGCTGACGGCGTGGTGGATCTGCGGGAAGGGCTGGTTGCCGGTGCCCGCAACATGATCGGTATCGGCATTGCCACCGCCACCGCGGGGATTATCGTGGGTGCGGTCTCCCAGACCGGGGTTGGTCTGGTGCTGGCGGATCTGGTGGAGTTCCTCTCCATGGGCAACCTGCTGCTGATGCTGCTGCTCACCGCCCTGCTGAGCCTGATCCTCGGCATGGGGCTGCCGACCACGGCCAACTACATCGTCGTCTCCAGCCTGCTGGCGCCAGTTGTGGTGACGCTGGGGCAGCAAAACGGGCTGATCGTGCCGCTGATCGCGGTGCACCTGTTCGTCTTCTACTTCGGCATCATGGCGGATGTGACGCCGCCGGTGGGACTGGCCTCCTTCGCGGCTGCCGCTGTCTCCAAGGGTGATCCCATCAAGACCGGGATCACGGCGTTTTACTACAGCCTGCGTACCGCGGCGCTGCCGTTCCTGTTTATCTTCAACACCGATCTGCTGCTGATCGACGTGGACTTCGCCCACGGGGTGCTGATCTTCATCGTGGCGACCATCGCCATGCTGATCTTCGCCGCCGCCACTCAGGGCTGGTTCCTGGTGAAGAGCCGCTGGTACGAGAGCGTGCTGCTGTTGCTGGTCGCCTTTACCCTGTTCCGCCCGGGTTTCTGGATGGACATGGTGCACGACCCCTATCGCGAGACCCCGCCTGCCCAGCTGGCCCAAACCATGGGTGAAGTGGAGGCGGAGAGCACCCTGCGGCTGCGGATCCTCGGTGAAGATGCAGTGGGCAAGCCACGTAAGTTCACCCTGCTGGTCGCCGTACCGGATGGGGCGAATGGCGAAGAGCGGCTGGCCAATCTGGGGCTGAGCCTCTATGAGCAGGATGGCAAGACGCTGATCGACAACGTCGCCTTTGGCAGCCCGGCCGCCACCATGGGACTGGAGTTCGATCAGGAGATCCTCACCGTCAAGGCGCCGACCGAGCGCTGGACCAAGGAGTGGATGTGGATCCCGGGCTTCCTGCTGTTCGGGGCGATCGTCTGGCTGCAGCGTCGCCGCAGCGTCAAGGCTGGTTAATCCACCGGGCAGATGAGACAGAGGGCCGCTATTGCGGCCCTCTTTTTATTGCCTTGCCCTCTGCGGCTCTTGCGATGAGCGACAGTCATGGAAAGGGTAAACGGTGGCGAGCGGCCAAAAAAGTGGGGTGACATGTCCATGTCACCCCCTCGCAAATAGCATGTTCCATATTGGAGTCCGACCGCGCCGGGTCTCTGTTTCACTTTTCGATAGTTCGCGACCCATCTGACGTGAGCGCCAATTGCAGCGATGCAACTGGCCAGCTACCCGTTACAACCTTCGTCCACACGGCAGACAAGCCGCCGTGTTTGTCCTTGCAACTGAAATATTACGCATAAAAACAAAATAAAAAACGTTTTTATGCCCATTTCATTCACATCAGAGTACAAAAAACAGCCTTATCATCACCAACAAATTGTTATAAAACAGTAAGATAGGTTCATGCATGGTTATTCACCCGCAAAGGGCATCAGCAATGGCTTACAAGGCTTTGCGAGATCTCGCACAAAAAATGGCCGCCTCACAGCCAACGGCGCAGGGGCAACCAGTCGCTAAGGCGGGCTATCAGTCGCCTTGACCACCCTTCGGGTTTGCGCGGCAATCCACCCGCCTGCTCCTGCCAGTGAGCCAGCCAGGTTCGCAGCGCCTCGCAGATCGGCGGGCAGTGCAGATGCAGCATCAGTTCGGTATTGAGAAAGAGTGAGCGAGGATCGAGGTTGAGGCTGCCGAACAGCGCCCGCTCCTCCCCCAGCAGGATCAACTTGGCGTGCAGGCTGCCGTGGCCATGGTCAAACTCGGCGACCCGGATCCCTTGGCGCAGCAACCAGCCGAGATAACGCTGATAGGCACCATAGACCAGTGGCACATCGGTGCTGGCCAGCGAGTTGGTGAGAATGTCGATGGCGATCCCCTGCTGGCGCAGCCGCGCCAGACGGTGCCGGAACCCGCGGGTCAGGATGAGGTAAGGGGTCACCAACCCCAGCGAGCCGGGATTGTCATCCAGCTGGCGCCAGAGCTGACGGGCGGTGGTGGGACGGGAGATCAGCCCCTTGCCGGGACGGTCGAACCACACCTCGGCCCGCCCTTCATGCCACTGCAGCGGCAAATCGCGCTCGTCAAACAGCGCCGCAGGCAGATCGTAGACCGTGGCCACCGCCGGATCCGTCATGGTGAACAAGAAGTCGTTGACCACCTCTATTTCGGCGGGCAGCAGCTCGCGGCGCAGCAGATGGCGGATGGGATGACTCCAGCGGCTGTGCCAGAACTGCTCGAACCCCTGCGCCATCTGCTGACACAGGCCCCCCTGACAGACGAGATCGAGATCCACGAAGGGAGCTTGCGGATCCAGACCGAAGTAGCGATCGCCGATGTTGCGCCCGCCGATCAGCGCCAGCTTACCATCCACCAGCAGCAGCTTGTTGTGCATCCGGTGGTTGATGCGGCGAAAGCTGAGCAGCCCCTCCAGCAGCAGTGACAGCGGGCGCCAGCCCCGCAGCCAGAAGGGGTTGAACAGCCGCACCTCGATCCCCGGGTAGTGAGCCACCATTTCCAGAAAGCGGTTGTCACCGGCATAGAGATCATCCACCAGCAGCTGCACCTTGACGCCGCGCCGAGCGGCGTGGAGCAGCTCGCTCAGCAGCAGCTTGCCGCTGCTGTCCTCTTCCCAGCTGTAGTACTGCGCCTGGATCCGCTCGCGGGCATGACGGATCCAGTGGCAGCGCACCTTGAGCGCCAGCAGGGGATCGTCGATCAGGGCAAAGGATCCGGGGATCATGGTGTCATCCTGCTGTCATGGCCGGGTGTCATAACGCTGGCGAGCCTCTTCACATATTCAAAAGGAGTTGCTGATGGAACTGCATGATACCCCGATGTTGCGCTATCTGGGCCAGCTCAGCCAGCCAGATCTCATCCCGGCCACCGGCCCTGCTCACTGGTTTTTGCAACACAGGGACGGTGGCTGGCAATTGCCGACCGTGCAGGCGACCCTGCCGGTCAACCGGCTCAGGGCTGAGCCGCTTCGATAGCGGCAGCCTTGCCCTCGATCTGGGGCAGGCTGAAACGATAGGCCACGTAGTACTTGTAGATGGTGCCGACATAGTTGATCGGCCCCTGTCCGACTTCGTTGGCCACCAGCTGATCCACGTTGCCGAACCAGACGTTGGGATCGAGCCCCAGCTTCTCCGCCTTGCCTCGCAGCGCCTGCACCCGGTTTGGCCCGGCGTTGTAGGCGGCGAGGGCAAACAGGTGGCGGTTGAGCCGATCCAGCTTGGGATCATTGAAGTAGGTATCGAGGATCAACCGCATGTAGCGGCAGGCGGCCTCCACATTGCCCTCCAGCGTGGTGAGTCTAGCACCGTTAATGCCGACTTCCCGCCCCGTACTGGGCAGCAGCTGCATGAGGCCCACGGCCCCCTTGGGCGAGCGCGCCTTGGGATTGAGGCCGGACTCCTTGTAGCCAAGCGCCGCCAGCATCAGCCAGTCGAGATCGTATTGATTGGCGTACTTCTCCAGCACCTTGCGAATGGTCGCGAGGCGCCCCATAGGATCCGGCGCCAGGATATTGCTCATCTGATCGCTGCGAACCAGCAACCGGCGCAGGGTCATGTCACTGTAAAGGCTGTTGCGGCTGACACTCGCCAGATAACCATTGACCGCCTTGAGCAGCTCGGGGCTGTTCTTGCGCAGCGCCCAGGCACTGGTGCCGTTGCTGCGCAGGGGGATCAACTTGTGGGCCTTGAGGCCGGAGATCATGCCACCCAGCCAGATCCTCCCCTTGTAGCTGTCGGTCACCGTCAGGGGAATAATGCCAGCGGCCACCATCTCCAGCAGATCGCCATCCTGTAGATATTCGGGCACCGTCTCGATATAGACGGGGGGCAGCCCCAATTCGCGAAACAGCCAGTTGAGCTGGCGCAGACTCTCGTAGTAGCTGGAGCTGGCGCGCACCCAGACCCGCCTGCCGGAGAGCTGGGTAATGCGGCTGAAGGCGGGCAGGCTCTGCTGGCTCACCACCCACTCCTCGATGGAAGAGATGAGCGGCCGGGAGAAGGCCACCTGTTCACGCCGGGTCGGGGTCACCGTCATGGTCGCCGCCACCAGATCGCCGCGCCCCTCGGTCAGATAGTCCAGCAGCTTGTCCTGCCGCACCGGGATGTAGACCACCTTGAGTTTGACCTTCTCTTTGGCGAGATAGGTCTTGTTCAGCCAGCGCTCGAACCCTTGCAGCTGATTGACCAGAATGCCGTACTGGGCGCCGCGATCGAGAAAGTAGAAGCCGCGCTCATAGACCACCAGAGCCCTGAGTTCGCGCTTTTGCAGAATGCTTTCGAGGTCACCGGGTTGGGGCAGACGCTGTGGCTTGAGTTCAGCCGCGAGCAGGGGAAAACAGCAGAGGGCCAGCAGAGCCCAGATCCAGCGTCGCATCACGATGGCTGCCCCTGTGCTGAGGTCACGCCTGCTGCCTGTTGGCAGCACGGATCACGATAGAGGGTGGGATTGGGGGCAGAGATCCATCGCTGCGTCATGATGTTTGCGCCTTCTGTTGGCCGACTCGCGCCGGGCAAAAACGTCTGTGGGATAGAGTAACTATAGAACGCCGACCCACAGCAGAAGGGTCAACACGGCAGGCAAACCTGCCGCGTTATCAGACAACTCAGATAGAGCGGGCCCGCATTTCGAAAATCAGTTTTTCGGCGGTGCAGGTGAATTGCAGGCGGGCTTTCAGGATCACGCCGTTGGCGCCCTGGGTCAATTCGCTGCTCACTTGAGCTTCGGCAGTGACCTGTTTGGCCAGCGCTTCATAGGCAGCCAGCTTGGCGCGGGCATCAGCCTCGGCAGCGGCTTCAATAACCAGATCCATCACATCGTCGCCTTCGCCGATGATGGTGCCGATCTCGGCAAAACAGCCACAGCTGTCACAGGTTTCGTTCAGTTCAACTTTCTCGTCTACAGACATTTTCTACTCCTACTGCTTATTTCGGATGATTTGTGTCGTCACGCATCGCCTTGCGAAAATCTTTGATGGCGGTACCCAGATCCTCACCTGCACTGGCAAGACGCTTGCTGCCGAAAACCAGCACAACGACCAGCAAGAGGATCAACATATGCCAGATATGAATTCCACCGAGTCCCATAGGGATACTCCCTCACAAAGAGATATCTGTTACTTGTATCAAAATAGAGCGCAGGGATTGTTGGGCAAAATCAAGGCAGGTGCAAGTGAGCAAATAAATCATAGCCAAAAAATAGGGCGACCCTGAGGTCGCCATATTGATTGTGCTACATGTCCCCTCAACCGCTACATCCTGTACCAGTGGTTCATGCGAACCTGAGACCATTCGAGGATAAGATCGCCAAGATATGAAAACAAATGGTATAAATTCATCTTAGAATTGAAGAGGATTCATATCATGCTGCTGGAACAACTGGGTCGCATCGACCTCAATTTGCTGATTATCCTGCAGGTACTGCTGGAAGAGCGCAACGGCAGCAAGGCGGCACGCCGCCTTCATCTGAGCCAGTCCGCGGTCAGTAAAGCCCTTGGCCGTCTGCGCGATACCTTCAATGATCCCCTCTTCATCCGCTCTGCCTACGGGCTGGAACCCACCGGCCGCGCCCTTGCGCTGCAACAGCAGTTGCAACCCATCCTGCTGTCGCTGGATAACCTGATCCAGCCGCCCGAGTTCGACCCCGCCAGCTCGGAGCGAGAGTTCGTCATCGCCAGCATGGACAGCGCCTTCACCCTGTTTGCCCCGCTCTATCTGAGCGAGCTGAAGCGGCAGGCACCAAGGATCCGCTTGCGTTACGAGGAGTGGACCGAGAACAGTCTGACCGAGATGAGTCAGGGACAGGTGGACATCGCCTTCGCGGTGCGGGAGAACTGCATCAGCTCCGATTATCGGCTCGATACCCTGCCCGACAGCATCTGTCAGCGAGTGCTGGCGGTCGATGATCTCACCTGTCTGGTGCAGCAACACCACCCCGCGCTGCGGGAGCCCAACTGGAATCTGGAGCACTACCTCAGCTATCCCCATGTGCAGACTTACTGCGAGGGGCGGGACCGCTGGATGCTGGATCACAAGCTGGCAGAGCAGGATCTCTACCGGCGTATCGAGGCAACCGTGCCCTCCTTCGAGGCGGCGCTGCGGATGGGGATGCACTCCGACATGATAGTGACGCTATCCCGGCTCTACGCCCGCCACGCCACCCAGGTCTATCCGCTGTTACAGCTGCCGCTGCCCATCGGGCTGGACAGCATCTCCCATCTGCTCATCTGGCATCAGCGTCACAGCGAGGATCCGGGCCACCGCTGGCTGCGGGAGCTGCTGCTGTCCCTCATCATGAGCAAACTGGAACCTGCAGCGACCACTCACGGGTGACGGCACGTCCTCTCGGTAGGAAAAAAGAACGGGGCTCTGCGTAGCCCCGTTTCATTCACTTCAAGATGTAAATCACTCAGCCCTGGCCTGTCACCGCCAGATAGTGATGTACCCCGTCCAGCAACATCTGAACCGAGATCATCACCAGCAGCATCCCCATCAGCCGCTCCACCGCAGTGAGTCCCCGCTCACCCAACAGTTTGTTGAATACCTCGTAGAACATCAGGATCACCGCGCTGGCAGCCCAGGCCAGAAAGAGTGCCAGCGACCAGTCCACCATCCGGGTCGGCTCCTGATTGGCCAGCAGCATCAAAGAGGCGAGGATCGAGGGGCCGGCAATCATCGGGATCGCCATCGGCACCAGGAAGGGCTCCTCGCCCGCCGCCAGCCCGGTCACGCCCCCCTCACTCGGGAAGATCATCTTGATGGCGATCAGGAACAGGATAATGCCCCCCGCAATGCTGACCGCCTCCTGCCGCAGGTTGAGGAAGCCGAGGATCTGCTGACCGACGAACAGGAACAGCATCATGATGGCCAGCGAGAAGAGCAACTCGCGCACCATCACCTTGCGACGTCGCTTGGGATCGATATGACGCAGGATAGAGAGGAAGACCGGCAGGTTGCCCAGCGGGTCCATGATCAGAAACAGCATGACTGCGGCAGAGAAAGTATCCATACAACGCCCGGGCTACGCCCTGAATAGGGAAAAGAGAGGGGGCGAAATATAGCAAAGGGCGAAGAATTGAGCGAGCGCCATGATGCGCTCGCAGCGGGATTAACCGTGGTTGCAGATCTTGTCGGCGCGGGTCTGAAAACCCTCGGCCGAGTCGATGAATTTGCCACGGGCGGCCAGAAAGTCGATCAGCGCTTCTGCATCCATCTCGCTGGCGCTGCAGGTATGAAAACGGGCCTCGGCACCGAACCGCTCGGCCATCGCCTGCTTCAGGCTGGCACGGGTAAATTGCCCCCCTTGTGCCAACATCATCTCCATCACTTCGTGACCATGAACCGATTGCGACATCTCTCACCTCAATAATAAACATATTTAATGCCAATTAAATATCTCCACGCCCGGAGGGATCTTGATATAGGCCAATAAATTGCGCATTTCCTGGTCAGGGGAGTGGTCACCGCCACCGCTTTGTCGATAATGTGGCAACCCGCGTCAGGGATCGCTACACTAGCGCCCCTTTTTGGCCATCGCAGACAATGTATAAGGATATTGGCGTCATGCTGTTCCATGGAGAGGCTCTCAAGCCCTGGCAGATCTGGACCCGCCGACCACTCTGGCTCAAGACCCTGATCGGCATGCTGACAGGGGTGGGTCTGGGCGTCGGCTTTGAAGAGCAAGCCCTGTTGCTCAAGCCCCTTGGCGTCCTGTTCGTCAACACCATCCAGATGCTGATGGTGCCCCTCATTTTCTGCTCGGTCATCGCCGGTCTCACCTCGCTGCTCAAGGGCAAGGCCCTCGATCGCATCGGCAGCAAGGCGATCTGTCTCTACTTCTGTTCGACCGCCATCGCCATCTGCATCGGCCTGATGATGGGCTGGCTGCTGGAACCCGGCATGGGTGCCGACATGGGCCCCTATGAGCGGGTCGGTATGTCGGAACCACCCACCCTGGCCAGCGTGCTGAGCCATCTGGTGCCGAGTAACCCGGTACAGGCGATGGTGGATGGCAAGATCCTGCAAGTGATCGTCTTTGCGGTGGCGCTGGCGGTCGCCCTCAATGCCAGCGGTCGCCGTGGCCGCCCCGCTATCCTCTTCTTCACCTCGCTGGCCGAGGGGATGTTCAAGCTGACCCAGATGGTGATGGCGCTCGCCCCTTACGGTGTCTGCGCCCTGATGGCCTGGATGACCGGCAAGTACGGCCTCGACCTGCTGCTACCGCTGCTCAAGGTGATCGGCGCCGTCTACCTCGGCTGCCTGCTGCACGTGCTCGGGGTCTACAGCACCCTGCTGCTCCTGCTGGCACGGCTCAATCCACTGCACTACTTCAAGAGCATCGTTGACGCCCAGGCGGTTGCGTTTACCAGCAGCTCCAGCAACTCCACCCTGCCCATCAGTCTGGCCTGCGCCGAGAAGCGGCTGGGAGTCTCCCCCGCCATCACCGCCAAGGTGCTGCCCATCGGCGCCACCATCAACATGGATGGCACCGCCCTCTATCAGGGAGTGACTGCGCTGTTCGTAGCCCAGGCATTCGGTGTGGATCTGCACATGGTCGATTACCTGACCATCATCAGCATCGCCACCCTGGCCAGTATCGGCACCGCAGGCACCCCAGGCACCGGGCTGATGCTGCTGACCCTGACCCTGACGGCGGTGGGCTTGCCGCTGGAAGGGGTGGCACTGATTGCGGGCATTGACCGGATCCTCGACATGGCGCGCACCACGGTCAATGTTTCGGGGGATATTCTGGTGTCGGTGCTGATCGCCCGCAGCGAAAACGAACTGGATCTGGCGACCTATCACGATGCCAGCGCAGGGGAAGATATCGAGTTCCCGCCGCGCTAGCGGAAGAGAGATCAGCTGTCGTGGGGATCGTGATGACAGCGCCAGCAGACGTCGAAGTTGGCGCCGTTCTCCTCCCCGCACTGACCGCACAGCCAGCCGTTACCCTGGCGCTGCTGGTAACGCTCGATGACCCTTCCTGCCTTGCTGCGATCCTCGGCCCGCACCATCAGGGTCACCTGCAACATGTCGACCGGCAGCTCGCCAAGGGCGCCAGACAGCCCCTCGCCATTGAGGCGCACCAGCACCCCTTCCGCCTCCAGCGCCCCTTTCAACGCGTGCGCCTCCAGGGTGTGTGAGGCGCGATAGAGATTGATCCAGTTATCCATAGCTCCCCCTTACAACAACTTGTCGATGCCAAACTCGGCGCCGTTCTCAATCATGAAATCGATGAAGGCCCGCAACTTGCGCGGCATCAGTTGCCGCTCCGGAAACAGCAAATAAATCGGCACCCTGGGTTGCTGCCACTCTGGCAGCAGGATCACCAATTCGCCGCTGGCAAGCTCATCCTGACAGAGCATAGCGGGTAACGAGGCCAACCCCAGCCCCGCCTTCGCCGCCTCCCGGGCACAGGTAATATTATTGACCCGAAAACGGGATGGGGGGTCAACCAGCACCTCTCTGCCATCCAGCTCGAAGCACCAGTGAGAGGCGAGAAACCCGCTGCTTACCGTCACCCGCTCGAGGTTAGCCAGATCCTCCGGCCGCTCAATGACCGGGCTGCGGGCCAGATAGTCCGGGCTGGCACAGAGCAGCCTCCCGGTGCTCCAGAGTCGGCGCGCCGCCAGATTGGAGTCGCTCATGTCGCCAATCCGCACCACCGCATCCAGCCCTTCGCTGATGGGGTCCACCACCCGGTTGGTCAGCTCCAGCTCCACCTGCAGGGCGGGATAGGCCTGCAAAAACTTGGCGACCAAGCGCCCGACCACCAGTTGCCCCGTCTCGATGGGCACCGCCAGTTTGAGGGTGCCGGTCACCTCCTGCTGGCTGGCGCTCAGCATCAGCTCGGCTTCGGTCAGGGCATCGACCGCCTTGCTGCAGTGCAGGTAGTACTTCTCCCCCTCCTCAGTCAAAGTGAGCTGACGGGTGGAGCGATAGAGCAGACGCACTCCGAGCCGCTGTTCCAGTTCGGCGATGCGGCGGCTGACCATCGCCTTGGTCATCCCCAGCTCGCGGGCGGCCCCCGTAAACGAGCCCTTGTCGACGATACGCACCAGAATTAACGCGGCATTGAGATCCATTGTTGCACCAGTGAAACTGTATATCTCGTGAACCAATACTAATCGAAACAGTTGACCAGTGTTAGCCTGCGCCCCTTAAGTTCAGGAATCACAAAAATGAGTCAACACAAAAAAATTCCCCTGCTGGCAGCCATGATATTGGCGCTGCTCGGTCTGCTGTTCGCCGGTTACTGGTATCTTCACGGCCGCTATTTTGAAAGCACCGACAACGCCTATCTGCAAAGTGAAGTGACCGGGATCAGCTCCAAGCTGCCCGGCTATATCCGCGAAGTGCTGGTCACCGACAACCAGCCAGTCAAAGCGGGCCAACTGATCGCCCGTCTCGATGATCGCGAATACAAAACCAGGGTCGCGGAGGCCGAAGCCGACCTGCGCCTCAATCAGGCGACGGCCGAAAATCTGGCCGCCACCCGCACCCAACAACTGAGCCTGATCCAGCAAGCCGAGGCCAAGGTCGCCTCCGCCAAGGCCGAACAGCTGCGCGCCAGCCAGCAGGTCAACCGGATCAGTCAGCTCAACCAGCGCCACTACAGCTCGCAAGACAGTCTGGACGAGGTGCGTGCCGGCCTGCAGGTCAATCAGGCGCAAGCCCGGGAGGCCCAAGCCGCCCTGCAGGCGGCCCGTGAGCGACTGCTGGTACTGGATGCCGAGCGCAAACAGAATCTGGCCAAGCTGGCATTGAGCGAAGCACAACTGGAGCAGGCCAAGCTGGAGCTAGGTTATACCGAGCTGCGGGCACCGGCCGATGGCATCATCGGCAAGCGCAGCCTGCGGGAGGGGCTCTACGTCCAGTCCGGCATGCAGGTCGCCAGCCTGGTGCCGCTGCAGCAGGTGTGGGTAGAGGCCAACTTCAAGGAGACCCAGCTCGCTCATATGCAGCCGGGCCAGAAGGTCGAAGTGGTACTCGATGCCTACCCGGATCAACCGGTCGAGGGGATCATCGACAGCCTGGCCCCGGCGACTGGCGCCAAGTTCGCCCTGCTGCCGCCGGAAAATGCCACCGGCAACTTCACCAAAATCGTGCAGCGGGTACCGGTGAAGATCCGCATCCCCGAGCCGGGCCCGCTGGCAGGCAAGCTGCTGCCGGGTCTCTCCACCGAAGTGATCGTGGATACCCGCACTCCTGATCCCGTGGTGGCTGCCAACTGATGGAACCCATTCCTCGTCGCAACTGGATCGCGGTCATGGGGGGCCTTATCGGCGCCTTCATGGCCATCCTCGATATCCAGATCACCAATGCCTCCCTGAAGGACATTCAGGGGGCCCTGTCGGCCACCCTGAGCGAGAGCTCCTGGATCTCCACCTCCTATCTGGTGGCGGAGATGATCGCCATCCCCCTGAGCGGCTGGTTGAGCCGGGGGTTGAGTGTGCGCCGTTACCTGCTCTGGACCACCGGCGCCTTTATCGCTGCCTCCGTACTCTGCTCGTTCAGCTGGAACCTCACCAGCATGATCGTCTTCCGGGCGCTGCAAGGCTTCACTGGCGGGGCGCTGATCCCGATGGCCTTTTCCCTCATCGTCACCCTGTTGCCGCTACAGAAGCGGGCCACCGGCATGGCGCTTTTTGGCCTCTGCGCCACCTTCGCCCCCGCCATCGGCCCGACCCTCGGTGGCTGGCTCACCGAGCAGATGTCGTGGCACTACATCTTCTATCTCAACGTGCCGCCAGGATTGCTGGTGATGGCCATGCTGGCCCACGGGCTGGATAAAAAACCGGTGGACTGGGCCGTGATCAAGCGGGTAGACCTCATCGGCATCGTCACCATGGCGCTTGGCCTCGGCTTGCTGGAGGTGGTACTGGAAGAGGGCAACCGGGAAGACTGGTTCGGCTCAAGCTTCATCGTGCGACTGGCAGTCATTTCGGCGGTGGCGCTGGTGTTCTTCGTCATCAGCCAGCTGATCCGCCGTCACCCGCTGGTCAATCTGCGGCTGCTGCACAACCCGCGCTTCGCGCTGGCCTGCTTCGCCTATCTGATCCTCGGCATGGCGTTGATGGGATCTATCTATGTGCTGCCGCTCTACATGACCCAGATCCACAACTACAACGCGCTGGAAATCGGCGAAGTCCTGATGTGGATGGGACTACCGCAACTGCTGGTGCTGCCGCTGGTGCCCAAACTGACCCACAAGATAGACCCGCGCTATCTGGTGAGTTTCGGCTTCCTGATCTTCGCCGTCAGCTGCTTTATGAACGTCAACATGAGTGCCGACTACGCCGGGCCGCAGCTGATCCATTCGCTCATCGTGCGAGCGCTGGGACAGCCCTTCATCATGGTGCCGCTCTCCCTGGTCGCCACCGCCAGCCTGAGCCACGACGAGATCCCCTCCTCCTCGACCCTGCTCAACGTGCTGCGCAACCTGGGTGGTGCGTTCGGTATCGCCATCATCGCGACCATGCTCGACAACGATACCCGCACCCATGTGCTGCAGATTGGCAGCACTCTGGCCGCCAGCAGTATCGAGGGGCAGAGCTATCTGCTGCAGCTGGCCCAGAGCATGATGGCGCAGGGTTCAGGTCCCGAGATTGCCCAGCAGCAAGCCCACGCCATGCTGGCCAATACCATCAACCGGGAAGCGGCCATCATGGCCTACAACCAGGTGTTCTACATCATGGGGATCTTCCTGCTGATCGCCAGCGGCCTGATGTTGTTGCTCAAATCCCCCACCCCACGGGCAGCGGATGCCGAACCGCTAGAGGCGTGAAAAACGCCGGGCATAAAACGAAAAACGGGCTAATGCCCGTTTTTCGTTATCTGTTACCTGCACTCAACCAGAAGACGTTATCCCGCCAGCGACCCTGCAATCAGGAATTGCGCTGCGAAGTAGCTGCTCATCACCCAGGCGCGGGCGTGGGGAAAGGGGCGACGGAAGCGATCGAGCGCCAGCATGCTGTCGGAGAAGAGGAACATCAGCGCCCCCACCAGAGCGGCGGCCGAACCAGCAGTGAGAGAGGCGTGCCAGGCACCTGCGGCCACCCAGGCCATGCCGATGATCACCAGCATGTAGCAGAAGACCGGGATCCGCATCTCCCCCAGCTTGCCCCACAGCAGGCCGAATACCATGCCGGCGATCAGCAACAGCAGCAAACCATCCACCAGATTGAGCAGCAATGGTCCTTGGGCAAAACCGACGATATAGCAGAGATGCGCGACAAGAAATGCCGCCAACCCCTGAATGAAGCGATCGCTTGGCAGCATCAGCAGCACATCGCCCGCCAGCGAGAGACAAAGGCCGAGCAGGATCCAGGCGTGTGAACCGTCGTGGTCATAACTCTGGTAGCCGAACGCTAACGCGATGATAAGCAGCATGGTCAGCGGCTTGCTGATATAGAACTGGCGGCTGTCTGAACCGTAGGCAGCACGGATGTGCCACCAACCTGAAGCGATGATCAAGAAACTCAATAACATGCCCTGCTCCTCACCTGTTGCTCGCAGTCATACGGCAACCGTTTTTATCATGGTGCAGGGTAACAAATTCCCTCCCCCAGTGGCAGGGGTGCTGATCAAATGGGCAGGCTAAGCCTAAAGTCTAATTGCCGCCCCGAGTAGTTCAGGGCATAAGTGACGGGTCTGGAGGATCACCATGGAAGAAGCTATGAAGAACTATCTGCCCGCCATCGATATCATGATGTGCCATCTGGGGATCAGCTTTGAGCAGGCCTGTGAACAACTGGGTCTTAGCCAGCAGGAGCAACAGGCACTGGATCAGTTGCAGCAACAGCAGAGCCAAGCCAACTAGCCCGTTCAAACATGCATACCAAAGAGAAGACCGCCAGCAGGCGGTCTTCTCTTTTAGTCTGTGTGATACCTCGGCAAGGCATCATGCAATGCCTGCCAGCAGGCGACTCCAGTTGCGTTTACCAGCGATGAAGCCGTCCCGCAGGGCCCGGTACTCCAGTTGCAGCTTGAGACGGTCATAGCGCGCCAGCGCCTTGCGCTTGCGCAGCTCCAGCAGCCGCTTACGACTGGCATAATAGTGTTGCAACTGCTGGCTCAGCTTGTCGTACTCCTCCTGCAGCAGCGCCTGCCACAGTTCTAGATCTTCCTGCTTGCGCAACTTGGCTTGTGCCCGTTTCAGCTGCATCTGCAGCCGGGCCTGCTCGATACGCTCCTCCGGCGAAGATCTGAGATCTCCCGCCAGACCGCACCAGGAGGCGAGCCGGATCAACCACTTGGTCGGATCGAACTGCCACCAGTGAATGCCATTACGGTAGTCATTCTCGAACAGGTGGTGAAAGTTGTGGTACCCCTCGCCAAAGGTGAAAAAAGCCAGGATGCCGTTATCGCGAGCGGTATTGCGGTCGGTATAGGGCTGACTGCCCCAGATGTGGGCCAGCGAATTGATGAAGAAGGTGGTGTGGTGAGTCATCACCATTCTCAGCACGCCTGCCAACAGCAACATGCCGAGCATATCCCCGTGCCACAGGCCGAGCAGCAGCGGCAGCCCCAGATTGGCCGCGAGCGCCAGCGTCAGATAGTTACGGTGCTGAAACGCGACCACCGGGTTGTTCTGCAGGTCACGCACATTATTGTAATCGCCATAGCGATCTCCCTGATGCTCCCGCAGCATCCAGCCGATGTGGGAATACCAGAAACCGCGCCCCGCGCTGTAGGGGTCTTTATCGTTGTCATCCACATGACGATGGTGACGGCGGTGATCGGCCGACCAGTGCAGGGCAGAATTCTGCAGCGCCAACGCACCGCCGATGGCAAATAACCACTGCAAAGCGGGGTGCGCCTTGTAAGCCTTGTGCGACCAGAGCCGGTGATAGCCTGCGGTGATGGAGAAACCACTCAGGCAGAACAACAACAGGAAACTGGCCCACTGCCAGAAATCGTAACCGTGGCTCATGCCGTACCAGGGTACGACAATCAACGCCACTATCCCGGAGAGGGAAAACAGAAGGGTATTGGTCAAAATAATGGGAGGTCTGGCCATCTCATTGCATCCTTTCAGCGAACAGCTGTTAGCCATTTTCTATGGTGATTTCCTCACGGTCAATGGTAAAAAAGTAGGATACAAACCTGATCCTGAGGCGCCTTCGGGTTATCATTTGGCCTCAATAAGCTGAAGGTGACTGATTTCGTGGGTATTCGCGCTCAACAAAAAGAAAAAACTCGGCGTACATTGATCGATGCTGCATTCAGCCAACTGTGCGCCAATCGGAGTTTCTCCAATCTCAGCCTGCGGGAAGTCGCTCGTGAAGCGGGTATCGCTCCTACCTCTTTCTATCGCCACTTTCGCGATATGGAGGAACTGGGCCTGACCCTGGTTGACGAAGGAGGTCTTACCCTGCGCCAACTGATGCGACAGGCACGCCAGCGCATTGCCGGTGGTGGCAGTGTCATCAGCACCTCGGTGCAGACCTTTATGGAGTTCGTCGAGAACAACCCCAACATCTTCCGGCTACTGCTGCGGGAACGCTCCGGCACCTCGGCCGCCTTTCGTCAGGCGGTGGCTCGCGAAATCCAGCACTTTATCGCAGAGCTGACCGATTATCTGGAAGCCACCACAGAAGCACCACGGGAAGATGCCTACATCCAGGCAGAAGCCATGGTCACCATCGTCTTCAGTGCCGGTGCCGATGCACTCGACATGACCAGCGAAGAGTGCCGTGCACTCTCCGACCGAACAATTCGCCAACTGCGGATGATCGCCATGGGCGCCGAGGTACAAAACCAGAAGCGCCGTGAACCTCACCCATGACCACAGGATGGAGAACGATATGACTGAACAGCTTATGATTCCGAAAAAACCGCTCGCCATGGCCATGCTGATTGGTATCTGTGGCGATGCCTCTCTGGCCGTGCTGACCAACTCGGTCGTGCCTTTCTCCTTCTTCCCGCTGATTGCCCTCTGGCTGGCGGCCTATCAGCTGTTCCAGCACTATCGCCATGAACCTATGGTGGGCAACACCCCCATCTGCACCCTGCTTTGCTTCTTTATCGGTGTCTTCGGCCACTCCGCGCTGCTCAAGGTGCAATACCCGGAGCTTGGCAGCAACTTCTTCTCCCTGGTCATGATGCTGCTGTTACTGGCGGCCCTCTCCATCAAGCTCGGCCTGAGCATTGGCAACAAAGAGAAGCGCTGATAAATCGACCTAGTGATGGTAATCAGCTGATAGATAAAGCAAATAGGCCTTCCCGTCGGGAAGGCCTATTTGCTTGAGCGATACCTGATTAATACGGCAATCTCGGTATTCCCAACCTAGCCAAGCTGCTGGGCTTCAAGATCGATGTGCAAATGGAAGAGGGGGTGGTCAATATGAAACTGCCCTGTAGTCAGCAGGCGGCAGAAGGCTGATTTGACCACCTGCAGAGTCGTTCAAATTGCTGTGAATGAAACTGATAGGGCTCGGATATAGCCCGAAAATGGTGGAAATAATCGGCTATCTGGCCATTCTTCCGACAGGTAAAAGCCTGACATTGGCGATATAACGCACTAAAAATACAAAAGCCCGGTCGTGAAGCCGGGCTTTTGTATTCGTTCTGGTATGCAAACCTGTGGGTCTTATGGACAAAACCGCCCATAGCAAAAAGGCCTTCCAATTCGGGAAGGCCTTCATATTAGTGGCGGAGCGGACGGGACTCGAACCCGCGACCCCCGGCGTGACAGGCCGGTATTCTAACCGACTGAACTACCGCTCCGCATTCGGTTAGCTTGCGCTAAATCATTTGCTGCTTCTTCTGAGGTGTCATCCTCGCAGCCAGTGACGTGATTCTTCACATCGCTGTTTAATTGGGTGCCTGGCAGTGTCCTACTCTCGCATGGCGAATGCCACACTACCATCGGCGCTACCGCGTTTCACTTCTGAGTTCGGCATGGGATCAGGTGGTTCCACGGCGCT
>NZ_JBGLRA010000011.1:0-160069 GCF_041402405.1 Aeromonas sp. S13(2024) | reverse complement strand
AATTGTTTTTGATGTTCGATGCTGTGAGTGCCCACACAGATTGCTTGATTCAAATTGTTAAAGAGCGACGCAACAGTGTGTTGCTGCGGGAGTGGAATTCTACTCAACCGCCTTCTCGAGTCAAGCCTTATTTTCAAAGGCTTTTCGAGGTTACCGACGAGGTTGTTTGCGTTGCCGCTTGCCCTGTCGATGGAGGCGCATTATAGGGAACAGATTCTTTCTGGCAACCCCTTATCTGCAATAAAATTGCAAAAAACTGCACTTTTTTAGTTATTCATATCCAAACACAGCTTTTATACAAACTTATCCACAGAAACACCCTTCTGGTTGCTAGAATGGCCGAAAACAAGGAGGCCAAGATGGACTTGCGACTGAGACCCTACAAGGGAAAATGCCCGCAACTGGGCAAACGGGTGTATGTAGATCCCTGCGCGACACTGGTGGGCGATATCGAGCTGGCTCACGATGCTCGAATGAAATGAATAGGCAATTCACCATTTCGCCAGGTTCAGGAACAACTCTTACCTCCTATATAGAATAGAAGAAGTTAAACGATGAGTTGAGGCAGTTGAGGCAGTTGAGGCAGTTGAGGCAGTTGAGGCAGTTGAGGCAGTTGAGGCAGTTGAGGCAGTTGAGGCAGTTGAGGCAGTTGAGGCAGTTGAGGCAGTTGAGGCAGTATCAGAATTCATTAAAAGAAAAGCCGGGACAAGCCCGGCTTTTTCTTTATCACTCAGCAGCTGCTTCAGCAGCGGCCGGGCGGTCTACCAGCTCAATGTAAGCCATTGGGGCGTTGTCGCCAGCACGGAAACCGCATTTCAGAATGCGAGTATAACCGCCGGCGCGCTCCAGGTAGCGCGGGCCCAGTTCATTGAACAGCTTAGCCACGATCGCGTTATCGCGAGTACGGGCAAATGCCAGGCGACGATTAGCAACGCTATCAGTCTTGGCAAGGGTGATCAGCGGTTCAACTACACGACGCAGCTCTTTTGCCTTAGGCAGAGTCGTCTTGATGATCTCATGACGAACCAGGGAGCTGGCCATGTTGCGGAACATTGCCTGACGATGGCTGCTGTTCCGGTTCAGTTGACGACCACTCAAACGATGGCGCATGACCTTATCCTTCTAACTAAATCTGTGAAACCCGTAATCTGGATTACTCGTCAGCGATGCTGGCGGGCGGCCAGTTCTCAAGGCGCATGCCAAGAGACAGACCACGGGAGGCCAACACGTCCTTGATCTCAGTCAGGGACTTCTTACCGAGGTTAGGAGTCTTAAGCAACTCAACTTCGGTACGCTGTACCAGATCACCAATATAGTGGATAGCTTCTGCCTTCAGACAGTTCGCAGAACGAACTGTCAGCTCCAAATCATCGACAGGACGTAGCAGAATCGGATCAAACTCGGGTTTCTCTTCTTTCTTCTCGGGCACGCTGACATCGCGCAGATCCACGAAGGCTTCCAGTTGCTCGGCCAGAATAGTGGCAGAACGACGGATGGCTTCTTCAGGATCCAGGGTACCATTGGTCTCCATGTCGATGACCAGCTTGTCCAAGTCGGTACGCTGTTCCACACGTGCTGCCTCAACATTGTAGGCAATACGAACGATGGGGCTGAACGCGGAGTCCAGCAGCAGGCGACCAATAGGACGCTCTTCATCATCGTTGTGAACACGAGCAGAAGCAGGCACATAACCACGACCGCGCTGAACTTTCAGGCGCATGCTGATTTCAGCATTGGCACCAGTCAGGTGGCAGATTACATGCTCCGGGTTTACGATCTCGACTTCATCACCGTGAGTGATATCACCAGCGGTAACGGGGCCTGTTCCAGACTTGGTCAGGGACAGAGTTACCTCGTCCTTGCCTTCCAGCTTCACAGCGATACCTTTCAGGTTGAGCAGGATTTCAAGAATGTCTTCCTGTACACCTTCTTTGCTGCTGTACTCATGCAGTACCCCGTCAATTTCGACTTCAGTAACTGCACAACCGGGCATAGATGACAGCAAAATACGACGCAGGGCGTTGCCCAGCGTGTGACCAAAGCCACGCTCGAGTGGCTCAAGAGTCACTTTCGCATGAGTCGGGCTAACTTGCTCGATGTCAACTAGCCGCGGTTTAAGAAAATCTGTTACAGAACCCAGCATTGTGTCCTCTCTTTAGAAGCTAGCTTTACTTGGAGTAAAGCTCGACGATCAGCTGTTCGTTAATGTCGGCAGACAGGTCGGAACGCTCTGGCAGACGCTTGAAAGCACCTTCCATTTTAGCGGCGTCAACCTCTACCCAAGTCGGCTTCTCACGCTGACCAGCAACTTCCAGGGAAGCTTTGATACGCGCTTGCTTCTTAGCCTTCTCACGAACGCAGATCACGTCCTCAGGGGAAACCTGGAAAGAAGGAATGTTCACAACGCGACCGTTAACCATGATGGCCTTGTGGCTCACCAGCTGACGAGATTCAGCACGGGTAGCGCCGAAGCCCATACGGTAAACAACGTTGTCCAAACGACCTTCCAGCAGCTGCAACAGGTTTTCACCGGTGTTACCCTTTTGACGGGCAGCGTCACGGTAGTAGTTGCGGAACTGTTTTTCCAATACGCCGTAGATACGACGAACTTTTTGTTTCTCGCGCAGCTGAACACCGTAGTCGGACAGACGCGCTTTACGCGCACCGTGCTGACCAGGGGCGGTGTCAATCTTGCACTTAGAATCAATCGCACGAACACCTGACTTCAGGAAGAGGTCGGTGCCCTCACGACGGCTAAGCTTAAGCTTAGGACCGATATATCTTGCCATCTTCTTTCTCCAACAATCCTAGACCAAGTAGCTACAGCGTTATACGCGGCGCTTCTTGGGAGGACGACAACCGTTGTGCGGGATCGGAGTCACATCAGTAATGTTAGTGATGCGGAAACCAGCCGCGTTCAGGGCGCGGATGGAAGACTCACGACCGGGACCCGGACCTTTGACCATGACTTCCAGGTTCTTGACGCCATATTCTTTGGCCATCTCACCAGCGCGCTCTGCAGCTACCTGCGCAGCGAACGGGGTGGATTTACGAGAACCACGGAAACCGGAACCACCAGAAGTAGCCCAAGACAGAGCATTGCCCTGACGGTCAGTAATGGTCACGATTGTGTTGTTGAAAGATGCATGAACGTGCGCAATACCGTCGCTCACTTGCTTTTTAACGCGCTTGCGAGCACGAGTCGGAGTTTTAGCCATTTTCTACCTTCCCGTTACTTCTTGATAGCCTTGCGCGGACCCTTACGGGTACGAGCGTTGGTCTTGGTACGTTGACCACGAACAGGCAGGCTACGACGGTGACGCAAACCACGGTAGCAACCCAGATCCATCAATCGCTTGATGTTCATGGAAATCTGACGACGCAGGTCACCTTCAACGGTGAATTTACCTACTTGTTCACGCAGACTCTCGATCTGAGCTTCGTCCAGGTCTTTAATTTTCACATTCTCAGCGATACCGGCTGCGGCACAGATGGCCTTAGAGCGGGTACGACCGACGCCATAAATAGCAGTCAAAGCGATGACTGCATGCTTATGGTCAGGAATGTTAATGCCAGCGATACGGGCCACTATTCACTCCTACATATAGTAGATTACGACCACCACAAAGCCCGTGAGCGGATACGTGGCGGTCAACCAATACACAACAAAAGTTGGCTGGCTATATTAGCCAGCACAACTATTTGTTGCAAGTACTAACCGTAAAAAATTAGCCTTGGCGCTGTTTATGCTTTGGCTCGCTGCAAATCACACGCACCACACCGTGACGCTTGATGATTTTGCAGTTACGGCAGATTGCCTTAACGGAAGCACGAACTTTCATTGCTTAACTCCGTAACTACGCCGACCTTTAGCGGCCGTAGCCCTTCAGGTTGGCCTTCCTCAGGACGTCGCCATATTGATGAGACATCATATGGGTTTGTACCTGAGCCATGAAGTCCATGATAACTACCACGATAATCAGCAGCGAAGTGCCACCGAAGTAGAACTGTACGTTCCAGGCAGTCATCAAGAACTGGGGTACCAGACAGATAAAGGTTATATAGAGCGCACCTGCCAATGTCAGGCGAGTCATAACCTTATCGATGTAACGTGCTGTCTGCTCGCCCGGGCGAATCCCCGGGATAAAGGCTCCACTCTTCTTCAGATTATCTGCTGTCTCGCGGGGGTTGAACACCAACGCGGTATAGAAGAAGCAGAAGAAGATAATGGCTGCTGCATACAGCATCTCGTAAAGCGGTTGACCCGGCTGCAGGACCATTGAGACCTGTTGCAGGATATCAGCTACTTTACCCTCGCCCTGACCAAACCAAGAGGTAATGGTCCCCGGGAAGAGGATGATACTGGATGCGAAAATCGCAGGAATCACACCAGCCATATTCACTTTCAACGGCAGGTGTGTGCTTTGCGCGGCAAATACCTGGCGGCCTTGTTGACGCTTGGCATAGTTAACGACGATACGACGCTGACCACGCTCCACGAACACCACAAAGTAAGTCACTGCGAAAACAATCAAGCCCAGCAACAACAACAGCAGGATGTGCAATTCCCCTTGACGTGCCTGTTCGGCCGTAGCGCCAATGGCATGCGGCAGACCAGCAACGATACCTGTGAAAATAATCAACGAGATACCATTACCAATCCCACGCTCGGTAATCTGCTCACCCAACCACATCAAAAACATGGTACCGGTGACCAGACTCACAACCGCTGTGAAATAGAAACCCAGACCCGGATTAGTCACGAGTCCATGCATCATATTCGGCAGACCGGTTGCAATACCAATGGCCTGGAAAGTTCCCAAAACCAGCGTGCCCCAACGGGTATATTGGCTAATCTTGCGACGGCCGGATTCACCTTCTTTCTTGAGTTCAGCAAGAGCGGGGTGAACCACTGTCAGCAGCTGGATAATGATCGACGCCGAAATGTACGGCATGATCCCCAACGCAAGAATAGAAGCACGCGAGAGTGCACCACCACTGAACATGTTGAACATCTCAATGATGGTGCCCTTCTGTTGCTGGAACAACTCGGCCAGTACGGCGGCGTCAATACCAGGAATCGGCACATAAGAGCCTGCACGGAAAACGATAATCGCCCCGAGAACGAAGAGCAGACGGCTCTTCAGTTCACTCAGACCACCCTGTGCTTTAACATCCAATCCTGGTTTCTTAGCCATTGTACTGATTATTCCTCGATTTTACCGCCAGCGGCCTCGATGGCTGCGCGTGCACCTTTGGTGACGGACAGACCACGAACGGTCACAGCACGGTCAATGTTGCCTGACAGAACAACTTTAGCGAACACGATGTTCTTAGTAACAACACCGGCTTGCTTCAGAGTGCTCAGGTCGACCACATCACCTTCTACCAGGGCGATTTCGTTCAGACGCACTTCGGCAGAAACCAAAGATTTGCGAGAGAAGAAACCGAACTTCGGCAGACGGATTTTCAAAGGCATCTGGCCGCCTTCGAAACCGTTGCGGACTTTACCGCCACCGGAACGAGAGGTCTGGCCTTTAACACCACGACCACCAGTCTTGCCCAGGCCGGAGCCGATACCACGACCACGACGTTGTTTTTCAGGCTTGGAACCAGCGGCCGGAGACAGAGTGTTCAGACGCATGCTTAGCCCTCCACCTTAACCATGTAATAAACCTGGTTGATCATGCCGCGTACGCAAGGAGTATCTTCCAGCTCAACGGTGTGACCAATGCGACGCAGACCCAGACCACGCAGAGTCGCCTTGTGCTTTGGCAGACGGCCGATAGAGCTGCGAGTTTGAGTTACTTTTACAGTGTTAGCCATGTCGCATTACCCCAGAATTTCTTCAACGCGCAGACCACGCTTGGCAGCGATCTGTTCCGGTGATTGACCGTGAACCAGAGCGTCTACAGTAGCGCGAACAACGTTGATTGGGTTGGTGGAACCGTAGGTCTTGGCCAGCACGTTGTGGATACCGGCAACTTCCAGAACAGCACGCATAGCGCCGCCTGCAATGATACCAGTACCTTGGGAGGCCGGCTTCATGAACACGGTGGAGCCAGAGTGAACACCACGCACCGGGTGGTGCAGAGTGCCGTTGTTCAGCTCAACCTTGTTCAGGTTACGCTTAGCCTGTTCCATTGCTTTTTGAATAGCAGCCGGAACTTCACGGGCTTTACCGTAACCGTAACCTACACGGCCGTTACCATCACCCACCACGGTCAACGCGGTGAAGGACATGATACGACCACCTTTAACAGTTTTCGAAACACGGTTTACTGCAATGAGCTTTTCTTGCAGTTCGCCGGCTTGAGATTCGACTTTAGCCATCTTCGACTCCTAGCTTAGAACTGAAGACCAGCGTCACGTGCGGCAGCTGCCAGGGCAGCGATGCGACCGTGATACTTGAAACCGGAACGATCGAAAGATACGTTCTGAACGCCTTTGGCAATAGCACGCTCAGCGATAGCCTTACCTACAGCGGTAGCAGCATCTGCGTTACCGGTGTATTTCAGAGCTTCACTGATGGCTTTCTCTACTGTGGAAGCAGAGGCCAGAACTTCGGAACCGTTGGCTGCAATAACCTGCGCATAGATATGACGCGGGGTACGGTGAACAACCAGACGGGTAGCTCCCAGTTCCTGCATCTTTTTCCGAGCACGAGTAGCACGACGGAGACGAGCTGCTTTCTTGTCCATAGTGTTACCTTACTTCTTCTTAGCTTCTTTAGTACGCACTTGCTCGTTGGCATAGCGTACACCCTTGCCCTTGTAGGGCTCCGGAGCGCGGTAAGCACGGATATCGGCGGCGACTTGGCCAACCAGCTGCTTGTCGACGCCACGCAGAACGATTTCTGTAGCAGTCGGGCACTCAGCGGTCACACCAGCCG
Source organism: Aeromonas sp. S13(2024) (assembly GCF_041402405.1). Classification (NCBI taxonomy): domain Bacteria; kingdom Pseudomonadati; phylum Pseudomonadota; class Gammaproteobacteria; order Aeromonadales; family Aeromonadaceae; genus Aeromonas; species Aeromonas sp. S13(2024). Next base: position 153,177 of record NZ_JBGLRA010000011.1, on the reverse strand, counting down.
GCAGCGCATGCTCTACCGGGTGAGAGAAGCCCAGAGCCAGCGCAACAGCATTGCCCTTGATGGAGGCTTTATAACCTACACCAACCAGCTGCAGCTTGCGCTCGAAGCCTTGGGTAACACCGATTACCATGTTGTTGACCAATGCACGGGCAGTACCGGCCTGAGCGTCAGCACCAGCGATGCTGCCGCGCGGGGCGAACTTCAGTACATTGTCTTCTTTGGTCACTTCTACACCGGCGTGAATAGAGCGAACCAGAGAACCTTTACCACCTTTGATGGTCAGTTCCTGGCCGTTCAGAGTCACCTCTACGCCAGCAGGAATAGTGACGGGTGCCTTAGCAACACGAGACATTTCCTACCTCCTATTAAGCGACGTAGCAGATGATCTCACCGCCCATGCTTGCTTTGCGAGCAGCACGGTCAGTCATCACACCTTTAGACGTGGACACGATAGCAACACCGAGACCGCCCATAACTTTCGGCAGATCAGTAGTGCGCTTGTAAATACGCAGGCCTGGACGGCTTACGCGTTGGATCAGTTCTACAACTGGCTTGCCCTGGAAATATTTCAGTTCAATTTCCAGTTCCGGCTTCACGTCACCAGCTACGGAGTAGCCAGCGATGTAACCTTCTTCTTTCAGCACTTTGGCGATAGCCACTTTCAGCTTGGAAGAAGGCATGGAAACCGCAACTTTGCTCGCCGCCTGACCGTTACGGATGCGGGTCAGCATATCCGCGATCGGATCTTGCATGCTCATAAGTCTAACTCCCGAGATTCGTTACCAAGAAGCCTTCTTCAGGCCCGGAATTTCGCCCTTCATGGCATGCTCACGCACTTTGATGCGAGACAGGCCAAACTTGCGCAGGAAACCGTGCGGACGACCAGTAATATTGCAACGGTTACGCTGGCGGGACGGACTGGAATCACGGGGCAGCTGTTGCAGTTGCAGTACAGCATCCCAACGCGCTTCTTCAGAAGCGTTCATGTCAACGATGATAGCTTTCAGCTCGGCACGCTTGGTCGCGTACTTGGCTACCAGCTTGGCACGCTTTGCTTCGCGCGCTTTCATGGATGTTTTAGCCATAACCCTAACCTTACTTGCGGAATGGGAAGTTAAAGGCAGCCAGCAGAGCACGGCCTTCTTCATCGGTATTCGCGGAAGTGGTGATGGTGATATCCAGACCACGGACGCGATCGACTTTGTCATAGTCGATTTCCGGGAAGATGATCTGCTCACGCACGCCCATGGAGTAGTTACCACGACCGTCGAACGCTTTAGCGTTCAGGCCACGGAAGTCACGGATACGCGGTACGGAGATGCAGATCAGCCGTTCCAGGAACTCCCACATACGCTCGCCACGCAGGGTTACTTTACAACCTATCGGGTAGCCTTCACGAATCTTGAAGCCCGCAACAGATTTGCGAGCTTTGGTGATCAGCGGCTTCTGACCGGAAATGGCAGCCATATCGGCAGCAGCATTTTCCAGCAATTTCTTGTCAGAGATCGCTTCACCAACACCCATGTTCAGGGTGATTTTCTCGATCCGAGGGACTTGCATGATAGTCTTGTAACCGAACTGCTTGGACAGTTCATTTACTACATCGGATTTGTAGTAATCATGCAGTTTCGCCATCGTTAAACTCCAATTACTTCACAAGTTCGCCGGTGGATTTGAAGAAACGAACTTTTTTGCCGTCTTCAATCCGGAAACCAACGCGGTCAGCTTTGCCAGTGGCAGAGTTGAACAGCGCTACGTTTGATACATCGATGGGGGCTTCTTTGGTGACGATACCGCCAGCCTGACCCAGTGCGGGTACCGGCTTCTGGTGTTTCTTCACCTGGTTGATGCCTTCCACGATTACCTTACCTTTTGCAATCAGGACTTGAGTGACTTTGCCACGCTTGCCCTTGTCTTTGCCGGTAAGAACAATCACTTCGTCTTCGCGACGGATTTTAGCTGCCATCGTTCGACTCCTTACAGTACTTCGGGTGCCAGGGACACAATCTTCATGAACTTCTCATTACGCAGTTCACGGGTCACCGGGCCAAAAATACGAGTACCGATTGGCTGTTGGTTGTTGTTAAGCAACACAGCCGCATTGTTGTCGAAACGGATGACAGAGCCGTCCGGACGACGAACGCCTTTACGGGTGCGTACGACCACCGCGTTATACACATCACCTTTCTTCACTTTACCGCGAGGAATGGCTTCCTTGATGGAAACCTTGATGATGTCGCCGATGCCGGCGTAACGGCGGTGCGAGCCACCCAGAACCTTAATACACATTACACTGCGAGCGCCGGAGTTGTCGGCAACACCCAGCATACTTTGCATCTGGATCATCTTAGTGCTCCGCTTTGTTTACTTCTTATCCCTAATGGGATCTGGCTGCCTTCAAAAGGCGCGAAACTATAACACAGGATTTTCAGAAAAGGTAGCCTAAAAAACAAACGGCCCCTGAAAGGGGCCGCTTGGACTACAAAGTACCGATTAGGCCTTTTCTACAACGGCAACCAGGGTCCAGGACTTGGTCTTGGACAGCGGGCGGCATTCGCGGATTTCCACGAGGTCACCAGCTTTGCACTCGTTGTTTTCGTCATGCACGTGCAGCTTGGTAGTGCGCTTGATGATCTTACCGTAGATCGGGTGCTTTACCTTGCGCTCGATAGCAACAGTGATGGACTTGTCCATCTTGTCGCTGATTACACGACCTTGCAGAGTACGGATCTTGTCAGTCATTACGCACCTGCCTTCTCAGTCAGTACAGTCTTGATACGTGCGACGTCACGACGCACTTGTTTCAGAGTGTGAGTCTGAGCCAGCTGGCCGGTGGACGCTTGCATGCGCATGTTGAATTGCTCACGCAGCAGGCCCAGCAGCTCCTGGTTCAGTTCTTCGACGCTCTTTTGACGCAGATCTTGGGCTTTCATCACATCACCGTCTTAATTACGAAAGTGGTCTGAACAGACAGCTTAGCTGCGGCCAGGGCAAACGCTTCACGCGCCAGAGCCTCAGGTACACCGTCCATCTCGTACAGAACCTTGCCAGGCTGGATCGGGCAAACCCAGTATTCCACGTTACCCTTACCTTTACCCATACGAACTTCGAGGGGCTTTTCGGTGATGGGCTTGTCCGGGAACACACGGATCCAGATCTTACCTTGACGCTTAACGTGACGGGTCATGGCACGACGGGCTGCTTCGATTTGACGAGCAGTCAGTTGACCACGGGATGTCGCCTTCAGGCCAAAGGTACCGAAGGATACTTCGTTACCAGAGGTGGCCAGACCGCGGTTACGACCCTTGTGGGTCTTGCGGAATTTAGTACGCTTAGGTTGCAACATTTACCGAATCTCCTTACTTAGCAGCGCGGCGCTTGTTGTCACGCTTGGGCTTTGCAGGAGCTTGCTCTTGAGCAGCGGCAGCGTTAACAGCAGCCAGACCGCCCAGAACTTCGCCCTTGAAGATCCAAACTTTAACGCCGATCACACCGTAAGTGGTGTGGGCTTCAGAAGTTGCGTAGTCGATGTCGGCACGCAGGGTGTGCAACGGCACACGACCTTCACGGTACCATTCGGTACGCGCGATTTCAGCACCGCCCAGACGACCGGAAACTTCCACTTTGATGCCCTTGGCACCCAGGCGCATTGCGTTCTGTACGGCGCGCTTCATAGCACGACGGAACATTACACGACGCTCCAGCTGGGAAGTGATGCTGTCGGCAACGAGTTTGCCATCCAGCTCCGGCTTGCGGACTTCGGAAATGTTGATCTGAGCAGGCACGCCAGCAATAGTGGCTACAGCTTTGCGCAGCTTCTCAACGTCTTCGCCTTTCTTACCGATTACAACACCCGGACGAGCGGTGTGAATGGTCACACGGATGCTCTTGGCCGGACGCTCAATGGTGATCTTGGACAAGGACGCGTTTTTCAGTTCCTTGGTCAGGAACTGGCGTACTTGAAAATCGCTGTACAGGTTGTCAGCGAAGTCTTTGGTGTTCGCGAACCAGGTAGAATTCCAAGGCTTGGTAATACCCAGGCGAATGCCATTAGGATGTACTTTCTGACCCATTGCTTATCTCCCAGCCTTAGCGTCGGATACCACTACAGTGATGTGAGCGGTACGCTTGAGGATACGATCCGCACGACCTTTGGCACGCGGACGGATGCGCTTCATGGAGGGACCTTCGTCGACCATGATAGTAGCAACACGCAGCGCGTCGATATCGGCGCCTTCGTTGTGCTCAGCGTTTGCAATGGCAGATTCCAGCACTTTCTTAACCAGCACTGCAGCCTTTTTCGGGCTGAAGGTCAGGATATTCAGAGCCTTGTCTACGGACAGACCACGTACTTGATCGGCTACCAGACGAGCTTTCTGGGCAGAAGTACGGGCATAACGGTGTTTAGCGATAGCTTCCATCATTTATCCCTTAGCGCTTCTTAGCCTTCTTATCAGCAGCATGGCCGCGATAAGTACGAGTCGGTGCGAATTCACCCAGTTTGTGACCGATCATTTCTTCGGTAACGAAAACCGGAACGTGCTGACGACCATTATGGACAGCGATGGTCAAACCGATCATGTTCGGGATGATCATTGAACGACGGGACCAGGTTTTAACCGGCTTTTTATCCCCGCTTTCCACCGCTTTCTCTACCTTCTTCAGCAAGTGCAGGTCAATAAATGGACCCTTCTTGAGAGAACGTGGCATGGTGATTCCTCTATGTTAACAATTACTTGTTACGACGACGTACGATGTACTTGTCGGTACGCTTGTTCTTACGGGTCTTGAAGCCTTTAGCCTTCTGGCCCCATGGGGACACAGGCTGCATGCCCTTGTTACGACCCTCACCACCACCGTGCGGGTGGTCAACCGGGTTCATCGCCATACCGCGAACGGTCGGACGAATACCACGCCAGCGGTTTGCACCGGCTTTACCCAGTTGACGCAACATGTGCTCGGAGTTACCGACTTCACCGATGGTAGCGCGGCACTCGGCCAGAACTTTACGTACTTCGCCGGAACGCAGACGCAGAGTTACATAGTTACCTTCACGAGCCAGGATCTGGATGAAAGTACCAGCGGAACGAGCCAGCTGGGCACCTTTACCAGGCTTCATCTCTACAGCGTGAACGGTAGAACCAACCGGGATGTTGCGCATCGGCAGGGCGTTACCTACCTTGATGGCTGCATCAGCACCAGAAGCGATCGCGTCACCAGCTTTCAGGCCTTTCGGAGCCAGGATGTAACGACGCTCACCGTCTGCATACAACACCAGAGCGATGTTAGCGGTACGGTTCGGATCGTATTCCAAGCGCTCTACTTTAGCCGGGATACCGTCTTTGTCGCGCTTGAAGTCGACGATACGGTAGTGCTGCTTGTGACCACCACCGATATGACGGGTAGTGATACGGCCGTTGTTGTTACGACCACCGGACTTGCTTTTGCTGTCCAGCAGAGCGGCGAAGGGCTTGCCCTTGTACAGCTCTTGATTGACGATCTTGACGACGTGGCGGCGGCCCGGAGAAGTAGGCTTGCACTTAACGATTGCCATTTTTGAGAACTCCTCTTACTCGGCTGCGCCCATGAAGTCGATGTCCTGACCAGCTTTCAGGGTCACATAAGCCTTTTTCCAATCGGAACGACGGCCTACGCGTGCACCTGCGCGCTTGGTCTTACCCTTCATGTTCAGGGTACGGACGGTCTCAACTTCGACCTCGAACAGTTTCGCAACTGCAGCTTTGACTTCCGCCTTGGTAGCATCAACAGCAACTTTGAACACGATAGTGTTCTGCTTTTCTGCAACCATGGTGCTCTTTTCAGAGATGTGCGGAGCCTTCAGAACTTTCAGCAGACGCTCTTCACGGATCATGCCAGCATCTCCTCGATTTGCTTAACTGCGTCAGCAGTCATCAGAACCTTGTCGAAAGCGATCAGGCTGACCGGGTCGATACCGGCAACGTCACGCACGTCAACTTTGTACAGGTTGCGAGCAGCCAGGAACAGGTTCTCATCGACTTCAGCAGTCACGATCAGAACGTCAGTCAGTTCCATTTCTTTCAGCTTGGCGATCAGTTCTTTGGTCTTCGGAGCTTCGATGCCGAACTTCTCAACAACGATCAGGCGCTCTTGACGTACCAGCTCGGACAGAATGCTACGGATAGCGCCGCGGTACATCTTCTTGTTTACTTTCTGGCTGTGATCTTGCGGCTTAGCAGCAAAAGTCACACCACCGGAACGCCAGATGGGCGAACGGATGGAGCCAGCACGGGCACGACCAGTACCCTTCTGACGCCACGGCTTTTTGCCGCCACCAGACACTTCAGAGCGAGTCAGCTGCGCACGAGTACCCTGACGGGCACCAGCGGCATATGCAACGACGACCTGGTGAACCAGAGCTTCGTTGAATTCGCGCCCGAAGGTAGTCTCGGAAACTTCAAGAGCGCTCTTGGCGTCTTTCATTACCAATTCCATTACTATCTCCTCAGACGTTACGCTTTGACGGCAGGTTTGACGATCACGTTGCCGTTGGTTGCACCCGGTACTGCACCTTTGATGAGCAGCAGGTTGCGTTCAGCGTCAACACGAACCAGTTCCAGGTTCTGAGTCGTTACACGCTCAGCACCCATGTGACCAGCCATCTTTTTGCCCTTGAATACACGACCCGGAGTCTGGTTCTGACCGATAGAACCCGGAACGCGGTGAGACAAGGAGTTACCGTGGGTCATATCCTGGGTGCGGAAGTTGTGGCGCTTAACAGTACCAGCAAAGCCCTTACCTTTGGATGTGCCGGTAACGTCTACCAGCTTAACGTCAGCGAGAAGATCTACTTTCAGCTCGCTACCAACAGTGAAAGTTTCACCGTTGTTCAGGCGGAATTCCCACAGACCGCGACCGGCTTCTACACCAGCTTTGGCGAAGTGGCCAGCTTCCGGCTTGGTCACACGGCTGGCTTTCTTGGCGCCAGTGGTAACCTGAATAGCGTTGTAGCCGTCGGTTTCTACAGATTTGACCTGAGTTACACGGTTAGCTTCAACTTCGATAACAGTCACCGGGATAGAAACGCCATCTTCAGTGAAGATGCGAGTCATACCCACTTTGCGACCTACAAGACCGATTGTCATTGTTATCAACCTCTTTCCGTAATTAACCCAGGCTGATCTGGACGTCTACACCAGCTGCCAGATCCAGACGCATCAGGGCGTCTACGGTCTTGTCAGTCGGCTCAACGATGTCTACCAGACGCTTGTGAGTGCGGATCTCGTACTGATCACGCGCATCTTTGTTGACGTGCGGGGAGATCAGGACGGTGAAGCGCTCTTTGCGAGTCGGCAGCGGAATAGGACCGCGAACCTGCGCGCCAGTGCGCTTAGCAGTTTCAACGATTTCCGCAGTGGATTGATCAATCAGGCGATGATCAAAAGCCTTCAGGCGGATACGGATTCTTTGGTTCTGCATTGACAGAGCTCCAATAGATAAAAGAACATAAATCAACACCGCCCGACCGAGATTACTCCCGCCAGAGGTGTGATTTTTCACGTTTCCCCCCATATCGGGGGGACTGTATGGCTGGCTCCTGTAAACAGGAAACTCAGCAGCAGACATATCGTCTGGCTTACCTCATGGGTAAGCGGAGGGGATTATACGGATTTTTCAAATTTGCGCAAGGGAGAACGAACAGATTATGCGCAGTTTTATGTGACAGATGGATCTCGCCTGCGGCAACACACTCTGCTGCCGACACCAAGGTAACGACAATGTTACAAGCAGACTGGTAGACTGTGCGCTTGCCTCTCTCAGTGGAACGACATCCCATGCTCAAAGATCAAAAGAAAGCCTATCAGTATGGCCTTTGCGCCGTTGCCCTCTGGTCGACGGTCGCCACTGCCTTCAAGATCTCCCTCGCCTATTTCGAACCTGTGCAACTGTTACTTGTGGCCGCCTTCACCTCGACTCTCACGCTGACAGCCGTCGTCGCCAAACAGGGCAAACTGCCGCTGCTGGGGAGCTACATCAAGGCCCGCCCTTTCTACTATCTGACTCTGGGCGTGCTGAATCCCTTTGTCTATTACCTGTTGCTGTTCAAAGCCTATGATCTGCTGCCTGCCCAGCAGGCACAGACCCTCAACTACACCTGGGCCATTACCCTCAGTCTGCTGGCCGTCCCCTTCCTCGGCCAGAAGCTGCGTCGGCGTGATGGCGTCGCTATCGTGCTGGGGTATTTTGGCGCGCTGGTGATCGCCACCAGAGGGGATGTATCCGGCCTCCAGTTCGACAGCCCCCTCGGCGTGACGCTGGCGCTGGTCTCGACCCTCATCTGGGCCAGCTACTGGATCCTCAACACCCGCAATCAGGGCGATCCCATTGTCAGCCTGTTGCTCGGCTTTATGATCAGCCTGCCTTTTATCGTCGTGGCGACCTGGTTGCTCTCCGATTTTGCCATGACCGCCTGGCAGGGATGGGCTGGTGCCATCTATGTGGGACTGTTCGAAATGGGCTTCGGTTTCGTGCTCTGGCTGATGGCGCTGCGCCATGCCACCAACACGGCCCCCATCAGCAACCTCATCTTTATCTCGCCGTTTGCCTCACTGGTGCTGCTCAATCTGCTGATCGGCGAAGCCATCCATCCGGCCACCCCCATCGGGTTGGCGCTCATCGTTGCCGCCCTGCTGATCCAGCAGCTCAGGTACGGCAAACGCTATCGTGCATCAGTCGAAACCAAGAGCTGACCATGCAGAAGGGCGTATCCACGGATACGCCCTTCTCTCAATCCATCCACTCCTGTGGCTGATGTTTCGGCAGCCGCATCTCGACCAACAAGCCGCCGAGATCCGAGCTTCCCAACCGGATAGTGCCGTGGTGCTGGGCGACTATCTTGGCCACGATAGCCAACCCCAAGCCACTGCCGCCAACGGTCCGCGCCACATTACCCTGAGTAAACGGCTTGAGCACCCGGGAGTAGTCCTGCTCCGGAATGCCGGGGCCATCATCGGAAAGGCGCAGGCGCACCCAGTGCCCGTCGTCCTTCAACTCGGCATGCAAGCGGCTCGCCCCATAACGCAGTGAGTTGCTTGAGAGGTTGTTCAACACCCGCCGGATGCTGACCGGATTGCAGGCCACCCGCACCGCCTCTTGCGGCAGCGCCAGATCAACTTCCAATCCCTGCTCCGAGTAGATCAGCAAGGTATCGTGCACCAGCTGGGTCAGGTCGATCGGCTCCAGATCCTGGCCTTCATCCGGGCGGATGTAATCGATGAACTGATCGATGATGGCATTGGACTCATCGATGTCGGCGTTGATGCTCTCCTTGAGGTACTCGTCACCGGAGGACATCATCTCGGTCGCCAGCCGGATGCGGGTCAGCGGGGTACGCAGATCGTGGGAAACCCCCGCCATCATCAAGTTACGCTCTTCGATCAGGCTCTTGATGGAGTGCGACATATGGTTGAAGGTGCGTGTCAGTCGCCGCACTTCCCGTGATCCCAGCTCCCCCAGCGCCTCGGGGAAATGGCCCCTGGCAACAGCAACGGCACCAGCCTCGAGATCCTCGAGCGGGCGCACCAGCTGCCGGGCAAAGCGCCAGGCCGCAAACAGGGTGATCACCAGCAGCACGCTCAGATAGATGATGAGGGGTTCGATATCGTCATCTTCAATCTCGGTCAGCGGGATCCGCACCCAGATTTTGCTGGCCTGCGGCGGCTGGATCCAGATGATGTAGTGATCCTGGATCTCGACCCGCACCTTGGCCGGGCCACCCAGTTCGCGGCTGATGTTCTCCTCCAGATAGGGGTACGGCTTGGCCTCGTTGAAGCCATGCTGCACCGCCTCGCTCTGGGTATAGATGTCGGTACCGGTTGTCACATAGACCAGCGCCTCGGCATCTTCGCTCAGCGCCAGTTGTTCAGTGTTGACCGGAAAGATCAGCTTGACCTGATTGGCCAGCAAGTGACTGATCTGCTTGACGGTTGGCGCCAGCAGATAGTTGTAAAAGGTGACGTAGGAGACCGCTTGATAGACCACCAGAACGGCGGCCAGAAACCAGAGCATGCGTGAGAACATGCTGCCGACCTTTTTCATGCACCGTCACCATCTGGCACGAACACATACCCCAGACCCCAGACGGTCTGCAGGTAGCGGGGCTGGGCCGGATCCTGCTCCAGCAGGCGGCGCAGACGAGAGACCTGTACGTCGATACTGCGCTCGGTGGCGGTATATTCGCGGCCACGTGCCAGATTCATCAACTTGTCGCGGGAAAGCGGCTCGCGCGGATGGCTGACCAGTACCTTGAGCACCGCAAATTCACCACTGGTGAGCGCCATCGGCTCACCATCCCGGCTCAGCTCGCGGGTCGCCAGATTGAGCTGGAAAGCCCCGAAGTTGACCACCTTCTCTGCAGCCGAGGGTGCCCCCGGCAGCTCGACGGTATGGCGGCGCAGCACGGCACGGATCCGCGCCAGCAGTTCGCGGGGGTTGAACGGCTTGGGCAGATAGTCATCGGCCCCCATCTCGAGCCCGACGATGCGATCCACTTCATCCCCCTTGGCGGTGAGCATCAGAACAGGGATCTGGTTGCCCGCTTCCCGCAGACGGCGGCAGATGGAGAGCCCATCCTCCCCCGGCAACATCAGATCGAGCACCATCAGGCTGAAATTTTCACGAGTCAGCAAGCGATCGGCCTGCTCGCCATTGGCCACGCCGCGCACTACGAATCCCTGCTCGGTGAGATAGCGTTCCAACAGGGAACGTAATTTCAGGTCATCGTCCACGACCAGGACCTTGTATTGCTGCTGACTCATTGCTTTGCCTCTTCATTCTTTAGCTGCCCCCAATACTAGGGGGGGATATAGCGGGAGCAAAGCACAAATATGTTACCGGTTATTACCCATCCCGAGAGCGTGACGGCCATCAAGTCACTGCGCTGGCCAGCTACTCCCTGAATGGCGCCAGCCGAGCCATCACGATTTCCCTCGACAGCAAGAGGACAAAAGCTAATATTCCCGAGCAGTTAGCGATGAATACCCCTCTTTGACCAGGTCCGCATCACCATGAAGACAAAGCTGATCACCCGCGAAGGCTACAACAAGCTGAAAGAAGAACTCGATTTTCTCTGGCGTCAGGAGCGCCCCGAGGTCACCAGGAAGGTGGCATGGGCCGCCAGCCTGGGGGATCGCAGCGAAAATGCCGACTACCAGTACAACAAGAAGCGGCTGCGGGAGATCGATCGGCGGGTGCGTTACCTGCGCAAATGCCTCGAAGAGCTGGGGATCGTCGACTATGCCCCCGCGCAGGAGGGCAAGGTCTTCTTCGGCGCCTGGGTCGAGGTGGAAAACGAAGAGGGTGAGACCAAGCGCTTTCGCATCGTCGGCTATGACGAGATCTTCGAGCGCAAGGATTACATCTCCATCGACTCCCCCATGGCCCGCGCCCTGCTCAAGAAAGAGGTCGGTGATGAGGCCATCGTCCGTACGCCAGTTGGTGACGTCTGCTGGTATATCAACGAGATCAGCTACCCCAAATAGCCGGACTGCTTGCCACAGGCACATCCTGAGTCACAGGTGCAATGGCAAGATAAACGCCCTCCCCTGCGACTTTATCAGTCTGACTGGTGCAGACCCCGGCGCAGGGTGGCATCCCGCAACACGACCCCATATAGTGCTCACACTTGGCGCCTGATGGCGCGGACTCGACCACAGAGGCCCTCAACAACATCATGATGCAAACCATAGAGAGACAGATTGCCGGTGAGCTCAATGCTCGCCCGGAGCAGGTGCAGGCCGCAGTGCGCCTGCTGGATGAAGGCTCGACCGTGCCCTTTATCGCCCGTTACCGTAAAGAGGTGACCGGCGGTCTGGACGACAGCCAACTACGTACTCTGGAGAGCCGCCTCGGCTATCTGCGTGAACTGGAAGATCGCCGTCAGGTGATCATTCGCTCCATCGAAGAGCAGGGCAAGCTGACCCCCGAGCTGATGCGCGAATTGAATGGCGCCGACAGCAAGACCCGACTGGAAGATCTCTACCTCCCCTACAAGCCCAAGCGCCGCACCAAGGGGCAGATGGCGATCGAAGCCGGGTTGGAGCCACTTGCCAACCTGCTGCTCAGCGACCCGATGCAGGATCCCGAGCTAGCTGCAGCCACCTTCCTCAATCCCGAACAGGGCATTGCCGACAGCAAGGCTGCCCTCGACGGCGCCCGCTATATCCTGATGGAGCGCTTCGCCGAGCAGGCCGACCTGCTGGAGAAGTTGCGCGACTACCTGTGGCAGAATGCCACCCTGCGCGCCCGCGTGGTGGCAGGCAAGGAGCAGGAAGGGGCCAAGTTCAAGGACTATTTCGAACACGACGAACCCCTGCACAAGGCCCCCTCCCACCGGGTGCTGGCCATGCTGCGCGGCCGCAATGAAGGGATTCTCAATCTGGCGCTGGTCACCGGTGACGATGAGAGTGCCAGCCCCTGCGAAGGGATCATTGCCCACCACCTCAAGCTCAATCTGCAGAACCGCCCGGCCGACAAATGGCTGCAAGGGGTGGTGAGCTGGACCTGGAAGATCAAGTTGTCGCTTCAGATGGAGACCGAGCTGATCGGCCGCATCCGCGAGTCGGCAGAGGAGGAGGCAATCAAGGTGTTCGCCATGAACCTCAAGGATCTGCTGATGGCGGCCCCGGCCGGCATGCGCTGCACCATGGGGCTGGATCCGGGCATCCGCACCGGGGTCAAGGTTGCCGTGGTGGATGCCACCGGCAAACTGGTCGATCACGCCACCATCTATCCATTCGAACCAAAACGCCAGATTGATCAGAGCCTCAAGACCCTGAGCGAGTTGTGCCAGAAGCACAAGGTCGAGCTCATCAGCATCGGCAACGGCACCGCCTCGCGGGAGACCGACCGGCTGGTCAGCGACCTGTTCGAGCGCTACCCCGCCGCCAAGGCGCAGAAGATAGTCGTGAGCGAAGCGGGGGCCTCGGTCTACTCCGCCTCCGAGCTTGCCTCTCAGGAGTTCCCGGATCTCGACGTCTCGATCCGTGGCGCCGTCTCCATCGCCCGCCGCCTGCAAGACCCGTTGGCCGAGTTGGTCAAGATCGACCCCAAGAGTATCGGGGTAGGTCAGTATCAGCACGACGTCGGCCAGAGCCAACTGGCCCGCCGGCTGGATGCGGTGGTCGAGGATTGCGTGAACGCGGTCGGTGTGGATGTGAATACCGCCTCGGTCGCCCTGCTCAACCGGGTTTCCGGCCTCTCCCAGACGTTGGCCCAGAACATCGTCGCCTATCGGGATGAGCACGGCGCTTTCAAGAGCCGTCAGCAGTTGCTGAAAGTGAGCCGACTCGGCCCCAAAGCCTTCGAACAGTGCGCCGGCTTCCTGCGCATTCGCGGCGGCAGCAATCCCCTCGACAGCTCGGCGGTACACCCGGAGTCCTATCCGGTGGTGGAGCGGATCCTCGCCAAGCTGGAGCAGACCGTGGAGAGCCTGCTCGGCAACAGCAGCCTGCTGCGCAGCCTGAAACCGGCCGACTATACCGATGAGCAATTCGGCGTACCTACCGTCACCGACATCATCGGCGAGCTGGACAAGCCGGGCCGCGACCCGCGCCCCGAGTTCAAAACCGCGACCTTCAAGGAAGGTGTGGAGCAGATCAGCGACCTGGTACCCGAGATGGTACTGGAAGGCGTGGTCACCAACGTCACCAACTTCGGCGCCTTCGTCGATATCGGTGTTCATCAGGACGGTCTGGTGCACATCTCCTCCCTGACCGACCGTTTCGTCAAGGATCCCCGTGAGGTGGTCAAGGCGGGCGACATTGTGCGGGTCAAGGTGCTGGAAGTGGACGCCCCGCGCAAGCGGATCAGCCTGACCATGCGCCTCGACGAGAAAGCAGGACAAGCTTCCCGCAAGCCGGCTGAAGCGCGCAACAGCAGTGCCGGCAACACCAAGCCAAGAAATGAGCCGCGGCAAAGCCCCCCTATGGGTGGTGCCATGGGCAACGCCTTCGCGGCAGCGCTCTCCAAAGCGAAAAAGTAGCGAAGCCTTCCAGAAGTCCTCTGAATGCAAAAAGCCCCACAAGGGGCTTTTTTACGCGCGAAGCTCAGGATCACTGCGCCAGGGCAGCAAGAATGCTCTCGGGCTCTCCATGCTGGGCTAGCACTTCCCGCAGTCGGTTGAATGCCTTGCAGGCCTCTTGCGGATATTTGCCGTAAGAGACGACGCCGGTGTGGCTCCAGCCAGCCGCCAGCATCACTTTCTTCTTGAAACTGGTTCCTTCAGTTCCCCCTCCCCCGAGCTGCATCAGAAACTGCTCCATCTGCAGGTGGGGAGGCGGTACACGGGAGAAGGTGGTGAAATCTTCCGCTTTGACTTCATCGAAATGCATGACAGCTCCTGTGAAATTGGAATGGGCCTGATCTTCAGGTTAGTTGCAAAACAGGCAAAGCAGCTGAAAGTTTGGCGAGGGTGATTCAGATATGCAGACTGAGGGACTGGGTAGAGGCCGGGCTGACAGCCTGTCGATAGTGGCCCGCGATAACGCTGTTGCGCTTGTCCATATAGGCACTCAGCACACCGCCCGATTTCGCGCTCTGCTCGGCCATCAGCTCTTTGCGCGCCTTGGCCTCACTCGCAGCGGCGCTGCGCGCGACGGCCAAGTCCTGCGCGGAAGGCTCGGCGGGCGCCAGCGCTGCAGCGCGGATCTGCTGCATCTTGGCGATGGTAGCGGCAGGGTCACCGGGTACGACACTGGTATCGATCTGGACTTCGCCACCCGTCGCATAACGCTTGCCATCCGGCCCTTGCGTAAACTGATAGGTGGGCGAGCTGGCGTATTCTCCACCCGCAGACTGGTGAGCCTGCTCGTGAGTACGCACCTCCTTGTCACGCTCGACAAGATCCTGAACCTGCTGCTCTTGCCGCTGTTGCTGCTCCTGCTGTTTAGGATCTTGCTGCTTGCGCTGCCCATCCTCGCCGGTGGCCTCGACAAAGCGATTGTCTGGCAGTGTCGTCGGGGCTAATTGCCCGGTTTCACGGCTGTTCTGGGAGCTCTGATTGCTGGAGGCCTGACCGGCTTTGGATTTCTCTTTCTGGGAGCCGACTTCAGATTCGGCAACGGAGGCTTGGCCCGCACGGGCCTGCGGGATCAGTTCTGCCCGGCGATTATCCGTCCTCGCCGCTTCCACCTGGGGTTGCAGCTGTGTCGGGATAAGGGGAGGCAGACTGACATTGATGTTCATCTCACACCCGGATGTCGATCAGGGTTCCCATCATATCGCTGGCGGTCTGCACTACCTTGGCGGAAGCACCAGCCTGCTGCTCGGCCACCTTGAGATTGACGAGCTCATCGGTCACTTGCACCTGATCCCCGCTGGGGGTGTTGAGGCGGGCGATCTGATTGGATGCCTTGTCGGCAATCTGCTCGGCTCGCTGAAATCCCTGTACCCCGCTGTTGAAAGCAGAATCAATACGCATGGTGTTACTCCTCTGGTCACAGCTTAATTATCCGCCAGACCAGAGGATTAATGAAGCTTGCAGGCTGTTTTTTAGCCAACAAAATCTCGAACGATTTCAATGAATTCGTCAGGATGGGAGATAAAAGGTGCGTGTGAGGCCTTATTGAGAGTCACGCTGCGGCTGGCAGGGTAGAGATCATCCAGCAGGGGAATGGCCGCCTTGGGTACCAATGAATCCAGTCGGCCATAGATCCGCAACCAGGGCAGATCCAGCTCCCGCAGCGGTTCGCGCAGGTCAATCTCGGCCAACAGCGTCAGCCCGGCCTCGAGAGCGGCAAACTGGGGAGCCGGGCGCTCGGCCAGCCAGTGGCGCAACTGACGGATATCGTCCCGAGCGTGTTCACTGCCCATGGCCTGGATCGCCAGAAAGCGCTCTATGGTCTGGCGAAAATCCCCCGCCAGCATCTGGTTGAAGCCGGTCAGTACCTTGGGGGCAATGCCGGGCCACTCGTCCCGCGCCATAAAGCAGGGAGAGCTGGCTACCGTGATCAGGGAGTGCAACCGATCGGGATGAGTCAGCGCCAACTGGCTTGCCACCAGACCGCCGAGCGACCAGCCAAGCAGATGGCACTTCTGCGGCAAGATGGCGGCCACCTGCTCGGCAAGCCAGGTCAGGCTGTAATCCACCTCGTCTGCCAGCGGGCTGTTGCCAAAGCCGGGCAAATCCACCAGATGAACCCGATAGTGGGACGCCAACTGTTGGGCAACACCATGCCAGACCGCACCGTTCATCCCCCACCCGTGCAACAACACCAGATCGGGCCCCTGGCCAAACTGCTCTACAGATATGCTCATCTAGACTCAAGATCCCTGTTCATGCTCTTGGGGTCAGCATGTTAAAGCGACTGCTCGCTAAAGCAAGCCCGCTGCTCGCCAGCCACGGCGACTGGCAAGGGAGTTGCCTGCTCTGTCATCAGCCTTGCGACAACGAGCCCCTGCTCTGCAGCTGGTGTCGGCAGGCGCTGCACCAGTCACAGCCGAGATGCCACCTCTGCGCCGCACCGCTGGCTGACTATATAGAAGAGAGCACACCGGTCTGTGGTCGCTGCCAGCGCAGGCCTCCCCCTTGGGAGCGGTTGCAGGTGATCGGCGACTACCTGGCTCCCTACCCCATGCTGATCCCCCGGCTCAAATATTCCGGCCAGATCCTTCTGGCGCCGCTACTGGCACGCCTCTTGGCCGATCATCTGGATGGCCGCGAGCCGCCGGAGGCGATCATTCCGGTTCCCCTGCACTGGTGGCGGCAGTGGCGGCGAGGGTTCAATCAGGCGGAGGAGATCGCGCAAGCCCTTGGCGAGTTCACCGACATTCCCTGCGACAACACTTTGTTGCAGCGCATCAAGGCGACCCCGCAACAAACAACCCTGAGCGCCGGGCAGCGGCGGCGCAATCTGCGCGGGGCATTCCGGATCCGCCCCCACCACTATCGCCATGTCGCCCTGCTCGATGACGTCGTGACCACAGGCGCCACCGCTGGTCAGCTCAGCCGTTTGCTCCATGAGAGCGGCATCACAAAGGTGGAAGTGTGGGCGATCTGTCGTACCCTGCGGCACAGCAAGTAGCCATCGGCATGCTACCCAAGCATTAATAACCGCGTTATCATAAATACCCTAGTCGTACACTCAGGTTTATGAGGATAGTGATGATCAGCATTTCCGACGCCGCCCAGGCCCATTTCCGTAAACTGCTGGAAAAACAGCCTGATGGCACCAATATCCGGGTGTTTGTGGTCAATCCGGGAACCCAGAATGCCGAGTGTGGCGTATCGTATTGCCCGCCCGATGCCGTGGACCCGGAAGATCAACACCTGCCCTTCAGCGGCTTCGACTGTATGGTCGATCCCCTGAGCGCCCCCTTCCTGGTGGATGCCACCATCGACTTCGTCACCGATCAGATGGGCTCCCAGCTCACCCTGAAAGCACCGAACGCCAAGATGCGTAAAGTGGCCGACGACGCGCCGCTAATCGAGCGCATCGAGTACGTGTTGATGTCCGAAGTGAACCCTATGCTGGCCGGTCACGGTGGCAAGGTCACCTTGGTCGAGCTGACTGAAGACAAACTGGCCATCCTGCAGTTTGGCGGTGGTTGCAACGGTTGCTCCATGGTCGATTACACCCTTAAAGAAGGGATCGAAAAGCAGCTGCTGGAGAAGTTCCCGGGTGAGCTCAACGGCGTGAAAGACGCCACCGAGCACCAGCGCGGCGACCACTCCTACTACTGATTTGCAGCCCTTGCAGCAAAGAAAAGGCCCTGCCATCTGGCGGGGCCTTTTGCATGGGCAATCGGCAGATTACTCGTCCTTCTTGTCTCGCGACAGCAGGGCGATGGCCGCCTCTTTCGGGTTCTTACCCTCGTAGAGCACCTTGAAGATCTGCTCGCAGATGGGCATCTCGACGCCGCAGCGGGCCGCCAGCAGATGCACCTCTTTGGTGTTGCGATACCCCTCCACCACCTGACCGATCTCGGTCATGGCGGTGTTCACATCCTTGCCAGCCCCGAGGGCCAGCCCGAAGCGACGGTTGCGCGACTGGTTGTCGGTACAGGTGAGCACCAGATCCCCGAGCCCCGCCATCCCCATAAAGGTTTTGGCATCGGCACCCAGCGCCGCACCCAGACGCTGCATCTCCACCAAACCCCGGGTGATGAGCGCGGTTCTGGCATTGGCGCCAAACCCGAGCCCGTCGGAGAGACCGGCACCGATGGCGATGACGTTCTTCACCGCCCCACCCAGCTGCAGACCGACGAAGTCCGGATTGGTATAGACCCGGAACGAGCGGCCACAGTGCAGCAGATGGGAGAGATCGTCGGCGAACTCATCGTGAGTCGAAGCGACCGAGATGGCGGTCGGCAGACCGGCAGCCAGCTCCTTGGCGAAGGTGGGGCCGGAGATGACCGCCAGCGGTATCTCGTCACCCAGTACTTCGCGGGCCACATCCTGCAGCAGGCGGCCACTGTCCGGCTCCAGACCCTTGGTGGCCCAGGCGATACGGGTATCGGGGCGCAGGAAGGGTTTGATCCGGGTCAGTACATCGCCAAATACATGGCTCGGCACGACCAGCAGCAGCACGGGAGCCGCTTGTACCGCACGTTGCAGATCCGCAGTTAGCTGCAAATCAACAGGAAAAGGAACATCAGGCAAAAATGCCTTGTTGCAGCGGTCTTGTTCCAGCTCGGCGACATGGGCGGGATCGTGACCCCACAGCAGGGTCGGATGACCATTGCGCGCCAGAGAAATGGCAAGGGCGGAGCCATAAGACCCCGCCCCCAAGACCGAGATAGCGATCTGGTCAGCCATTATCAGGCTTCCGCAGTCGCCTGCTGGGCCTGTGCTTGCGCCATGTGCTGGGCAAACAGGGCATCGAAGTTGACCGGTGCCAGGTTCAGCTGCGGGAAGGAACCCTTGCTCACCATGTTGGCCACGGCTTCGCGGGCATACGGGAACAGGATGTTCGGGCAGAAGGCAGCCAGGCAGTGAGCCAGTTGCGGCTCCGGCAGGTTGCCGATGGTGAAGATACCGGCTTGCTGTACTTCGCACAGGAAGGCAGTTTCGGTTTCCAGTTTGCAAGTTACGGTCAGGGTCAGGACAACCTCGTACACGTTCTCAGCCAGGATGTTGGTCTTGGTATCCATATCCAGCTTGACGTCCGGCTGCCACTCTTTCTGGAAGATGTGCGGGGTGTTCGGCGCTTCGAAAGAGACATCCTTGGTGTAAACACGCTGGATGTGAAATTCCGGTTGTACTTCCTGGTTGTTGATCTCGTCAGCCATTTCGTTTGATTCCTTGTTATATGGATAAGTGGGCTCAGGCCCTGCTTAAATCAGCGTTTCTTGGTTACCGGCAGATTTTCTGCACGCCATTGGGCCATGCCACCGCCGAGCACATAAACCTGCTTGAAGCCAGCTTTGCTCAGCTGACGGCCCGCGCCGCCCGCAGTCATTCCCGACTCGCACACCACTATGATGGGGGCATCTTTATGCTTTTCAACCGGGCCCAGATTATTGCTCTGGATCTGGGTCAGCGGCAGGTGCTGGGCACCGGCCAGATGGCCCTTGGCGTACTCTTCCTGACTGCGAATATCCACCACGGTGGCATTCTCGCGGTTGATCAGCAGGGTCGCGGTGTGGTTGTTGACGGTTTTTACCGGGGACAAACGGGCACGCACAGTGGTGTAAACCAGAGTGCCAGCCAGACCCAACCAGGCTGCGGTCAGCAGCGGGTTACGGGCCGCAAAATCCAAATACTCTTGCATCTTCTACTATCCAGGGACCAAGACAAGGGCCCGAGTATACATGGGGGTATTGATAAGATCAGCCATCTTGGCGGCAAAGCGCGAGCAGGCTCCCATCATCAACGGGCAGCGAGCATGGCAGGAAGGGCGTGGCTTGCGGGGCAGCGGGAGCGCCCCTTGGCTATCAGGTGACTATTTCGGCAGATGTAGTAATATTACGCTAGTTTCATTTCCCGCATTTTTTCCAATCCGAGAGGACATAGTCTTATGTCAACAGCTAAGAAACCTTTGGTTCTGGTCATCATGGACGGTTGGGGCTACAGCACCAAGCAAGAGCACAACGCCGTCGCTGCCGCCAAGACTCCCAACCTCGATCGTCTGGCCCGTGACTACACCAGCACCCTGATCTCCGGCTCCGGCCTGGACGTGGGTCTGCCGGATGGCCAGATGGGCAACTCCGAAGTGGGCCACGTCAACATCGGTGCCGGTCGCATCGTCTATCAGGAGCTGACCCGCATCTCCAAAGACATCCAGGACGGTGAATTCTTCCAGAACGTCGAGCTGGCCAAGGCTGTTGACGCTGCTGTGACCAACGGCAAAGCCGTTCACATCATGGGTCTGATGTCCCCGGGTGGCGTACACAGCCACGAAGAGCACATCATGGGCATGATCGAAATGGCTGCCAAGCGTGGCGCAGAGAAGATCTATCTGCACGCCTTCCTGGATGGCCGTGACGTTCCGCCGCGCTCCGCCCAGTCCTCCATCGAGCTGTTCGACGCCCTGTTCGCCAAGCTGGGCAAAGGTCGTTTCGCCTCCATGATCGGTCGTTACTTTGCCATGGACCGTGACAACCGCTGGGATCGCGTGCAGCAAGCCTATGACCTGATGACCCAGGGCAAGGGCGAGTTCACCGCCAATAGCGCCACCGAAGCACTGGCTGCCGCCTATGCCCGCGACGAGAACGACGAGTTCGTCAAGGCGACCCGCATCGGCGAAGCTGCCCCGATGGAAGATGGCGATGCGCTGATTTTCATGAACTTCCGTGCCGACCGTGCCCGTGAAATCACCCGCGCCTTCGTTGACACCGACTTCACCGGCTTCGCCCGTGCAGTCGAGCCGAAACTGAACTTCGTGATGCTGACCGAATACGCGGCCGACATCAAAACTGCCTGTGCCTACCCGCCGACCGCTCTGGTCAACACCCTGGGTGAGTGGCTGGCCAAGCAGGGCAAGACCCAGCTGCGCATCTCCGAAACCGAGAAGTACGCTCACGTCACCTTCTTCTTCAACGGTGGCGAAGAGTCCTGCTTCACCGGCGAAGATCGCGAGATCGTGGCCAGCCCGAAAGTGGCGACCTATGACCTGCAGCCGGAGATGAGCTCCGAAGAGCTGACCGACAAGCTGGTTGCGGCCATCAAGAGCGGCAAGTACGACGTCATCATCTGTAACTACCCGAATGGCGACATGGTTGGTCACACCGGTGTGTTTGATGCCGCAGTCAAAGCTTGTGAAGCCGTTGACCACTGCATCGGTCGTGTCACCGACGCGCTGGCCGAAGTGGGTGGCGAGTGCCTGATCACTGCCGACCACGGCAACGCCGAGAAGATGCTGGACGAAGAGACTGGTCAGGCCCACACCGCCCACACCAATCTGCCGGTTCCGCTCATCTATTTCGGTCGCAAAGCCGAGGTAGTTGAAGGTGGCAAACTGTCCGATCTGGCCCCCACCATGCTGACCCTGATGGGTCTGTCGGTGCCGCCGGAAATGACTGGCAAGCCCCTGATGATTCTGAAATAATCCTTCCCCATGCGGGGATGCGAAGTTATTTCACAGAAAACCAGTCGCGTCGGCCTGTTGGCCGGCGCGCTGTTTTTTTGCCTGTTGTTTGGCGCCAGCAAATCGGCTTTGGCCGCCAATCAGCAGCTGGGCACCATGCAGTCCCAGATCAAAGAGCAACAGAAGACCATCAAGCTCAGCAAGCAGGAGCTTGCCAAGCTCAATACCCAGCTCAAGGCTGACGAGCAGGCCATCTCGGCCGCCGCCGCCAAACTCAACCAGACCAGACAGCAGTTGAAGCAGAACCAGCAGAAGCTGGCGACCCTGCAAAAAGACAAGCTGGCGCTGGAAGTTCAAGCCAAACATCAAAAGCAGTTGCTGGCCAAACAGGCGGAGAGCGCCTTTCAGGCGGGCAACCACGACTACCTGAAACTGCTGCTCAATCAGCAGGATCCGGCCAAACTGAGCCGCTCCCTCGACTACTACGACTACCTCAACAAGGCCCGCATCGAGGCCATCGACGCCCTGCGCGCCACCCGCGACAAGCTGGCGAAAAACCAGCAGGCAACCAAAGAGACCGAAACCAGACTGCAGACCCTGCTTGCCGAACAGCAGGAGCATCACCAGACCCTGCTGGCCAGCCAGCAGAGCCGGGCCAAGGTGCGCAACCAGTTGCAGCAGTCGGTACAGGATGACGAGCAGAAGCTCACCAAGCTGGTCAAGGCGGAGAAGGCGCTGAAAGCCCGGCTGGAAGAGCTGCGCCGCCAGCGGGAAGAGCAGGAGCGCCGCGAACGGGCCGAACGGGAGCGGCTGGCCAAGCTGAAAGCGGAACAGGAGCGTCAGCGCAAGCTGGCCGAGCAGCGCCGCGCCGAGCAACAACGACTTGCCGCCCAGCAGAATAAAACCGTCAAACCGGCAGAACCGGTCGAAGAGATGTCCAGTACCAAACCGGAGCGAGGCTCGGGGATTGGGACCGCAGGTTACTACAGCGGGCTCAAGACCAATGGCAGCCTGCGCTGGCCGGTACAGGGGCCGATCCTCATCGCCTACGGCTCGCCGCGCACCGCCCAGCTCAAGTGGAAAGGCACCCTGATCGGCGCCAGCGAAGGAACCCAGGTCAAGGCGGTCGCGCCGGGCCAGGTGGTTTACGCCGACTGGCTCGATGGCTTCGGTATGCTGCTGGTAATCGATCACGGTAAGGGCTATATGAGCCTCTACGGTCATAATCAGTCGCTGCTGCGTCAGGTTGGCCAGAATGTGGAACAGGGTGAACCGGTGGCACTGGTCGGTGACAGTGGCGGTCAGGACAGACCGGGCCTCTACTTCGAAATTCGCTATCAGGGCGAGGCGATCAACCCAACCAAATGGCTGGCCAAGGGTTGAGTCAACCCGGCCGACAAACGCATCACACGCTCACTAGCAAAAGCCTGCATCACGCAGGCTTTTGTCGTTTCAGGAGTACAGCAACCCGCTGTCGCTCCCATTTGATGAAAAATTACCTAATTTTTCGCTCGGCTCAGGGGAAGACAACCAGACCGATCTGCTCCAGCAAGGTCTGCTGCTGATCCTCGTTGATCTGCACCCCTTGCAGATCGACCCGGCGCAGATCCAGCCCCGGCAGATCGCACTGGCGCAGATCGCAGCCCTGCAGCTTGAAGCTGGTCCAGTCGATCTGGCCAAACTCGGAGCCGCTGAGATCGGAACCCGCCAGCGAGGCACCAAACAGGTTGGCTCCCTGCCAGCGGTTGCCGGTCAGCTCGCACTTCTCCAGCAGACAGCCCTCGAAGCTGGCGTAGCTGAAGTTGTTGCCGGTCAGATGGGCCTCGCAGAAGTAGCTTTTGGCGGTGATCTGGTTGGCGAAGCTGGCGTGGCCGAAGTTGATACCGACCGCCTGACAGTCGCGCATCTCCAACCCCAGACACTGGCTACGGCTGCAATCGGCCATGGTGAGATCGCAGCGCAGGAAGCTGGCCTCGCGCAGATCGCAACCCTGCAACAGGCAGCCCCGTTCACTCTCCCGATCGTAGAAGCTGCAGTCGATGAAGCGGCTATCGCTCAAATCCAGCCAGGAGAAATTGCAGCCGATAAAGCGGCACTCCGAGAACTGCTCCCCCTCCACATCCTGTTGCTCGAACCGGACATCCACGAACTGCTTGCCTCTGATCATCGGAAAACTCCTGCAAAAACGGCTTCATATGCTGACTTTATCCGCCAAAAACGGTAATGTTACATGTAACATCCACGCTGGACACCCCTATGAGCCCCACCCGCAAGCGCCGCCCCACCCTGCAAGATATCGCCGACCAGACCGGCGTGACCAAGATGACTGTCAGCCGCTATCTGCGCGACCCGCAGACCGTAGCGGAGGGGACCCGCGAGCGGATCGCAGCTGTGGTGGAAGAGCTGGGTTATATCCCCAACCGAGCGCCGGACATTCTCTCCAACGCGACCAGCAAGGCGATCGGCATCCTGATCCCCTCACTTTCCAACCAGGTATTCTCGGCGGTGATCCACGGCATCGAGTCGGTGACCCGACCGGCTGGCTACCAGACCCTGCTTGCCCACTACGGCTACAGCCCGGAGCGGGAGGAGGAGCAGGTCGCGTCCCTGCTCTCCTATCACGTGGATGGGCTGATCCTCTCCGACAGCCAGCACACCGAACGCACCCGCAAGATGATCGCCACCGCCGGCATTCCGGTGGTGGAGACCATGGATCTACCACAAACCCCCATCGACATGGTGGTCGGCATGGATCATAGAGCCGCGGCCCGGGCCATGGTAACAGAGATGCTGCACCGGGGCCGACGCAAGGTGGTCTATCTGGGGGCGCGGCTCGACGTACGTACCCAGCTGCGGATGGAGGGTTACTATCAGGCGATGACCGACTTCGGCCTCACCGGCCAGCATCTGCTGACCGAACAATCCTCCAGCTTCACTCTGGGGGGCGAGCTGCTGGATCAGGCGCTGGTACGCTATCCCGACCTCGACGGCCTGTTCTGCACCAACGATGACCTGGCGGTGGGCGCCCTGTTGCAGTGTCAGGCCAAGTGGATCCCGGTGCCCCAGCAGATCGCCATCGCCGGTTGCAACGCCCTCGACATCGGCCACGCCATGACCCCCAAACTGGCCAGTATCGCCACCCCGCGGGAAGCGATCGGTCGGGAGGCGGCCACCATGCTGCTGGCTCGTCTCAACGGCCAATCCCAACCCGACACCCGCAAGGATATCGGCTTCTCCCTCTATGTCGGGGAGAGTCTTGGGTAATCCCTTCCCTCACCCACTTAAGTCACGCCGATAACAAACAGGCCACCCGAGGGTGGCCTGTTTGGTTTTCTGCACAACTGATGCTTAGCGTTTAACCTGCTCAACCGCTTCGCGGGAGAGGCGGGTTACCTCTTCCCAGTTGCCGCTCTTGACCGCATCGGCCGGCAGCATCCAGGAGCCGCCGACGGTGGCCACGCACTTGAGTGCCAGATAGTCGGCCACGTTTTTCGGGCCGATACCGCCGGTGGGGCAGAACTTCACCTGGGGCAGCGGCGCGGCAATGGCAGAGAGCGCCTTGGTGCCGCCGTTCGCTTCGGCCGGGAAGAACTTCAGATGGTCATAGCCCGCTTCCAGCGCCTGCATCACTTCAGACGGAGTAGCCACACCCGGGATCAGCGGTGCAGTGCTTTTGGCTGCGTGGGCCAGCAGGGCCGGGGTCATCCCCGGGGAGATGACGAAACGGGCACCAGCGGCGACGGCGGCGTCAAACTGCGCGCAGTTGAGCACGGTACCGGCACCGACCATGGCATCCGGCATCGCCTTGGCGATGAGGGCGATGGCATCGAGCGCCACCGGGGTGCGCAGGGTGATTTCGAAGACAGAGATGCCGCCGTCGAGCAGCGCCTTGGCCATCGGCAGGGCCTGATCCAGCTCGTTGATAACCATCACGGGTACCAGCGGGGAGGCGGCAAACACCTCGGCCGGGGTCACTTTCCAGTTCTGCATAGCTCTTCCTTAGTCAAAGATGGTAGCGCCACACTCGGCGCTCGATACCGCGCGACGCATCACGCTGAACAGTTCACGGCCCCACCCCTCTTGTTCCAGAGTGAGGTCAATCTCGGCCTGGGTACGGCCACTCAAATCGGTCAGGCAGTCGAGGCTGCCGTTTACCGCGTCAACCCGTAGCAGATCGCCGTCGGCCAGCAGGCCAATGGCCCCGCCGTGCAGCGCTTCCGGAGTGACGTGGATGGCAGCCGGGATCTTGCCGGAGGCGCCGGAGAGACGGCCATCGGTGACCAGCGCCACCTTGAAACCCGCCTTCTGCAGGTTGCCGAGCACAGGCATCAGCTTGTGCAGTTCCGGCATGCCGTTGGCGGCTGGGCCATTGTGGCGCACCACGATAACGGCGTCCTGATTGAGATCACCCGCCTTGTAGGCCGCTTCCACCGCATGCTGGGAGGAGAAGACCCGCGCTGGCGCTTCAATCACCCGATACTCGGGAGCCACGGCAGAGACCTTGACCACGGCGCGGCCCAGATTGCCCGCCAGCAGCTTGGTGCCGCCGGTGGCCTGGAATACGCTGCCGGAAGGCGACAGCACGCTCGCATCGCCGCTTTCGCCCACCGGCTGCCATACCAGCTGGCCATCGACCAGTGCCGGACGGCTGAGGTAATCCTGCATCTCGCCAAAGACCGGAGTGGCGTCCATGTGGATCAGCCCCTCTTGCGCCAGACGGCGCATCAGGCCGGGCACGCCGCCCGCCTGTTCGAAGGCGTTGACGTCGGCCGGGCCGTTCGGGTACATGCGAACCAAGAGCGGCACCACGTCGGAGAGATCGCTGATGTCATCCCAGGTCAGCACCAGACCGGCGGCGCGGGCCAGCGCCACCATGTGGATGCTGTGGTTGGTGCTGCCGCCGGAGGCGAGCAGGGCCACCAGACCGTTGACCAGCGAGCGCTCATCCAGCACCTCGCTCAGCGGGCGATAGGCCGGGGAGCCCGGGATCATGGCGCTGATGCGGCGGGCCGCTTCGGCGGTCAGGGCGCGGCGCAGCTCGCTGTGTGGGTGGACAAAGGCAGAGCCCGGCAGCATCAGGCCCATGGCCTCGAATACCAGCTGGTTGGTGTTGGCGGTGCCGTAGAAGGTACAGGTGCCTGCCGCGTGGTAGGCGCCGCACTCCATCTCCAGCAGGGCATCGCGACCCACTTCACCGGCAGCGTACTTCTGACGCACCTTCACCTTCTCGTCATTGCTGATGCCGCTCGCCATCGGGCCAGCAGGAACAAATGCAGTCGGCAGGTGAGCGTGGGAGAGGGCCCCCATGATCTGACCCGGAGCTATCTTGTCGCAGATGCCGAGCAGCAGGGTCGCATCAAAGGTGTTGTGAGAGAGCGACAGCGCGGTCGCCTGGGCGATCAGGTCGCGGGAGAAGAGGGACATGTCCATCCCCGGCTGACCCTGGGTCACGCCATCGCACATGGCGGGCACGCCGCCGGCGACCTGGGCGCTGTGGCCCAGCTCGGCCAGCACTGCCTTGATCTGATCCGGATAGCCCTGATAGGGCTGATGGGCGCTCAGCATGTCGTTGTAGGCGGTGACGATGCCGACGTTGGCGCGGGTCATATCGAGAATGCGACCCTTCTCGTCACTGCTGCAGGCGGCCACGGCGTGGGCCAGGTTGCCGCAGGCCAGCGCGGCGCGGGTCTTGCCCTGCTCTGCCTGACGCTGGATGCGGGCCAGAAATGCCTGACGACGGGCGACACTGCGCTCGCGGATGCGGGCGGTGACGTCGGAAATTACCTGATGAATCATTGGGCTTGCTCCAATGCTGTGACGGCGCGGTCAACCACCTGTTCGAAGGTGCCGTCTATATCAATGTGGAATACACCGGCTTCGCCTTCCGGGCGCTCCAGAGTATCGAACTGACTTTGTACCATGCTTTCACGCATGAAGTGGCCTTTGCGGGCACGCATCCGCTCGAGGATCAGCGGCTGGCTGCCATCGAGGAAGATGAAGCTGACCGACTCGTTGCCTTCGCGGATCTGGTCGCGGTACTTCTTTTTGAGGGCGGAACAGACAATGATGCCGGTCTCGTTCTTCTGCTCGAGACTGTAGGCGGCGTCGCGGATCCGCTCCAGCCAGGGGGCACGATCCTCATCGTTGAGGGGGTTGCCGCCAGCCATCTTCTGGATGTTGGCCTTGGGGTGCAGGTCATCACCATCGATGAACTTGGCGCCCAGCGCTTCGGCCACTTTCAGACCCACGCTGGATTTGCCGCTACCACACACACCCATCACGATAATGCACTTACCCGCCATAATTTGACCTCTGTCCCACTTTTCAAAAAACCAGCTGTTGATGGGTTCTAATCTAACACGTTACCGGTAACATGTTACCGGTAACGATTGAAAATGTGAAGTCTGCCACAGACTGAGCAAACCCATAGTCACCTGGGCATATGATGTTGAGCCCTTGCCATAAATCTAAATAAATCATAAAGATATGGTTTGCCGACGGATCGGCAAGGTGTCACGACTGAACTTGGAAAAAGGAACGCATAACAATGTCTGACCTCTCCCTGATCATGACAGCCGCCGGCTCGATTGTGCTGCTGCTCTTCCTGGTGATGAAGGCCCGGCTCCACGCCGTGGTAGCCCTGATCCTGGTCTCCATGGTGGCGGGTCTTGCCGCTGGCATGAACCCGGCCGATATCGCCAACACCATCCAGAAAGGGATGGGTGGCACCCTCGGTTTCGTCGCGGTAGTGGTGGCGCTGGGCGCCATGTTCGGCAAGGTGATGGAAGTGACCGGTGCCCTCGACCGGGTGGCTCACACTCTGCTCGGCAAGTTTGGCGTCAAGCGCGCCAACTGGGCCATGGCCCTGACCGGCTTTGTCTGCGCCCTGCCGCTCTTCTTTGACGTGGCCGTGGTGCTGCTGATCGGCGTCGCCTTCGCCATCGTCCGTCGTGGCGGCGGCAGCGTGGTGAAGATCGGTATCGCTCTGCTGGCCGGTATCGCCACCTGCCAAGCCTTCCTTATCCCGGCGCCGGGCCCGATCCTGGTGGCATCCCAGCTGGGTGCCGACTTCGGCTACATGATCCTGTTCGGCCTGATCGCCGCCGTACCGGCGCTGATCCTCGCTGGCCCGCTGTTCGGTGACTTCATCAGCAAGATCGTCGATGTGCCGCTGCCTGCCGATGCCCAGAACAGCGTTCACGATGACAGCAAATCCCTGCCCTCTTTCGGGCTGGCCATTGGCCTCATCGGTCTGCCGCTGCTGCTGATCGGCCTCAAGACCATCGTCGGTCGCTTTGTCGAGGCGGGCTCCACCCTGCACAACTGGCTGGAGTTCATCGGTCACCCCTTCACTGCCATCATGGTCGCCTGTCTGGCCGCCTTCTATCTGCTGGGTATTCGCCGTGGCATGTCCCGTGACGAGGTGATGAGCGTCTGCAACAGCGCCATCCAGCCGGCGGGCGTCATCATTCTGGTGACCGGTGCCGGTGGCGTGTTCAAGCAGGTGCTGGTTGATTCCGGTGTGGGTGCCGCCCTTGGCAACATGCTGGCCGATTCCGGTCTGCCCATCGTCGCACTGGCCTTCATTCTGGCCGCTGCGGTACGGGTGATTCAGGGCTCCGCCACCGTCGCCATGCTGACCGCCTGCGGTCTGGTGCTGCCGATGCTGGAGCCGCTCGGTCTGAACGGCGCCCAGCTGGCGGCCGTCACCATCGCCATCGGCGGCGGTGCCATCGTGCTCTCCCACGTCAACGACTCCGGTTTCTGGCTGGCGAACCGCTACCTCGGCCTGACCGAGAAGCAGACTCTGCAGACCTGGACTGTGATGGAGACCATCATCGGCACCACCGGCGGCGTGATGGCGATGATCATCTACAGCTTCCTCTGACAAGGGCGAAATGCTGACAAAAGGCCTCACTCGTGAGGCCTTTTTCATCTTTCTGATGATTCTTTCTTTGGCTGAGAGGGCGAGATTGCTAGAATCGCCTATTCATCGCTCCGAGTGGAACGCTTAACCCCGTGATTTCAGGTTTATCTATGCATTCATCGGCCCATTATCGACAACTGCTGGCGCGCCTGCCCCAGATCGCCGTCGCAGCGGATCAGTTTGAAGTGCTCTATAGCGCCCAGGATTTCAAACGCCGCATTCTTGCGCTTATCGCCAGTGCCACCCGGCGCATCTATCTGGTCGCGCTCTATCTGCAGGATGACGAAGCAGGCCGGGAGATCCTCTCCGCCCTCTACGCCGCCAAGCAGCGCAATCCGGCCCTCGACATCAAGCTGTTCGTCGACTTCCACCGTGCCCAGCGCGGCCTGATCGGCAAAGGCAAGCAGGGCGGCAACCACCTGATGTATCAGGCCATGGCTGCCGAACACGAGCACCAGATCGAAATCTACGGCGTGCCGGTAAAAGGGCGCGAGCTGCTCGGCGTGCTCCACCTCAAGGGCTTCATCTTTGATGATGTGGTGCTCTACTCCGGCGCCAGCCTCAACGACATCTACCTGCACCAGCAGGATCGCTACCGCTTCGATCGCTATCACCAGATCACCAGCCCGGAGCTGGCCCGCAGCATGGTCAACTACGTGGATGATCTGTTCGTGAAGAGCGATGCGGTGCAGCGACTGGATCACAGCGATATCCCCAGCGCCAAGCAGCTGAAGGGGCCGATCCGCCGCTTCAAGCAGAACCTGCGCCAGAGCCAGTACCGTTTCAGCACCATGCCGGTCAACACTCAGGAAGTGGCCGTCACCCCCATGGTGGGTCTGGGCAAGCGCAACAATCAGCTCAACCTGATGATCCGCAATCTGGTGCGCGCCACCGAGCGGGAGATCTTCATCTGCACCCCTTACTTCAACCCCCCCAAGGAGTTGAGCAAGGATATCGAGGATCTGCTGCAGCGCGGTTGCAAAGTCACCATCGTAGTGGGCGACAAGACCGCCAACGACTTCTTCATTCCGCCAGAAGAGAAGTTCTCCACTATCGGTGGCCTGCCCTATCTCTACGAGACCAACCTGCGCAAGTTTGCCGAGCGCAACCAGCGTCACATCGACGACGGCCGCCTCAACCTGATGCTCTGGTGTTGCGAGCGCAACTCCTACCATCTCAAGGGGATCTTCGTGGATGACGAGTGGGCCCTGCTCACCGGCAACAACCTCAACCCCCGCGCCTGGGCGCTGGATCTGGAAAACGGCCTGCTGGTGCACGATCGTCGCCACCTGCTGCGTCCCCAGTTCAACGCGGAGCGGGAGAACATCCTGACCAACACCAAGCGGATCAGCCACTTCGATCAGGTGGAGCAGATCCAGGACTACCCGGAACAGGTGCGCAAGCTGCTGGGACGGATCCATCGGGTCAAGGCCCATTTGCTGCTTAAACGCATCATCTGACCTTGGGCGCCATGCGCCCGCACCTTGCCTGTTGGCAGCCGCACAAAGGCCTCCCGTTTTCGGCAGGCCTTTGTTATATCCGCCATTTACCCCGCGTTGGCGACCCAGCCCGCAGCAACTCGGCTTGCATCGGCCCCTCAACAACCCCTATCATCTGGACATATTTACAGTGTTTTCGGGCATCTAATTGATGAAATTGGATAAAATTCCTCTCGACAGCCTCAAGGGTGTCGGCAGCAAGATGCAGGAGAAGCTCGAGCGGCTGGGACTGGCCACGGTACAGGACCTGCTGTTCCATCTCCCCCTGCGCTACGAGGACCGCACCCAGGTGTGGCCCATCGGCGATCTGCCGCCCGGCCTGCACGGCGCCGTTGAGGGGGAGATCCAGGACACTCAGCTGGTGATGGGGCGCCGTCGCATGCTGGTCTGCCGTATCAGCGACGGCACCGGCACCCTCACCCTGCGCTTCTTCAACTTCACCGCCGCCCAGAAGAACAGTCTGGCGACAGGCCGCCTGATCCGCTGCTTTGGCGAGGTGCGCCCCGGCAAATACGGGCTGGAGATGGCCCACCCCGAGTACAAGCTGCTCGGCGAGGAGCAAGCCGGCCAGACCGAAGAGGCGCTCACCCCCGTCTACCCGACTACCGAAGGGCTGCGCCAGCTCACCCTGCGCAACCTCACCGATCAGGCACTGGCCCAGCTCGACCTCTATGGCGTTGAGGAGCTGCTGCCCGCCGGCCTCTATCCTCACCAGATTGAGCTGGCCGCCGCCCTGAAATTGCTGCACCGTCCGCCCCCCTCAGTGGCACTGCCGCTGCTCGAAAGCGGCCAACATCCGGCCCAGCAGCGGCTGGTGCTGGAGGAGTTGCTGGCTCACAACCTCTCGGTACTCAAGGTGCGCGCTCAGGCACAAACCCAGCTGGCCCGCGCCCTCAAACCGGCGCCTGCGCTGGTCGAACAGCTGCTCGGCGCCCTGCCGTTCAAGCCCACCGGCGCCCAGAGCCGGGTGGTGACCGAGATAAGCAAGGATCTGCAACAGAGCCACCCCATGATGCGGCTGGTGCAGGGTGACGTGGGCTCCGGCAAGACCCTGGTCGCGGCGCTGGCCGCCCTGCAAGCCATCGGCAACGGCTGTCAGGTGGGTTTGATGGCGCCGACCGAACTGCTGGCGGAACAGCACGCCATCAACTTCGCCAAGTGGCTGGAGCCGCTCGGCATCGGAGTCGGCTGGCTGGCGGGCAAGCAGAAAGGCAAGGCGCGGGAGGAGGCGCTGGCCGCCATCGCCGATGGCAGCGTCAAGATGGTGGTGGGCACCCACGCCATCTTTCAGGAGCAGGTGGTGTTCCAGCGCCTCGCCTTGGTCATCATCGATGAACAGCACAGATTCGGGGTGCATCAGCGCCTCGCCCTGCGCGAGAAAGGAGAGCGGGAAGGGGTACATCCCCATCAGCTGATCATGACCGCCACTCCCATCCCCCGCACCCTGGCGATGACCGCCTATGCCGACCTCGACACCTCGGTCATCGACGAACTGCCGCCGGGCCGCACCCCCATCACCACAGTCGCGCTGCCCGACAGCCGTCGCGGCGACGTGATCGAGCGGGTCAAGCTCGCCTGCACCGAGGGCAAGCAGGCCTACTGGGTCTGCACCCTGATCGAGGAGTCGGAGGTGCTGGAGTGTCAGGCTGCCGAGGATACCGCCGCCGAGCTGCAAAACCTGCTGCCCGGCCTGCATATCGGGCTGGTACACGGCCGGATGCGCCCGGTCGAGAAACAGCGGGTGATGGAGGAGTTCAAGGCAGGCATACTGCAACTGCTGGTCGCCACCACCGTCATCGAGGTGGGGGTGGATGTGCCCAACGCCAGCCTGATGATCATCGAGAACCCGGAGCGACTGGGGCTGGCACAGCTGCACCAGCTGCGCGGCCGGGTTGGCCGTGGTGCGGTAGCCTCTCACTGCGTGCTGCTCTATCATGCCCCCTTGTCCAAGACGGCCCAGAGCCGGCTCGGGGTGCTGCGGGAGACCAACGACGGCTTCCTCATCGCCCAGCGCGATCTGGAACTGCGCGGCCCGGGGGAACTGCTCGGCACCCGCCAGACCGGTCTGGCTGATCTCAAGATCGCCGATCTGGTGCGGGATCAGCCGCTTATTCCACAGGTGCAGAAGATGGCGCGCTTCCTCATGGATAGGCATCCGAGTCATGTCGAACCCTTGATCCGCCGTTGGCTCGGTCTGCGAGACCACTACTCAAACGCCTGACAACACATCCCAAAACAGGAGGAAAGCAACCATGAATTCCTGGCTACGCGGCCTGCTCTACACCTTCGCCTTCCTGCTGCTGTTTGTCTGGGTTGCCCTCGGCCTGTTCGACGCCGAGCGCGCCAAAGGCCCCATCGCCAGCTGGATCAGCCAGCAGACCGGCGTGCCGGTCACCATAGGGCGACTGGTGTTCAACCCGCTGCACCCCTACACCCTGCTGGCTGAGCAGGTACGTTACGGCGATGCGGTCTCCCTCGACAAGATCTATCTGGAGATCGAGAGCATCGACTGGCTGAGCCGCGACGTGCGCATCGCCCATCTCGATCTCATTCGTCCCGCCATCAAGCTGCCGCTGCCCAACCAGCTGCCGAACCTGCCGGTGCACTCCCTCACCATCAGTGACAGCACAATCGATCGCCTCAGTCTGGAGAGCAGCGAGCTGACCCTGCGCGGCCTCAATGCCACCCTGAGCGACTGGGAGCTGATCGACCCGAAACGGCAGCCACAGGCCAACCTGAGCCTCAATATCGGCCAGCTGGAGACCCCGCAATTCACCTTCGCCCGCCTCAACCTGCAAGGACGGCTGGAAGGAGAAGTGCTGCGCACCGACAAGCTGGTGACCAACCTGTTTGACGGTCTGCTGGAGACCGGCATGGTGCTGGACTGGCCCGCTCGCACCCTGCAACTGCACGATCTCAAAGCGCGCGGCATGCGGGTAGAGCTGGGTGACCTGACACAGCAAGGCTTCCCGCAGCGCTTCCCGTTGCAAAGCGTGTCGCTGGATCGCGGTCAGCTGGACGGCGTCAGCCTCAACGACATCAATCAGGAGCTCTCCTTCAACAACTTCAGCGGCCAGCTCACCGCCTTCAACTGGCAGGCGGGCAGCCAGCCCACCGGCTATCTGAGCGGCACCCTGGGCGACATGGGCCGTGGTCTGTTCCAGCTGGAGGAGATCAAGGGCAAGCTCGCCTTCTCGCCCCAGCAGATCGACGCCGAACTGCAGGGCAAGGCCTATGAAGGGGCGTTCAATGTCGAGCTCTCCCTCGATAGCCAGCAGCAGAAGCTGACCCTGAAAGACGTGGCGCTGAGCGGCATGGATATCAGCCTGCCGCAGGGTTGGTGGCAGGATTGGCAGAGCTGGCGCCCGCAGCAGGTCGATATCCGCAAGCTGGCGTTCGACAAGCTCAAGGTGCTCTCCTTCGACGATACCCTGCCCCTGTCGCTGACCGGCTGGCAGCTCTATCTGAGCGATCTCGCCCTGCGCGATAACCAACCCGGCCCGCTGCTCGGCCGTGCCCGCATAGAAAGCAAGTGGTTCGAGCTGGTGTGGGATGGCCTCAGCGCCCGCAACGGCGAGCTGGATGGGGACCTGACCCCCAGCTCCTGGCAGCTGGGCAAGCTCACCAGCTCGCTGCCGGATGAGGGCACTCTCAGCCTGAGTGGCCAGTGGGGCCGCGAACCGGGCCAGAGCAGCCGCCTGCAGTTGCAGGCAACCAAGCTGGATCTGCAGCAATGGGGCAAGATATTCCACTCCCCTGTCTCGTTCGCTGGCAAGGCGGACGTGAGCGCCGATCTGCAAGCCGAACAGGGCAAAACGGCGGGCGAATGGCGCCAGACCCTGCAGGGGAGCTTTGCCCTCGATGCCGACGAGCCGTTCTGGGACAAGGTGAAGATAGATCCGCTGCTGGATGAGTGGTTCAAGGGGGCGACCCCGCCCACCCTGACGCCGGATCAGCTATGGCAGGCGATGCAGGAGGGTGATACCCCCTTCTACCGCATCAAGCTGCAGGGCAAGATCGACAAGGGGCAACTACAAGTCGAGCAGGCTGGCGCCTCCACCATCACCCATCTGCTGGCGCTGCAAGGGGGGATCGATCTGGTCAACGAGCAGTGGCAGCTGGATCTGGGGATCCTCAATGGCAACCGCTGCGCCGAGCTGCTCGGCCAGTGGCGCGGGCCGCTGACGGAACCCACACTGGCCTGGAGCTTCCCGCAGAAGCAGGACGCCTGCGGCTGGGAAGTGGGAGTACGCTATCCGCCGCAAGGCAACAGCGCCCCGCTCTGGCGACCGGCTCCCGCAACGAAAGCCCAAAACCAGGCCCAAGTGCAGACCCAAACCGGGCAGACAAGCGACAGCCAGCAAGGGTAAAAACAGACAAGGCCTCATGATGAGGCCTTGTAGTTTGATGGAGAAACGACGCGGTTACTGGCCCGGACGGCGGGGCGGCTGCACCACGTAGTGGCCGCAGAACTCCGCCGCCAGCTTGCTGCCGCTGAACAGCTGGATCTTGAGGCTGAAGGTGGCAGGCTCCCCCCGTTTGAGTGGCTGCAGCACGGCGGGCATCCCCTCGCGGGCCACCCGCGCCTCGGGCTCCTCATCGACCGGGCCATGATATTTGATGGTGCTCTCGGCCAGCACCGGCTCGCCCACCAGCCCCTCCTCTTTAAGCTGCAACCAGATCAACCCCCAGCCTGCCAGCACGCACTGGCTGTAGACACTGCCGGCGAACATGCTGCCATGCACGTTGAAATTGGCCGCCAGATTGGCCTTGAGATGGAAGGTCTGGCCGTCGTAGTGGCTGATGTGCATCCCCATCTTCTCGCTGATGGGCACCCCGCGCGACCAACGGGTGGTGAGGTCCTGACACCACTCCGGCCGGTACTGGATAGTCTGCAACGGGCTCAGGGATTTGATCATCTGGCGATGGGGAATCCGGCCAAAGGAGACTGGGCCGCCCCCCACTTCGAGAAAGCCGCACTTGCGATAGAACTCCACCGCTTCCTGACGGGCGTTCATCACCAGCCGTTTCACCTTCTCGCTGCGGGCCAGCTGCTCGAGGTCCTCCACCATTTTGGCGCCCAGCCCCTGGCCGCGATATTCGGGCCGCAGCGCCATAAAGCGGATCTGCGCCTCGTCACCGCCGATAAAGAGGCGGCCCACCGCGATGGGAGTGCCATCGGGTGCCAGCATCAGCCGGTGAATGGCGACCGTGTCGTATTCGTCCCGCTCGGAACCGACGGGCAGATTGAAGGGCTTACGCAGAAGTTCCCAGCGCAACTGGTAGTAGGCATCCAGCTCGGCGACTGTCTGAGGGGTGACTACCCGGTACATAGTTTCATCCTTGAGTTACACTGGTCGGAAACCATCTTGCCGTGCAAATTCATGGACTTCAATCTGCAAGCGTACCAAGCCGATCACTTGTTGCACCTCAGCGTCAAACCCCAGCGCCGCCTCACGGTACAGGAAAATAGCCACCACCGCTGGCTGGAGATAGATGGCGTGGTGCAATCCGCCATGTCGCTCGCCGACCCCGCGACCCTCTGTCTGCCCCATCAGCGGGTCATCGCCTGCCTGCTACCGGAGCGGGCTGAGCAAATCCTCGAACTGGGGCTGGGTGGCGGCGATCTCACCCGCCATCTGAGTCAGCGCTGGCCCGATGCTCGCCACGAGTGCGTTGACCTCGACGAAGAGGTGCTGACCGTTTATCAGCAGTTTTTCCAGCATCAGGCGCACGATGGGCAAGCCGTTCCGACACTCCATCAGGCCGATGCCCTCGCCTTTCTCGAGCAGAGCGAGCAGCAGTACGACCTCATCCTGCTCGATCTCTTCAGTCAGGATGGCAACCCGCTGCTGCTGTTTCAGGAGCGGCTCTACCGGGCGCTGGCTCCCCGCCTCTGCGGCCCCCTGGTGATCAACCTGCTGCCGCGCACAGAACTGGAGCTAACCCACGCCCTGACGCTGATCGAACAGTGGATTGGCCCCGCTACCCCCTATCCGGTTGCGGGGCTTATCAACGTGATCGTCCACGTCACACCGCGGGACGAGACATCCTCAGACCTGTAGCCAGAAGGTAACCGGGCCGTCGTTGACCAGCGCCACCTTCATGTCGGCGGCAAAACGCCCGGTTGCGGTCGGGATGCCGCTGGCAGCAGCCTTCGCCACGAAGTAGTCATAGAGGCGTTCGGCCTCGCTCGGGTGGGCACCGCAGGAGAAGCTGGGGCGCATCCCGCTCTTGGTATCGGCCGCCAGGGTAAACTGGGAGACCACCAGCAGGCTGCCGCCGACCTGACCGACATTGAGGTTCATCTTGCCATTCTCGTCACTGAAGACCCGATAGCCGCTCACCTTGTGCAGCAGTTTGTCGGCCTTGGCCTCGTCATCCCCCTGCTCTACTCCGAGCAGTACCAGCAATCCCTGACCGATGGCGCCGGTCACCTCCCCCTCGACAGTCACGCTGGCCTCGCTGACCCGCTGAATCAGTGCAATCACATCCCTCTCCTCTCAAAACAGAACGACCGCCCCGGCTCGATTGCAGGGGCGGTCGTCGATGCTACCAATAAACCGGTGGCCAAGGCGATGGCTTAGCCAAGCTCCTCGCTCGCCGGCTTCTCGTACTCACCGAGGCAGGCTGTGGTCTCCGCACCGAGCAGCACCACCAGCCAACTTAAATAGACCCAGACAAACAGAATCGGGATGGTGGCCAGCGCACCGTAGATGGCCTGATAGGAGGGGAAGTTGGTGATATAGATGGCAAAGCCGCGCTTGGCCAGCTCGAACAGGGTCGCCGCTACCAGCGCACCGATAAAGGCGTGGATCAGCCGCACCTTGCAGTTCGGCACCACGGTATAGACCAGCAGGAAGGTGAGCACCGAGAAGAGGAACGGCAAACCGCGCAACAGCAGATAACCGATGCCGAACAGGCTCTCGGCGCCAAACAGCCGCAGCGAGAAGATATAGGAGGAGATGGCGATACTGGCCCCGATAAGCACAGGCCCCAGGGTCAGGATCATCCAGTACATGGCAAAGGCCTGCGCCAGCGGGCGGCCCTGGGTCGAGCGCCAGATGTAGTTGAGGTTCTTGTCGATGGCGGAGATCAGCATCAACGCCACCACCACCAGCGCCCCAATCCCCACAGCAGTGGTGTTGGTGGCATTGGCGACGAAGCCGTCGATGTACTCCTTGAGCATATCGCCCGCGGTCGGCACGAAGTTGTGGTAGACGAACTGCTCCATCGCCTGCTTGAGGCTCTGGAACACCGGGAAGGCGGACATCATGCCAAAGACCACGGCGATCATCGGCACCAGCGAAAGCAGGGTGACATAGGCCAGATAACCGGCGGTGACCGTCAATCTGTCCTGCTGGAAACGGCCCCAGACAAACTGGGCAAAGTGGCGACCATCATGGCGCAAGAAGGAGAGGGCGTGGGCCAAACGGCCGCTGACAGGCTGCTGCATCTTGATTCTCGTTAGCGTCATAGTGGCAATATTGTGTCAGAGGAGAGCGCTGTTTGACCACCTTTGCACCCGATTTGCCTCCATCTGCCCCAACCTGTCGCCCGGCTGGCGTCTCTGGCTGTCGCCAGAAGCAGAGATAAAAACGGCCCCGATAAAGGGGCCGTTTGCAACGCCGGATTACAGCATGTAGTCCGCGGGCAGCTCGATGCGGGCGACGCCGGAGGCCACCGCCGCCAGCGCCACGGCGCGGGCAACCCGCGGCAGCAGACGGGCATCCATCGGCTTGGGAATGACGTAATCCTTGCCGAAGGCCAGCTCGCTCACCCCGGCGGCGGTCAGCACCTCGGCCGGCACCGGCTCCTTGGCCAGCGCACGGATCGCCTCGACCGCGGCAATCTTCATGGCATCGTTGATGCGGCTGGCGCGGGCATCGAGGGCACCGCGGAAGATGAAGGGGAAACAGAGCACGTTGTTGATCTGGTTCGGGTAGTCGGAGCGACCGGTACCCATGATGAGGTCGCTGCGCACCGCGTGGGCCAGCGCCGGCTTGATCTCGGGATCCGGGTTGGAACAGGCGAAGATCACCGGATT
This sequence comes from Aeromonas sp. S13(2024), assembly GCF_041402405.1. Lineage (NCBI taxonomy): Bacteria > Pseudomonadati > Pseudomonadota > Gammaproteobacteria > Aeromonadales > Aeromonadaceae > Aeromonas > Aeromonas sp. S13(2024). The sequence goes on along the minus strand of NZ_JBGLRA010000011.1, from coordinate 114,201 downwards.
GGGCGCCATCAGGGCGACCGCTTCGGCGGGCAACACGTCGGGGCCTGAAACACCGACAAACACATCCGCCCCTTCGATGACATCCATCAGGGTGCGCAGCGGGGTCTCGTTGGCGAAACGCTGCTTGTACTTGTTGAGATCGCTGCGGCCGGTGTGAATCACACCCTGACGATCCAGCATGAAGATGTTGTGCGCCCTGGCGCCACACTTGATCAGCAGATCCATGCAGGCGGTGGCGGCAGCCCCCGCCCCCATGCAGACGATGCGGCTGTCACTGATCTGCTTGCCCTGCACTTCCAGCGCATTGAGCAGACCGGCGGCGGTGACGATAGCGGTACCGTGCTGGTCATCGTGGAACACCGGAATGTCGCAGCGCGCGATCAGCGCCTCTTCAATCTCGAAACACTCCGGCGCCTTGATATCTTCCAGATTGATGCCACCGAAGGTATCGGCGATGGCCGCCACCGTGTCGATAAACTGCTGGCTGGTCTCGTGCTTCACCTCGATGTCGATAGCGTCGATACCGGCGAAGCGCTTGAACAGCAGGGCCTTGCCCTCCATCACCGGCTTGGAGGCCAGCGGCCCCAGATTACCCAGACCCAGAATGGCGGTGCCGTTGGAGATGACGGCCACCAGATTGCCCTTGCCGGTATAACGGTAGGCATCGGCCGGGTTGGCGGCGATCTCGCGCACCGGCTCGGCAACACCTGGGCTGTAGGCCAGCGCCAGATCGCGGGCGGTTTCGGCAGGCTTGGTCAGGGCGATGGCAATTTTGCCCGGTACGGGCAGGGCGTGGTAATCGAGTGCTTCTTGACGCAGATCGGACATGGGGGACCCCGATGTGGTTGGTGCAAATGAGGTGCCGACAGGGGACACACAGAAGGGCGGGGATCATAAAAGAAAGCGGTGGGCATGCCCAGCAGATCATGCTGCCGCTAGCCAGATCAGACCAGTTTTTTCAGCACCTTACCCCACCCACACCTACCACTTTAGTTATAGATTCTGCTGCGTGGGATAAAAATGGAGCAAAAAGGGCGGCAAATTGGCCTTGCCGCCCTTTCTGTCAGTGCTGTAGACCTGACTCAGTTGCCCAGATAGACCGGCAACAGATTTGCCATCGACAGGAAGTGGAACAGCGCGGTCGCCAATCCGAACAGGATCAGCAGCCAGGCCATCAGCTTGCCGCCTGGGGTGACGAAATGGGGGGTGACTTCGCCCCGCTCGGCCCGCGCCCGGGTCCGCAGCACCAGCAATGCCGGGATGATGCAGGTCCAGATGGTTGCGGCGGCACCGGCATAGCCGATGGCCAGCAGGAAGCCGAACGGGAAGAGCAGGGAGAGCACCAACGGCGGCAGGAAGGTGACCGCCCAGGTCTTGCAGCGACCGGCGCGGCTGTTGTCGAACTTGAACAGATCAGCCAGATAGTCGAACACCCCGAGCCCCACTCCGATAAAGGAGGAGAGGATGGCCGCCATGGAGAAGCCGTTGATTGCGCTGGCCACCTTCTCCGATTCAATGACCCCTGAAAGCGCGGAGAGCAGCACACTCACGTCACCCCCCTTGGCAATCACCGGAGCAAAATCCTGACGGGGCAGGTTGCCGAAGATCCCCAACAGCCAGAGCACGTAGAGCGCCAGCGCGATCAGGGTTCCCCCCAGAATGGCCCATCTAGCCTGCTGCTCGTTCTGGTAGTAGGCACGCAGGGAGGCCACCGAGTGGTGATAGCCGAACGAGGTGAGCGCCACCGGCAGCATCGCCATGGCATAGGGAGCGTAGCGGCTCTCGCTGCCCGCCAGATCGAGCAGGGTCGGCAGCTTGATACTGCCGAGCAGACCGGCCACACCGAGGGCGAAGCTGAGGATCATAAAGGCGATCAGCACCACAGAAATGCGGTCAACGGCGCGGGTAGAGTGCCACACCACCGCAGAGAAGAGCGCCACGAACAGCACGGATGCAAGCTTGCTGTCGATCCCCAGAATGCCCTGCAGGATGGCACCGGAGGAGGTGATATAGGCGTAGAGCAGTATGCCGCCAACAAAGTAGACCGAGAGGTTGTTGAGGAGATTGAGCTTCTCCCCCAGCAGCTCGCGAGTCACGGTATTGAAGGAGACCCGCATATCGTGGTGCTGGAAGGATTCCAGCAACATCCAGCCGGAGAGGGTCATCATCACCATGGTGACGGTCAGCGCCAGCACCGACCAGAGGGTCCAGGCCCCCGCCCCCGAACTCGGCAGACCGAGCATGCCGGCTCCCACGCAGACGCTGGCAATGATGCAGGCGCCCCCCAAAATTGACGGTTTTTTCTTCATAATCCCTTCTTTTTCTGACTGATTATCTATCCGCGGTAAACAAGACCGCGGCATGATGCCAGCCTTTGCCATGAGACGCCTACCACTATCTGCCATAACCGGGCATGGCCGCCGCATAAAAAGTGCCCCGAACGGGGCACTCTATCAGCGGGGATGGTGTGAATAGGGGTTAATCCATCACCGGGATACCTGCCCTCGCCTCAGCCTGACGGGCGATGGCCTCGGTCATCCCCTGAAAGATAAAGAGGTGGAACGGCAGCATGGCAAGCCAGTAGGCCAGCCCCCAGGCGCCCTGCGGGTGCCAGTGAGCGGTGACCCGGATGCGGGTCAACCCGGACTCCTCCGGCAGGATGTTGAACTCCAGCCGCCCGACGCCCGGGGCCTTCATGTTGAACAACAGATCGAGCCTGCGCCCCTCATCCACCCCGAGGATCTGCCAAGAGTCGAGCATGTCACCCTTCACGAAGCGATCGGGATTGGTGCGACCACGAGTGCGGGCCGGGCCGCCAATCAGGTGATCCATCCATTCGCGCACCACCCACAGCTGGTTCATGTAGAAGTAGCGCTGCTCACCCCCCAGCTGCTGCAAAACCTGCCACACCACCTCGGGCGAGGCGAGACAGATGGCCTCGCCGCTGGCGGTGCGGTCGTAGAAGCCATATTCGGGATGGCGCCAGCGCAGGCCAAGCGGCGTCTCCTGCCCCTGCTGTTCGGCACCCAGCTTCTGCTCCAGCGCCAGACTCTCCGCCAGCGCCTCGTCGAAGCTGAGCAGGGTCTGTGGCAGCAGGGCACGCAGCGGACCATCGTCGGCCGGGATATCGTGCTTGAGGCCCCCCACCAGCGCCTTGGCTACCGGTTGCGGCACAGAGGTGACAAACTGCAGCCACCAGGCGGAGAGGCGCGGGCTCAGAAACGGGATGGGAATGATGGGGCAGCGCTTGCCGATATGGGCGGCGAACTTCTGCAACTGCTGTTGATAGCTGAGCAGCTCGGGGCCGACCGCGTTGAAGATGCGCCCATCCACCTCGTCTGCCTCTACCAGCCCGCCCAGATAGTGCAACAGGTTGGACAGCGCAATCGGCGGCGTGCGCGAGCGCACCCATTTCGGCGTCACCATCATCGGCAGGTTGAACACCAGATCCCGCATCACCTCGAACGCCGCCGAACCGGGCCCGATGATGATGCCGGCGCGCAGCTCAACCGTCGGCACGCCAGATTCGCGAAACAACTCGCCACAATGGCGGCGGGAGTTGAGATGGCGGCTGTTGCACTGCTCGGGCTGGATTGCCCCGAGATAGATGATGCGGCGCACCCCGGCGGCGCGGGCAGCGGCAGCGAAGTTCTTCACCCCCTGCTGCTCCAACCGGTGAAAATCGGCCCCCGCCCCCATGGCATGCACCAGATAGAAGACGGTATCGATGCCCGCCAGCGCAGGCAGCAAGGTGATCGGCTTGAGGCTGTCGGCGAGGCGAAACTCGACTCCCTCAGGCAAGCGGCAGGGACGGCGCGCCCCGGCAATCACCCTGTAGCCCAGCGTTTGCAGGTGGGGCACCAGATAGGAACCGATATAGCCTGCCGCCCCCATCACCAGACAATTTCTCATGTAATTCTCCCTATCCTCACCGATGCCGCTTGTCAGCCAGAGTGCGCAGCGCTACCTGAAAATGTTCAACTAGAGCGCCACTATCCAGTCTCTTGCCATCCTGCCACGCCGCCACCTTGCAACCTAGTACTAACCACCTCCCTGATTAGTCCGATTTGGTGTTAAGCCCTGTGCATTAAGTGGTCGATAACTGACCAAATGTATAGCGCCGAGGGCGATCATATGCGCATCGATCACTACGACCTCCAGGGGGAGGTGCAATATCGGCAACAACAGGCCCAGAACCGCAAGGTGCGCAACCTCGGGCCCGTGCCACCCGTCGTCAATCCACCGGAAGGCAACAACGCGGCAGTGGCCGGCGAACGCAGCAGCACCCTGACCCTCACCAGCGCCCTGACGCTGCAAACCGCGAGGCAATCAGCCGCCAGCAAGCAAGCTGCAACACCTCCCACCCCGCCCGCAGGGGAAGTCGGCAAAGAGCAGGATGGCATTCCCGACGATGGACTGGATAACCGCCAGCGGCTGATCAAGCTGATGATTGAGGCGATGCTGGGCCACGAGATCGAGCTGCCCAAGCCGATCAAACCCTCCGAAGAGGGAGGCGATGGAGTGACCCAAGGAGATGCCGCTGCTCAAGCCGCCGAGCCAGATCAACTGGTGGAGGTGACTGACACCCTGCTGCAACAGGAGCAGCTCAACGTGGTGGCATCGGCCAGCGTAGCGACTCGGGATGGTCAGACTATTCAGCTCGATCTCGGCTTTGTGCTCGACTGGCGCCAGCTGGAGGTAAGCCAGCGGCGCACCACCCTCAATGCCCTCAAGGATCCGCTGGTGCTCAGTCTGGATGGCAAGATTGCCGATCTGACCGAGGCACGGGTCACTTTCGATATTGATCAGGATGGCAAAGAGGATAGCCTGCCGGGCTTGAGTGAAGGGAGCGGCTTTGTGGCGCTGGATCGCAATGGCAACGGCACCATAGACGATGGGGGCGAGCTGTTTGGTGCTCGCTCCGGCAATGGCTTCGGCGAGTTGGCCACCCTGGATGAGGATGGCAACGGGGTGCTGGATGAGGGGGATAGCCAGTTTTCAGCGCTGCAGTTCTGGCATCCGGAGCACGCACCTATCGCGCTGGTCGAACTGGGGATCGGCGCCATCCTGCTGCGCCCCCTCGACACCCCCTTCAACCATCTGGGGGAGAGCGGCAATCAGGGGGTGCTGCGCCAATCCGGCCTCTATCTCACCGAACAGGGTAAAGGAGGCTGGGTGCAGCAGATCGATCTGCGGGTCTGAGCCTTGAAATGAAATCACCCGTCGGTCGCTGACGATAACTGCCAGCGACCGGCGCCGGTACCACCATCAACTCAGCTCGGTGGGGTCGATATCCAGACTCCAGCGCACCCTTTTGGTCTCGGGCCAGCCTTCCAGCTCCTTCACCGCCCAATCCAGCAGTTGGGCCAGCGGTGCCCGGTTCGGCCCCTGCACCAGCAACTGCATGCGGAACTTGCCCGCCTTACGCTCCATAAAGCCGCTGATGGGCCCCAGCACCTGAACGTGGGGATAACGGGCGCTGCGCAGGGTATCGGCGAGGCGAGAGAGGAACAGTTGCACCTCGTCGCGGCCGTTGGCCTCGGCGCGGAACAGCCCCTGATAGCTGAACGGCGGTAGCCCCAACAGGCGGCGCTCTTTCAGCGCCGTGTCGGCGAAGTGGCCGTAACCGTTCTGGGTCAAATCCTGCAGCAGGGCATGTTCCGGATGGTGGCTCTGCAGCACTACCAACCCGGGTTTGCTGGCGCGACCGGCACGGCCCGCCACCTGGGTGTAGAGCTGGGCCAGCTTCTCGGCGGCGCGAAAATCGGCGCTGAACAGGGCGCCATCCACATCCAGCAGACCCACTAGCGTCACGTCCGGAAAGTGGTGGCCCTTGGCCAGCATCTGGGTGCCGATCAGGATCTTGTACTTGCCCGCCTTGATGTCGCCGAGATGGGTCTCCAGCTCCCCCTTGCGGCGGGTGTTGTCCCGATCGATGCGTACTACCGGATATTGCGGGAAAACCGTGGTGAGCAGCTGCTCCAGCTGCTCGGTGCCCACTCCCGATCCAATCAGCTCGTTGCTGCCACACTCGGGGCAGTGGTGGGGCAGCGGGCGCACGCTGTCACAGTGGTGGCAGTGCAGCCGTCGTCCGGCCTGATGCCAGGTGTACCAGGCATCGCAACGCTCACAAGCGGCGCTCCAGCCACACTGGTGACAGATCAGGGCCGGGGCATAGCCACGGCGGTTGAGAAACAGCATCACCTGATTGCCCGCCGCCAGATGCTCCGCCATCAGCTGCTCCAGCTGGGGCGAGAGCCCGGCCTGCAACCGCACGTTCTTGATATCCAGGATCACCTGACGGGCGGTCTGGGCGTTACCGGCGCGCCGCGTCAGGCTGAGGTGGTGATACTTGCCGGTGCGGGCGTTGTGCAGCGTCTCCAGCGACGGGGTGGCCGAGCCAAGCAGGATGGGGATACCGGCACGATGAGCCCGCATCACCGCCAGATCCCGCGCGTGGTAGCGAAAACCGTCCTGCTGCTTGAAGGAGCCGTCGTGCTCCTCGTCAATGATGATGATGCCGAGGTTGTGAAACGGGGTGAACACCGCGGAGCGGGTACCGATCAGGATGGCGGCGCCGCCGTCGCGACAGGCGAGCCAGGCGTCGAGCCGCTCCCTGTCGTTCATGGCGGAGTTCATCGCTACCACAGGCACGTTGAAGCGGCGCCGGAAGCGGTTGATGGTCTGCGGGGTCAGACCGATCTCCGGTACCATCACCAGCGCCTGCTTGCCCGCCTTGAGCAACGGCTCGAGGATGCTTAAATACACCTCGGTTTTGCCGGAACCTGTGATGCCATCCAGCAGGAAGGCGCCGAACTTGTCGCTCTGGCTGGTAACGGCAGAGACGGCCAATGCCTGCTCGCCGTTGAGGCGCAGCCCCTCCCCCGGCTCGAAGCGGGCAGCCCAATCGCCGTCGTGGCTCGGCTCCAGCGAACGCTTCTCCAGCAGCCCCTTCTTCTCCAGCGCGGTGAGAGCTGCGCTCTGGATCTCCTCCTGCTTGAGGGCAGAAGGTGTCTGCGGCCCCTTGCGCAGCAAGGCGAGCGCTTGCTGCTGCTTGGCCGCCCGCTTGAGCTCGTTAAGGTCGATGGCCATGCCGGCCTCGGTAGCAAACCAGAACTCCAGCTCCCGATAGGCGGCTGGCTCCCCCTTGCGCACCAGCACTGGCAGGGCGTGAGGCAACACCTCACCCAGCGGATGCTGGTAGTAGCTGGCGCTCCAGTTCATCAGCGCCAGAATATCCGGCCCCAGCACCGGCGTCGCATCGAGTACGCGCTTGATGGGCTTGAGCTTGTTGCGGGGCACCTGGCTGTCGACCGGATGTTCCACCACCAGCCCAACCAGGGTCTGGGGACCGAAAGGGATCTCGACCCGGCAACCGGGGGCAGGTAACGGCAGGGGAGAGAGATAGTCGAAGTGACGGCGTAACGGTACCGGGACAGCGACACGAACCAGATCCAGCGTTTGGGAAGAATTCACCAGGGGTTGCCTATTTTTTCTGCGAAGCCACTTGCCTGATCTCAGGCATTTCCTATATTATTCGCAGCCTTTGAAACTGTGTTCAACAATCGTGTGGTGTCCGACAAGAGATCGGATGGCGACACGGCCTATTAATTGAGGTTGTCCATGAAAGCTGGTATCCATCCTGACTACGTAGCCATCACCGCCAAGTGCTCTTGCGGTAACGTCATCAACACTTTCTCTACCATCGGTAAAGATCTGAACCTGGACGTGTGCTCCGAGTGCCACCCGTTCTACACCGGCAAGCAGAAAGAAGTTTCTAGCGGCGGCCGCGTAGACAAGTTCAACAAGCGTTTCGGTGCGATGACCACCAAGAAGTAATTTTACTTCTGAAGAATTCTGAAAAAGGCGCCCATCGGGCGCCTTTTTTACGATCCCTGTTTTTCTTCCTTCTGTCCCGTCCTGAATATGGTTTACCCCTTTCCCGCAGCCAGATGCACTCGCCCCTACTGGCCAAACCCTTTGGAACGACGCAAATAGACATACCCCTCACCCGGGCTGCCCCAGCGCGGACTCCCTGCGTTGTCATAGGCGCGATCCAGCAATCTGACGCTATCGGGGCCAATCCAGATATGCTGCACCAGCGTCGTGGCACCACCAAAATCGGTGGAGCAATGGCCCACCCGGGTATGACCGGCATATTCGCCGGAGGGGGTACGGGTCAGCCAGATCTCGCAACCGTGGCGCAAGGAGAGCTGCTGCGGGGTCAGACTGTCGAGCAGGGCGGGATCATGCCAGGCACCGGCAAAATCTGTGGCACGGGGCATGGTCAGTTCGGCCATCAGGATCCGCCCGTCAGGGGCAGGTGAGAAGCGATAGATGCGCTGGCGGAAAGGACGGACGGAGCGCATGCTCAGATACTGCTCGGCATAGACCCAGCGATAGCCCTGATAGCCGGGCCAAATCTCCATCAGGCGCAGCTCGGCACTGGTAAAGCGGCTGTCGTAACTGGCCTGCTCCCGGCTCGTAAAGGCCCCGTTGAACCAGCTGAGTAGCGGCTCCATGCCGGGCTTGAGTGGGGTAGCCTGAGGCGCCGAACCTGCCAACACCAGACAGGAACAGAGCAGCCCGAATACGGCCACCAGCAACTTTGCCATCGAATCCTTCCGAATCATCATAGTGGCGGCGATTATATGAGCGAATTACCCCAATAACAGCCATTACGATCAAATCATTGCCACTCTGGTGCAAAAACCTCACAAGGATGCCAGTCCGCTCACTAAACCCGATATTTTGCCACTGCCTTGTTGAGCAGCTGGGCCTGCTCGTTGAGACCCTCGCTGGATCTCGCATTTTCCTCTGCCATGATGCTCGACTCCTGGGCGATGTCGCGGATGTTGTTGACGTTGCGGTTCACCTCGTTGGCCACCAGACTCTGCTGTTCGATGGCTGCCGCAATCTGGGTGCTCATGTCCATGATGTTGGTAACATCCTGAGTGATCTGCCCCAGCAACTCCCCTGCGGTACTGGCCTGATCCGAGCTGCGGTTGCCCTGCTCGCGGCAGGTTGCCATCACCTCGACGATGCTGCCGGTCTGTTTCTGCAGCGAGCTGATGATGCCGGCGATCTCCTGGGTCGATTTTTGGGTACGGATGGCCAGATTGCGCACCTCATCGGCCACCACCGCAAAACCACGTCCCTGATCCCCTGCCCGAGCTGCTTCGATGGCTGCGTTGAGGGCCAGCAGGTTGGTCTGCTCGGCAATGCCGCGGATCACATCGAGCACGGAGCCGATGGTCTCGCTCTCTTTTTGCAGCTGGCTTACCTCGCGGGATGAACTCTCCAGATTGCCTGCCAGCGAGCGGATCTGCTCGACAGTATTCTCGACCGCAGTCCGCCCCTCCATCGCCTTGTTGTTGGTCGCCTGCGCATTGTTGGCCGCCTGCTCGGTGTTGCGGGCGATCTCTTCGATGGTGGAGCCCATCTCTGTGGACGCGGTCGCCACCATGTCGGTCTCCTGCAGCTGGCGCGCCGCCCCTTCGCTGGTGCGTTTGACGTTGGCCGAGAGGTGATCCGCCGCTTCGGTCAGGGTGTGCACGCTCTGCTTCACATCGCCAATCAGGTTGCGAAACCCGCCCAGCATCACGTCGAGATTGCCTGCCAGCTGGGCCATTTCATCTGCCCCGCGCAGCTCTATCTTCAGGCGCAGGTCATTATCCTGGCGAATGCGGTTGACGGTATCATTCACCTGAGTAATGGGACGGTCGATGCTGCGCCCCAGCAACACGCTCATGATGCCGATCAGCACCACAATCACCCCGCCACAGACCAGCATCAGGCTGTTGAGGCGAGCGCTCTGCCGCTCCAGCTCAGCGACAATGTGCTGATCGACGGCGGCAAACCCCTGTTCGGTCTGATGCACCAGATCCCGCATCTGGTTGCGCAGCCCCTCATCCTCTTTCAGCCCCAGTACCTGCATCCCCTGCACCAGCGCCACAAAGTCCTGCCGGTACTGCTTGCTGGCCTGCTCCAACCTGCCGCGATCCCCCTCCGGCAAAGTGGCAAGGCTATCCTGAAAACTCTTGTGCAAGGTCTCGAAACGCTCCAGATACTGGATATCGGAACGCAGCATGAAGTCTTTCTCCGCCCGCCTCAGTTGCAGCATGGTGATGAGCAGCCCCTGCTGATCCAGCTGCTTGAGCCCATTCTCCACCTCATGCACCGCCGCCCTCAGCTTGCCATAGAGCCCCTCCTCAGGCCCCAGACCAATCTTCTGCTGCTGGGCCACCAGATCATTGAAGGCTTTGCCATAACCGCTGATCTGCTGATCCAGTCTGGTCAGCTCCCCCTCGACGGCCGCCAGATTGTCATCAGTCACCAGCTCCCGGTTGTGCTGATGAAAATCTGACAGCCCCTGATTGAAGCGCTCGACGAAGGTCATATCCTTGCGGATCAGAAAATCCTTCTCGGCCCGCCGCAGGTTGAGCATGGCGATCTCCAGCTGATCGATATTGCGCTGGGCTTCGGTCAGGTGACGGTGCACCTGGCTGGAGTAGATAAACAGGCCGCTCAGTACCAGCATGGCAACGGCAACCAGCACGGTATTCAGGATCAACTTATGACGGATAAGCACGATAGACCTCTCGCAAACAGGCAGTGAACTGCATTGAGCTTATGCAGAAAAGCGGCGACAGGTGATCTGTGCAAGGAATATTCATTGAAATGCCACACCCACTCCTTATACTGGTTGCACCTGTTTCCAGCCGTGGATTTGACACTATGGAATACAATACTTCTGAACTGTGCGACATCTATCAGGACATGGTGGATGTGCTTGAACCCATGCTCTGCTCCTTCGGCGGCCGCGCCTCTTTCGGCGGCGTCATCACCACCGTCAAATGCTTCGAATCGAATGGCCTGATCCGTGAACTCGTCAAAGAGAACGGACTGGGACGCGTCTTGCTGATCGATGGCGGTGGCTCCATGCGCCGCGCTCTGATCGACAGCGACATCGCCACAACAGCAGCAGAGAACGATTGGGAAGGGATTGTCTGCTACGGCTGCGTCCGCGAAGTCGATATTCTGGAAGATCTGGATATCGGCATTCAGGCACTGGCAGCCATTCCGGTCGGTGCCGACAGCAAGGATGTAGGGGAGACCGATCTGCCGGTCAACTTCGGTGGCGTGACCTTCCTGCCTGACGACCACCTCTACGCCGATACCACAGGGGTGATCCTCTCCCCCGAGGCACTCGATATCGAGTAAGCCACAGACAGCGTGACGACGGGAGCCTTGGCTCCCGTTTTTTATGTCTGCAACTTGCTGAAAAATGACCAAAAAAGAGGGCCAGATAAACTGGCCCTTAACTGGAAGCAATGTGAGCAATGTCGTGCCTTCACAAGAAGTCCATCACGTTGGAACGAATGAAGTCTTTCCCGGAAAACAAGTTAACAATAATCATTCTCATTTAACTAGGCAAGCGCTATTTGCAGAAAGTGCAAAAAAATTGACCACCGCGAAGGGTGGTCAATCTGGTCAGGCTTGCCGGGTGGCCGTTTGCAGGCTGGATAATCCGGCCTCGCCCACCAGCTTGCGGCTGAGGTAGCGCAACAAGACACCGTAGAGCGGCACAAACAAACCAAGGCTTATCAGCAACTTGAATACGTAATCGACGGTTGCGATCTCGACCCAGTGCTCTGCCATGAAAGGATCTGTGGTGCGCCAGAAGGCCACACTGAAGAAAGCGATGGTATCGACCAGATTACCGAACAGGGTGGAGGCCGCAGGTGCAATCCACCACTGCTTGAGCAGACGCAGCCGGTTGAACACCACCACATCCATGAACTGCCCTACCAGATAGGCCATAAAGCTGGCCAGCGCGATACGCGCTACGAACAGGTTGAACTCGGCCAGATGACCAACGCCCTGGAAGCTCCCTTCGAAGAAGAGTACTGAGAGCGCATAGGAGACCGCCAGTGCTGGCAGCATCACGGTCTGGATAATCTTGCGTGCCAGACCGGCACCGAAGATCCGCACCGTCAGGTCAGTGGCGAGGAAGATAAACGGGAAGCTGAACGCCCCCCAAGTGGTGTGGAAGCCAAACACAGTGATCGGCAGCTGCACCAGATAGTTGCTGCTGGCAATGATCAGGATGTGGAACAACGACAGGCGAACGAGCGCCGTTTGGTACTGCGCAGGGGTCAGATTCATCTTGTGACCTTTTTGGTTAATGGGGTTAGGGAACCCATATCGCCACCATTGGCGATAATCGAGGGGCGAAATTATACGCCCCCAAACCGATAGTTCAATCTTTATGCGATTACGCTTGTCCAGGTTGGCCAGCCGCAGAGCTGGCCTTGTGGGCGATAGTCACGCCTTGTGCTGTCTGGCGAGCCAGAGCAGTGCCTCCCGATCCGCCGGGCGCACCGCCTCCAGCCAGCAGCCGCTGTAGTGTTCATACTCCAGCCGAAACTGGCTCCCTTCAAACGCCAGCAACCAGCTATGGCGATCGGCCCCCGCATCCTGCTCGAGCGGCTGCAGCTCCCACTCTCGCAGCAAGGCCTGCGCCAACAGCGGGAACGTGTCCCAGTCGAGTGCCGGACAATCCAGCGTCACTACGCCAGCTTCGCTATCTACCTGTTTGATTTGCCAACTCATGCCCTGTCTCTCAGCTACTGCAGGAGAGCTCACCACAGCAATACCATGCCGGTGTCGGGGTGGCGAGATCCTCATATTCGGGTTGTTCATCAAAGGGGCGCTGCAAGGCGGCGAACAGCCGCTCGAACGGCTGCATATCCCCTGCGTCGGCGGCGTCTATCACCTGCTGGGCCAGCGCATTGCGCAGCACATACTTGGGATTGATGGCATCCATCTGCGCCTTGCGCACGGCATCCTCGCTGCCTTCGCGCATTAGCCGCGCCCGATAGCGCTCCAGCCACGCCTGCCAAACACCAGGTTCAGGCAACAGGGCCAGCAGAGACGCAGGCCACGCCCCCTCTTGCGTCACCTCACCGAGACGGCGAAGGAACAGGTGGTAATCCACCTTGTGGGCCGCCAGCAACCGGAACAGCTCGCGGAACAGAGCCGGATCATCCTCCTCCCACACCGCCAACCCTAGTTTGGCCCGCATCAGTTCGGAGTAGTGCAACATCAGCTGCTGCTCGTACTGGGCCAACGCTGCAGCCAGCGCATCACCGTCTACATGGCCAGCCAGCGCCTGCGCCAGTTTTTGCAGATTCCAGTAACCGACCGCGGGCTGCTGATCCAGCGCGTAGCGGCCCGCAGGGTCCGAGTGGTTGCAGACAAAATCGGGCACGTAGGCATCGATAAAGCCGTAGGGGCCATAATCCAGCGTCAGGCCGAGCAGCGACATGTTGTCGGTATTCATTACCCCGTGACAGAAGCCCGCCGCCTGCCATTTGGCAATCAACCGCGCGGTGCGGCGCACTACCTCGGCAAACAGTTCGGCACCACTCTCCAGTTCGGGGAAGTGGTGGCGCAGCAGATAGTCGATGAGTGGCGGGATCTTCTCCCCCTGCCCGCTCCAGGCGAAATACTCGATATGACCGAAGCGCAGATGGCTGGGGGCGGTGCGCAGCACAGTCGCCCCGGTCTCCACCTGCTCGCGATAAACGGGCTCCTGACTCCCCACCAATACCAGCGCCCGCGTGGTCGGGATGCCGAGGGCATGGAGCGCCTCGGAGGCGAGATACTCGCGAATGCTGGAGCGCAGCACGGCGCGACCGTCACCAAAGCGGGAAAACGGCGTCTTTCCTGCCCCCTTCAGGTGCAGATCCCAACACTGACCATCCGGCGCCTGCTGCTCACCCAGCAACAGCGCGCGACCATCACCAAGCCGCGGGCTATAACCCCCGAACTGATGGCCGGCATAGACCTGAGCTACCGGCTGCATGCCTGGCAGCACTTTTCCCTCGCCACAACAGGCGATCCAGTCAGCCTCGCTGACGCCTCCCAGCCCCAACTCATCCAGCAAAGCCCGGTTGAGATGAAGCAACTGGGGTTGCTGCAGCGGCTGGGGGGCCACTGGTTCACAGGCCCAGGGCAACTCGGTCGCAAAAGTGTTGATCAACTTCATGGTTGTGCCATTCGTCCCTGCGTATGCTCGTGTCACTCTTTATACTGCCGTCAGCCATGCTTGTGCTCACTGGCAACCATCATTTTTCAATTCAAGGAGAAGAAGATGCAAAAATGGGTATATGCCCTGCCCTTGCTGGCACTGGCGTGGGGTCATCAGGCCAAGGCTGCAGATATCGAGGCAGGCAAGGCCAAGGCGGCGGTCTGTGCCGCCTGTCACGGGGTGGAAGGCAAGGCGATGATCCCCAACTATCCCCATCTGGCGGGTCAGAATGCCGCCTATCTGGTGAAACAGTTGAAAGCCTTCAAGGATGGCACTCGCAAAGAGCCCTTGATGGACCCCTTCATGGCGCCGCTGACAGATGCGGATATCGACAATCTGGCGGCCTTCTACGCCAGCCTGAAATAACCTCGCGTCTGACCCCAGGTTCTTCCGAGCCGCGCTTACCGTGGTCGATTAGGCTGCCTAATCGACCCTAGCGACGGCAGTAGTCGATGATCAGATCCATAAAGGCTTCGCCAAAGCGCTCCAGCTTGCGGTGCCCGACACCGTTGATAGCCAGCATCTCGTCTTCGGTCATCGGCATCAGCTGAGCCATCTCCACCAGGGTCGCATCGTTGAACACCACGTAGGGCGGCACCTCTTCATCCTCGGCAATCTGCTTGCGCAGGCCGCGCAACGCCTTGAACAACCGCTTGTCATAGTTGGCATTGTCGAGCAGGCCGTTGCGCTTCTCCTTGCGGCTGGAGATGGGCTGCAGGCGGGGTACCGCCAGTTCCAGCTTCACATCGCCACGCAGTACCGGACGGGCCGCTTCGGTCAACTGCAGCACCAGATTGCGAGTGATGTTCTGAGTCAGCAGCCCCTTGTGGATCAGCTGGCGGATCACGCTCATCCAGTATTCGTGGCTCTGATCCTTGCCGATGCCATAGGTCGAGAGCTTGTCATGGCCGTGATCCTTGATGCGCTGGTTGAGGGAACCGCGCAGCACCTCCACCACATAACCCACCCCGAAATTCTGCCCCACCCGCCAGACGCAGGAGAGCGCCTTCTGGGCATCTTCGGTGCCGTCATAGCTCTTGGGCGGATCGAGACAGATATCGCAGTTGCCGCACGGCTTGTCGTTGTACTCGCCAAAGTAGTTGAGCAGCACCTGGCGGCGACAGGTCTGCGCCTCGGCAAACGCCGCCATCACGTTGAGCTTGTACTGCTCCACCTGCAACTGCTGCGGGTTCTCGATGTTGTCGAGCAGGCGGCGCACCCGACCGATATCGGCGGGATCGTAGAGCAGCAGCGCCTCGGCGGGGGTGCCATCGCGCCCGGCGCGGCCGGTCTCCTGATAGTAGGATTCAATGTTCTTCGGAATGTCGTAGTGCACCACGAAGCGTACGTTGGGCTTGTCGATACCCATACCGAACGCCACCGTCGCCACCACTATCTCGATGTCATCCTTGAGGAAGGCATCCTGCGTCTGCTGGCGCTGTTCGAGCGGCAGCCCCGCATGATAGGGCGCGGCCTTGCAGCCGTGGCGGGATAGCCGCTCGGCCACCTCCTCCACCCGATTGCGACTGGAGCAGTAGACGATGCCGCAGTTGCCCTTCTGACTCTGCACATAACGCAACAACTGTTCGGCCGCCTTGAACTTCTCCACCAGGCTGTAGCGGATATTGGGGCGATCGAAGCTGGCAGTGTGGATGAAGGGATCGTTCAGCTCTAGGCGGTGCAGCATGTCGCTGCGGGTCGCCTCGTCGGCGGTGGCGGTCAGCGCCACCACAGGCACCTGCGGGAACCACTGTTTGAGCCGCCCCAGCGCCGCATACTCAGGCCGGAAATCGTGGCCCCACTGGGAGACACAGTGCGCCTCATCGATGGCGAACAGCCCGAGCGGCAGCTCGGCCAGCCGATCCATAAACTCGTGCTGCAACAGTCGCTCGGGGGAGACATAGACCAGCTTGATCTCGCCGCGGCGCATGGCGGCAAAGTTCTGGATCATCTCCTCCCGGCTCAGGGCCGAGTTGATGTAGACCGCCGCCACACCGTTGGCGCGCAGGCTGTCGACCTGATCCTTCATCAGCGAAATAAGGGGAGAAACCACCACCCCGAGCCCGGGCCGCAGCAGTGCCGGGATCTGATAGCAGAGCGACTTGCCGCCGCCAGTGGGCTTGAGCACCAGCGCATCGCGCCCCGCGACGATCTGCTCGATGATTTCGAGCTGACCCGGCCGAAACTGCTGATAGCCGAAGACCGTCTGCAGCAGGGCAAGCGGACTCTCTGGCTGAGGATCTGGCAGGGTTTCGGCAATCGCGGTCATGGGCTCTCCTTTGGGGTCGCCATTCTAAAGCAGCCGCCGCCCACAATAAACCTGCCATTGCGACTGTTAAGGAACTGTTGCAGACTGGCTGGAGTTTTTACTCGGCTTTGATGACAAGGATTGGGATCAGAGAATGAAACAGATGCTCAAGAAGATGGCGCTCAGTGGCATTGCCAACCTGTTTGCCGAGAAGATGCCCTTCAATAAGCTGATCGGCATGCAGGTGACCCACTACGACTTCGACAAGGTGGAACTGCGCATCAAGATGGAAGACAAGCTGATCGGCAACCCCTTCCACAACATCTTGCACGGCGGCGTCACCGCCACGCTGCTGGATGTAGCGGGCGGCATGATCGTCGCCGCCTCCTGCATCGACGAGCTGGAGGAGTTCTCCCCCAGTTATCTCAAGGAGCGCTTCGCTCGCCTCGGCACCATAGATCTGCGGGTAGATTACCTGCGCCCGGGGCGCGGCAACGAGTTTATCGCCACCGCCCACATCATCCGGGCCGGCAGCAAGGTCGCGGTAGCCCGGATGGAGCTACACAACGAAGAGGGCACCCACATCGCCTTCGGCACTGGTACCTATCTGGTGGGTTGAACCAAATTAGTGCATAAAAACCACGCGGCTAATCCAATTTTAATCATTAGATTCCTTACCCCCTCTGGCCGAACAAGGTCCATACTGATAGTCGGGATTGTGTGCAGAGGGAGGATTGTAGGCGATGAGTGCGAAACTGGCCATCAAACCATCCAGAGCCTTGTTGACACAGCTCGAGTCCATGCTCGACGAGGTGCAGACACCCGAGTGTCGCCACTGGTTGGAACAGGAGCTTGAGGGGTATTCTCTCTCCTCACCCCTGCCTTGGTATCGCATCGTTCCCTGTCGGCAACGCGGTCACTTTCTGGATCTGAAAACGGGAAAATATTTGACCTGTCATATCAACAGTCAAACGCTATGCCAACGCGATCTGGCCCAAATTCAGTTCATTTATGCCCGTGAACCCGCCGCCCACTATTTGCTGCAACGCAATTCCGGTATTGAACCCTGGCCAGAACAGCTGCTGGAAGATTATCAGGAGCAGTTGATCCCCGGCCATTTATGCCTGCAAGCCTGGCATGAGCCCGTTATCTCATTACGTGCACAACTGATGGAGGGAATAGAACATTTCATTAGTGAGTACCCCAAGCACGCGGCCTTGCTGCCTCAACACAGTTTCAAGGCTTTGCGGCATCAGCACTGGCATATCTGAGTAAGCGCCTGGCGCGCAAGGAGGGCACCATAGACAAGACCCATAGCGAGATTGCCACAATCTAGAGTGCCGGAGTCAGGATCAGACTCCACCGATGGGCCACCGAGCGGTGGCCCTTTTAATATCTGTGGTCTTGCTTCGCCCCTGCATACAGCAGGTCAGGTCACTTGGCCAGGTAACAGGTCAGCAGCTAAAGAAAATCGGGAAAACAGGAAGGATAAATGCAAAAAGGCCGCTCTATTGAGCGGCCTTTTCAAATTTGGTCGGTGTGAGAGGATTCGAACCTCCGACCCCTTCGTCCCGAACGAAGTGCGCTACCAAGCTGCGCTACACACCGATGTCTGCGGGACGGGAATTTACCGAAAGCCCCGACCTGACACAAGCCTTTTTTGCATTTAACAGGAAAAAAAACGCCGTTCGCTCAACTATTCAGCACTCTTTTCATCCGTTTACCGGGCTGCAGCCAGCTGGTGACATTCCGGTAACCGGCTGTCAGGCCAGGCTCAGGGATGCCGGTCCCAGCAGACGGCGCTGCCAGTCAGCCACAGTGCCATGCTCCAGCCAGTCGGCTGCATGCTGGCGCCAGTTGGGGGAAAGGGCCGGATTCTCCAGCAACATCAGCAGATCCGCTTCATTGCGCACCTGATTGAACAGGATATCCGCCGTGCGCTTCACCGTCAGTTCGGGATAGGGTCTGTCTACCAGCTCCATGGCCGACTCCGGCGACACCATCCCCTCCTCCAGCACCCGCAGCAGCCAGCCACAACGACCATTCAGTTGCATCACCTGCGACATCTGGCCATAACCAAAGCGCTGGTTGAGCTTGAAACAGGGGGATCTTGGCTGACTTATCTGGATCAGCGCCTCGCCGAGCCGATAGACATCGCCAATGCAGGCTTGCGCCTCGGTCAGCCCGATACCGGAGAGGTTCTCGCCAAAGGCGGCAGGTTGCCAGGGGGTACGTGGCGCAGGCAAGCCCAGCGCGGTTTGCCAGGTCTGCCACCAGAGATAGTGATCGGCCGGATAGTAGTGGAGCGCCCGATCCGGGCCACCGTGGTGGCGCTGGTCACACTGTTCATCCCCTTCCAGACCGGCAAAGGTACAGCGAACTGGTGCAGAGATCGGTTGCTTGTGAATGGCGCTGGTGAGGCCGGGCACCAGCTCGGTGCCACGACCGCTAAAAAGGGAGATCCGCATACTCATCCTCCAGGTTGACGAGAGTAGGCGGATCTTATCATGGCGTCAGACGACGGCCTGCATCTGGGTGGTCATGGCTATCTCGGCGCGACGGCGCTTCTCCGCCCTGGCCATCAGATACCAGCTGCCGAAGGTAAAGAGCGATACCGACAACAGGATCAGGCTGGCCACCGCGTTGATCTCGGGTTTCACCCCTAGCCGCACCGCCGAGAAGACCTCCATCGGCAAGGTGGTCGAGCCCGGGCCGGAGACGAAGCTCGCCAGCACCAGATCATCCAGCGACAGGGCGAACGACATCATGCCGCCTGCCGCCAGCGAGGGGGCGATCATCGGGATGGTGATCAGGAAGAACACCTTCCACGGCTTGGCGCCAAGATCCATGGCCGCCTCCTCGATGGAGAGATCCAGCTCCCGCAACCGCGCCGACACCACGATCGCCACATAGGCGGTACAGAAGGTGGTATGGGCGATCCAGATGGTCAGCATGCCCCGCTCGGCGGGCCAGCCCACCAGCTGGGCCATCGCCACGAACAGCAGCAGCAGCGACAGACCGGTGATCACCTCGGGCATCACCAGCGGCGCCGTCACCATGCCGCCGAACAGGGTGCGACCACGGAAGTGGGGAATTCGGGTCAGCACGAAGGCTGCCACCGTCCCCAGCGCCACCGCGGCGATCGCGGTGTAGAAGGCGATCTCCAGCGAGCGGAACACAGACCCGATCAGCTGCTTGTTGTCGAGCAGGCCGAAGTACCACTTGAGTGACCAGCCACCCCACACCGTCACCAGCTTGGAGGCGTTGAAGGAGTAGATCACCATGATGATCATGGGCAGGTAGATAAACAGCAGCCCCAGCCAGAGCATCAGTTTGGCAAAACCAAAACGCTTCATCATGCCTTGCCCTCCAGCTCTTTGGCCTGGTTACGGTTGAAGAGGATGATCGGAATGATCAGCACCGCCAGCATCACCACCGCCAGTGCAGAGGCAACCGGCCAGTCGCGGTTGTTGAAGAACTCCTGCCACAGCACCTTGCCGATCATCAGGGTCTCCGGGCCGCCCAGCATTTCCGGAATAACGAACTCTCCCACCACCGGAATGAACACCAGCATGCAGCCGGCGATGATGCCGTTCTTGGAGAGCGGTACCGTGATCTGCCAGAACCGGGTCAGGTTGCGAGCCCCCAGATCGGAAGCAGCCTCCAGCAGGCTCTGATCGTGTTTGACCAGATTGGCGTAGAGCGGCAGCACCATGAAGGGCAGGTAGGAGTAAACGATGCCGATATAGACCGCCAGGTTGGTGTTGAGGATCTGCAGCGGTTCGTCAATCAGCCCGATCCCCAGCAAGACGCTGTTCAGCAGGCCGTTGTTACTGAGGATCCCCATCCACGCATAGACCCGGATCAGAATGGCGGTCCAGGTCGGCATCATGATCAGCAGCAGCAGAACGGTCTGGGTCTCCTTATTGGCACGGGCGATGGAGTAGGCCATCGGATAGCCAATCAGCAGGCAGAGCAAAGTGCTGACGAAGGCCATCTTGAGGGAGCCCAGATAGGCCGCGATATAGAGCTCATCCTCCTGTAGCAGCAGGTAGTTGCCCATGTTGAGCAGGATGGTGAGCTGATTGTCAGCCCAGCTCACCACGTCGGTGTAGGGCGGGATCGCCACATCCGCTTCCGCAAAACTGATCTTCACCACGATGACGAAGGGCAGCAGGAAGAAGAGGAACAGCCAGAAGAAGGGGATGCCGATCACCAGTCGGCGCCCCCCGACCCGCTTCAGTCGTTGCAAGAACTTCATGATTGCAGCACCACGCCGCTGTCATCTTCCCAGTAGAGGAACACCTGGTCATCCCAGGTTGGCCGCTTGCCGTGGCGTTCGGCATTGGCGATGAAAGCCTGAACGATTTTGCCCGAGGGCAGCTGGATGTGATAAACCGAGTGACCGCCCAGATAGGCGATGTCATAGACCTCACCCTTGGTCCAGTTGAAGTCCGGGTGCTCGATCTCCTCCGGTTTTTGCAGACTCATCAGCAGTTTTTCCGGCCGCAGGGCGTAGGTCACCTTCTTGTTCTCGGCGCGGGAGCTGATGCCGTGGCCCACATAGATGGGCTGCTCCAGATCGGCGCAGGCGATGGTGGCGTGGTCCTGCTCATCCTCCACCAGCAGGCCGTCAAACAGGTTGACGCTGCCGATGAACTCGCACACCAGCCGACTGGCCGGAGTCTCGTAGATATCCATCGGGCTACCGATCTGCTCGATGCAGCCGAGGTGCATGATGGCGATCCGCTCCGCCATGGTCATGGCCTCTTCCTGATCGTGGGTCACCATGACGCAGGTAACCCCGACCCGCTCGATGATCTCAACCAGCTCCAACTGCATCTTGGAACGCAGCTTCTTGTCGAGCGCCCCCATGGGTTCATCCAGCAGCAGCAACTTGGGACGCTTGGCCAGGGAACGAGCCAACGCCACCCGCTGACGCTGACCACCGGAGAGCTGATGCGGTTTGCGACGGGCATACTGGGTCATCTGCACCAGCTTGAGCATCTCCTCCACCCGGGCATCGATCTCGGCCTTGGGCAGGCCATCCTGCTTGAGGCCAAAGGCGATGTTCTGGGCCACCGTCATATGGGGGAACAGGGCGTAGGACTGGAACATCATGTTGATGGGGCGTTCATAGGGGGGCATGTCGGTGATGTCGACCCCGTCGAGGAACAGCCGCCCCTCGGTCGGGCGCTCGAAACCGGCCAGCATCCGCAGCAGGGTCGATTTGCCGGAACCGGACCCGCCGAGCAGGGCGAAAATCTCCCCCTTGTGAATATTGAGAGATACGTTATCGACCGCCAGCGTTTCGTCGAACTGCTTGCTTACCCGATCAATTTTCACCAGCACTTCTTTGCGCTGCTGACTGCCCTCGAGGGCTTTCTTGTAGGCACTGGAGGCTATCGCCATTACCAAACTCCCCAACGTGATACCGGCCTTGCGGCCGATCCATAAAAGCGATTTGGCGCCCCCGAACGGGCACCAAGGTTAGGTACCGGACTTGATCTTGGTCCAACTCCGGGTGATTAGACGCTGTACCGAGCGGGGATGTGCTTCCTGCACATAAAGTCGCTCCAGCACGGCCTGAGGGGGATAAACCTCCTCATTGTTGCGCACCGCCTCATCCATAAACTCGCCCGCCCTTGAGTTGGGATTCGCATAGCCCACATAGTCGCTGACCTTGGCGATCACTTCGGGCTGCAGGACGTAGTTGATGAGGGCGTGCGCCTCTTTGACATTGGTGGCATCGGACGGGATCGCCATCATGTCGAACCAGAGATTGCCCCCCTCTTTCGGAATGCTGTAGGCAATTTTCACCCCCTTGCCAGCTTCATCGGCGCGGGCAGCGGCTTGCAGGATGTCGCCGGAAAAACCGGCCGCCACGCAGATGTCGCCATTGGCGAGATCGCCGATGTATTTGGAGGAGTGGAAGTAGGCCACATAGGGC
Organism: Aeromonas sp. S13(2024); assembly: GCF_041402405.1. Classification (NCBI taxonomy): domain Bacteria; kingdom Pseudomonadati; phylum Pseudomonadota; class Gammaproteobacteria; order Aeromonadales; family Aeromonadaceae; genus Aeromonas; species Aeromonas sp. S13(2024). The sequence goes on along the minus strand of NZ_JBGLRA010000011.1, from coordinate 91,908 downwards.
CGCACCTTGAGCAGCAGCGCCTCGGCCTGCTTGATATCCCCCGTCGCATGACTGTTGGGATCGAGTCCGAGGTAGTTGAGGGCAGCAGGGATCATCTCGTCGGCAGAGTCGAGAAAGGCGACGCCGCAGCGAGAGAGTTTCGCCATGTTTTCCGGTTCGAAGATGGTGGCCCAGGAGTCAATCTTGTCGACCCCCAGCACCGCCTTGATTTTGTCGACGTTGTAGCCGATGCCGTTGGTCCCCCACAGATAGGGCACCGCGTACTGATGACCCGGATCCACCTTGTCGAGCTGCTTGAGCAGCACGGGATCCAGGTTGGCCAGATTGGGCAACAGGGATTTATCCAGTTTCTGGAAGGCTCCCGCCTTGATCTGCTTGGCCAGGAAATTATTGGAGGGCACCACCAAATCGTAACCGGTCCGCCCCGTCAGCAACTTGCCTTCCAGGGTCTCGTTGGAGTCAAACACGTCATAGACGGTCTTGATCCCGGTCGCCTGCTGGAAATCGCTGAGGGTGGTCTCACCGATATAGTCAGACCAGTTGTAGAAGTGCAGCACAGGGGCAGCCTGGGCCACATTCGCCAATCCCATGGTCAGCGCTATGGTTAGCAATCTGGTTGTATTCACGGTGTCAGTTCTCCTGTTTCAGTGGTTGACCGTCTGCGCATCCATTCGCGCGGCCCATCCGGATGGATGGCATCACTACCCTCCCGGCCGAACTGCGGACCGGGAGGGGCATTCGTTACTTACTTGCCGGACTTGATCTTGGTCCAGCTGCGGGTCATCAGACGCTGCACCTTGGCCGGCAGATCCGGGAAGGTGTAGATCTTCTGCAGGGTCGCCGCATCGGGATAGATACCCGGATCGGTGCGGATCGCCTCATCCACCAGCGGGGTCGCCGCCTTGTTGCCGTTCGGGAACTGCACCACGTTGGTGATGTTGGCGATCACCTCGGGCTTCATCAGGTAGTTGATGAAGGTGTGGGCCGCCTCGACGTTCTTGGCATCCGCCGGAATGGCGATCATGTCAAAGAAGCTGCCTGCCCCCTCTTTTGGAATGGTGTAGGTGAGCGCGACGCCATTCTTGGCCTCGGCTGCCCGCGCCTTGGACTGCTGCAAGTCACCGGAGTAACCGACCGCGACGCAGAGGTTGCCGTTGGCCAGATCCGAGATGTACTTGGAGGAGTGGAAATAGGCGGTATAGGGACGGATGGAGAGGAACAGCTCCTCAGCCTTCTTCAGCTCGGCCGGTTTCTGGCTATCCGGTTTGAAGCCCAGATATTGCAGGGCAGCCGGCAGCATTTCGGTCGGTGAATCGAGGAAGGAGACGCCACACTCTTTCAACTTGGCCATGTTCTCCGGCTTGAACACCAGATCCCAGGAGTTGATCGGGGCATCGGCCCCCAACACGGCTTTCACCTTCTCGGCGTTGTAGGCATAGCCGATGGTGCCCCACAGATAGGGGATGGAGTACTGGTTGCCCGGATCGCTCGGCTCGAGCGCCTTGAGCAGGTCGACATCCATGTTTTGCCAGTTGGAGAGCTTGGACTTGTCCAGTTTCTGGAACACGCCCGCCTTGATCTGCTTGGCAAGGAAGGGGTTGGATGGCACCACGATGTCGTAGCCCGAACTACCCGCCAGCAACTTGGCTTCCAGTACCTCGTTACTGTCGAACACGTCATAGACCACCTTGATCCCCGTCTCCTTCTGGAAGTTATCCAGGGTATCCGGCGCTATGTAGTCGCTCCAGTTGTAGACGTGCAGCACCTTCTCTTCAGCCATTGCTCCGGCACTTGCCATGACCAGAGCCACAGAGGCAGCGATCACTCCTGTTTTGAAAGACATCATCCTTGTCTCCTAAGCAAATTGTATGCGCATGCCAACCTGCCCGACCGGCCTCAACCCTTCAGCTTTGCGGCTGTCAGATCCAGACTGCGCCTGGCCAGATCGACCAATTCATCAACCTGTTCCTCGGTGATGACCAAGGGGGGCGATATGATCATGGTATCGCCTACCGCCCTCATCACCAAGCCATTGTTAAAGCAGAACTCCCGGCAAGTCATCCCCGCATTTGCCTGAGCCGGGAAACGCCGGTTGGTCTGCTTGTCCTGAACGATTTCCAGCGCGGCGACCAATCCTTTGCCACGGGTTTCTCCCACCAGCGGATGATCGGCCAGCTCCGCCCAGCGGCGCTGCAAATAGGGGCCGATAGTATCATGCACTCGCTTAACTATGCTCTCTTTCTGCATAAGCTGGATATTGGCCACCGCCACGGCGCAAGAGACCGGATGACCCGAGTAGGTGAAGCCGTGGTTGAACTCGCCCCCCTCCTCCACCAGCCCCTTGGCAACCCGGTCGCTCACCATCACTGCGCCGAGCGGCAGATAACCGGAAGTGATCCCCTTGGCCAGACACATCAGGTCCGGCTTGATGCCAAACCCTTCGCTGGCAAACCAGTGGCCGGTGCGGCCAAAGCCGCAGATCACCTCGTCGGCGATCAGCAAAATGCCGTAGTGATCGCAGATGCGCTGGATCTCCGGCCAGTAGCTGTCAGGCGGAATGATGACGCCGCCCGCCCCCTGGATCGGCTCGCCGATAAAGGCAGCCACCTTGTCCACCCCCAGCTCCAGAATCTTCTGCTCCAGCTGACGGGCCCGCTCCAGCCCGAACTCGTGGGCACTCATCCCCCGCCCCTCACCGAAGTGGTAGGGCTGATCGATGTGCACTATGCCGGGAATGGGCAGTCCGCCCTGGGCATGCATCCCCTTCATGCCACCCAGACTCGCCCCCGCCACGGTGGAGCCGTGATAGGCGTTATGGCGACTGATGATCACCTGTTTGTCAGGCTGACCCTTGCTGGCCCAGTAGTGGCGCACCATCCGCAGCACGGTGTCGTTGCACTCGGAGCCGGAGCCGGTGAAGAAGACGTGGTTGAGATGGGCTGGCGTCACTTCGGCCAGCAGGGTGGCCAACTCGATCACCGGCGGGTGAGCGGTCTGGAAGAAGAGGTTGTAGTAAGGCAACTGCTGCATCTGGCGGGTAGCGGCATCCACCAGCTCCTGGCGGCCATAGCCCATATTGACGCACCACAGGCCCGCCATGCCGTCGAGAATGCGTTTGCCCTCGGAGTCTTCCAGATAGACACCGCTGGCTTTGGTAATGATGCGCGAACCCTTCTTGTTCAGGGCCTGAAAATCGGTAAAGGGGTGCAGGTGGTGGCTGGCATCCAGTTGTTGCCACTCACGGGTTGTCTGCTGCATTTGTTGCTCCTCGGTTCCTTCGATTTAGCAAGATTCAGTCGTCAAACAGTCAAGTGGGTAGTCAGGCGGGCTTGCATGCTCGCAGCCACAACCACTCACAGGTGGCTGCCGCCACCTGACTCGCGTTCCGGTCTCTTCGATACAGGGACCGGGGAGGCCGACTCCGGCCTCCCCGTTACAGGGGGATCAGACGTTCAGCAGCAGGAACTCCCGCTCCCAACGACTGATCACCCCAAAGTAGGTCTCGTACTCTTTGCGTTTGACCGCGACGAAGGCGCGGGTGAAGCGCTCGCCCAGCATCTCCTTGATGGGCTCGCACTGTTCGAGATGGCTGAGTGCCTCCTCCAGCGAGCGGGGCAGGCTGTAGGGCAGGTCATAGGCGCTCGACTTCATCTCCGGCAGCGGCTCCAGCTTCTCCATCATGCCGAGATAGCCACAGGCCAGAGTGGCGGCCAGCGCCAGATAGGGGTTGGCATCGGCACCGGCGAAGCGGTTCTCCACCCGCCGAGCGCTCGGGTCGGAGAAGGGCACCCGCAGGCCGCAGGTGCGGTTCTCTACGCCCCACTGGACGTTGCGCGGCGCGCTCTCGCCAAAGGTGAGGCGGCGGTAGGAGTTGACGTTGGGGGCCAGCAGGGCAGTCACCGCCGGGGTGTATTTCTGCAGACCGGCGATGAAGTGCATGAACTGTTCGCTGTTGCCGCCGTTCGGAGTGCCGAACAGGTTGTGGCCGTTCACATCTTCCAGACTCTGGTGGATGTGCATGGCCGACCCCGGTTCGTCGCTCATCGGCTTGGCCATAAAGGTGGCATAGATGCCGTGGCGGTGAGCGGCCTCACGCATGGTACGCTTGAACAGGAACACCTGATCCGCCAGATCGATGGCATCACCATGCAGGAAGTTGATCTCCATCTGGGCGGCGCCCGACTCGTGGATCAGGGTGTCCACTTCCAGTTCCTGCGCCTCACAGTAGTCATACATGTCTTCAAAGATGGGGTCGAACTCGTTGACCGCATCGATACTGAACGACTGGCGGGCGGTCTCAGGGCGGCCGTTGCGACCGACCGGCGGCACCAGCGGATAGTCGGGGTCCTCGTTGCGGGTGACCAGATAGAATTCCAGCTCGGGCGCCACCACCGGCTTCCAGCCCTGCTTCTCGTAAAATGACAGAACCCGACGCAGCACGGAGCGCGGCGCGATGTCGATCAGCTTGCCGTTGACGTCGAAACAGTCGTGGATCACCTGTGCAGTGGGCTCCAGCGCCCAGGGGACAAAACGGATGGTGTTGGGGTCGGGATAGAGCTGCATGTCCCGCTCCAGCGGGTCGATCATGCTGTCGTCATCCGGATATTCGCCGGTCACCGTCTGGGTGAAAATCACCTCGGGCAGACGCATGCCCCCTTCACGCAAAAACTTGTTGGCTGGGATGATCTTGCCCCGGGCGTTGCCGGTGAAATCCGGGAACAGGCACTCCACTTCCGTGATGCGATTGCTCTCCATCCAGCCTTTGATACTGTCCATGTTAAACCCCGACTTTACGGTTGCCATTGGCAAGGGTGTCTAATATATGGAACACCCTTGTTATAGAATTGTAATCAACATCACCATAAAAGCCCGCCATCAAGGGCAATGTCAAGCGGGCGTGTTTAAAAAACTATAAATAACGGCGCATATAATGACCAAGGCGGCACCAAATACTAAACACTCAAATCCGTACGAAGCCCCCCTCTCATCGTTGCAAAGGCGATGCCAACAGAAGGTGAAGCAGGCGCCAGATCCCGACCAATCCCCCGCAGGAACGGACCATTTTTTTGTAAGGGCGCACAATCCTTATCCTATTTGCTTTGCTTGGCTGCATTTTTTTGGTACAAGGCCCGCCCTGATTTGCACTCTCTTGCATGAAACAGGTGCAAATCGGGATACAAGGGCTTGGTCTGTAGGCAGACAGCCCCCATAAACAGGGATAATTGGGTTAGTAAACTGACTGGTAGTTAATCGTATGTGTGATTTCATGACTGAAGACCAACTGGCCTTTTACAAGGGGCAGATCGAGCGACAGATCGTCGAGCTCGAAGAGCGCCTGAACTCCCAGGCCAGCCAGGCCATCGCCACCGACACCAACGAGATGGCTGATGAAATTGACCGTGCCAGTATCGAGGAAGCCCGCCGTCTGGAGCTGAACCGCATCGAGCACGACAAGCTGCACCTGCGCAAGCTGCGGGGCGCATTGAAGCGCATCAGCGAAGGGGATTTTGGTTACTGCGAATCTTGCGGTGACGAGATCTCCCTCAAGCGGCTGCATGCCCGTCCGGAATCCCGTTTCTGCGTCGAATGCCAGAGCACCAAGGAATTTAACGATACCCACGTGTTCCGTCGCGTCGCCTGATTCTTCGAAGAACCGTCACCATTCTGGTGCAACAGACGCCAGCAAGGCAGGGCCCTGCGCTCAAACCTTGCACAACGCCTCGCAGCAAGATGGTGACAAGTTCTGTTAGACTCCGGACACCTTCCGGAATCTACAGGAGAACAGAGAGTGAAATGGCTCATCAAGCTGTGTTTGTGCCTGCCACTGCTGGCACAAGCACAGGTTCTGACGGTCAAGGTCCCCAGCCGTCCCGTCAACAATCTTGACCAGGAGTACCAGTACAAGCTGCTGGAACTGGCCCTGACCCGCTCCGGGCAACCCTTTCGCATCCAGCCTGTCGAACTCGACCTCAACCAGTTCACCCTCCAGCAGCAGCTAAGCAAGGGCAAGACCATCAACGTCTTCTGGATGGGCACCTCCAGCGCACTCGAATCCTCCCTGATTGCCGTCCCCATTCCGCTGTTTCGCGGGCTGGAAGGATTGCGGCTGTCCTTCATCCACGCGGATGCACAAGAGAAGTTCAACCAGATCAATACCCTGGCTGACCTCAAACAGTTGAAGGCGGCGCAAGGGGTCGGTTGGGCCGATAACAAAATTCTGGAAAATGCGGGGATCCCGACCTTATCCGGCCGATACAGCAGCCTGTTTCGCCTTATCAACGACGGCGACAAGATCGACTTCTTCCCGCGCGCCCTGGTGGAAATCTTCGCCGAGCGCAGCGAGCTTGTGGCGCAGTATCCCAACCTCGCCATCGAGCAGCATCTGCTGATCCGCTACCCCTTCGCCCAGTTCTTCTTCGTCAGCCCCGAATACCCCAAGCTGGCCAAGGCGATTCAGACCGGGCTGGAGCGGGCCTATGCCGATGGCAGTTTTATGAAGTTCTTCAATGACAACCCCAAGATCCGCGAAGCGCTCGCCAGCGCCAACCTCGATCAGCGGGTCACCATCGCACTGCCCAATCCGGATATGACCCCGTTGCTAAAATCCATTCCGGCCCAATATTGGGAGTATCCACCGCAGGGATAAGCATCCCGAGCGCCTAGCCACGAAGGTCAGGCAGCGAGAACACAGTGCGCCAGGGAGGTGCCATGAAGGGAATCCAGGAGTGGTTTGCGCAGTACGGCCAGAGTCATCGCCATCCGGTCAACGTCGCCATCCACAAACTGGCGGTGCCGGGCATCTATATCTGCTCGCTGGCGCTGCTCTGGTGTCTGCCACACGGGCCCTTGCCAGAGCCCCTCAACTGGGCGGCAGTGGCAGCCATTCCGGTGCTGCTGTTCTACCTGCAACTGTCGTTTTCGCTGTTCGCGGGGATGGCCGGGCTGACCGCGCTCGGGCTGGCCTTCTGCCACCAATGGCAGGGGCCGCTGTTGTGGCCCGCCGTGGCAGCGTTCGTGATTCTCTGGATAGCCCAGTTTGTCGGCCACAAGATCGAGGGCAAACGCCCCTCCTTCCTCGCTGACCTGCAATTTCTGCTGATAGGCCCCGCCTGGGTGCTTGCCAGCCTCTATCGTCGCCTGGGCATTCCCTATTGAAGGGGGGCCGGGCCAACAGGAGAGACCATGACACATAACCACACGCGACATAACGCCCTGCGCCGCGCCCTACCCCTGCTGCTGGGGGCCCTGTTTGCTGGCCCGGCACTGGCTGACAAGGCCGACCCGGTCGGTGAAGTGAGCACCGCTTTCAAGCTGTTTGGCCCGAACCACAAGATCTTGGTGGAGGCGTTCGACGACCCGCGCATCGACGGCATCGCCTGCTATCTGGCGCGCCCCAAGACCGGTGGTGTAAAAGGCGGGTTGGGACTGGCGGAAGATCCCTCCCACGCCTCCCTGTCGTGCCACCAGATCGGCCCCATCACCCTGCCCGAAAAACTGAAGGCGGGGGAAGAGGTGTTCGATGTCAGCACCTCGCTGGTGTTCAAGGAGCAGAAAGTGGTGCGTTTTTACGACAAGAAACGCAATGCACTGGTTTACCTGACCTACAGCACCAAACTGGTGGATGGTTCGTACAAGAGTGCAGTCAGCGCCGTTCCCATTATGCCCTGGGGACAATAACCAGCCAGTTTGTCCGGTGATAGCTGACCCATTTTGTTGTAATTTGACGACACACACGCTGCGGAGCACATACCATGAAAGTCGCCGTATTCAGTACCAAGAGCTATGACAAAGAGCATTTCAACCAGGCCAACAGCCAGTACGGCTTCGACCTGGAGTTTTTCGATGTGCGGCTGGAGGCCAAAACGGCCCGACTGGCTCACGGCTTCCCGGTGGTGTGTCTGTTCGTCAATGACGATGCCGACCGCGAGGTATTGACCGAACTGGCTGCCAACGGCACCCAGGTGATTGCCCTGCGCTGCGCCGGTTACAACAACGTGGATCTGGCCGCTGCCAAAGAGCTGGGGCTGAAAGTGGTGCGAGTGCCCGCCTACTCCCCCGAGGCGACCGCCGAGCATGCTGTCGGCATGATGATGTGCCTCAACCGCCGCATCCATAAGGCTTATCAGCGCACCCGCGATGCCAACTTCTCGCTGGAAGGGCTAGTCGGCTTCAACATGCATGGCAAGACCGTTGGCGTCATCGGTACCGGCAAGATCGGTCTGGCCGCCCTGCGCATCCTCAAGGGCTTCGGGGTTCGCCTGCTGGTCAACGATCCTTACCAGAATCCGGCAGCCATCGAGCTGGGTGCCGAGTACGTGGATCTCGATACCCTGTTCCGCCAATCCGACATCATCAGCCTGCACTGCCCGCTGTTCAAAGAGAACTACCACCTGTTGAACAAGGAGGCATTTGCCAAGATGAAGGACGGGGTGATGATCATCAACACCAGCCGTGGCGGCCTGCTCGACTCCAACGCCGCCATCGAGGCGCTCAAGACCTCCCGTATCGGCGCGCTGGGGCTGGATGTCTACGAAGAGGAAGAGGATCTCTTCTTCTCCGACAAGTCCAACGAGGTGATCACCGATGACGTGTTCCGCCGCCTGTCTGCCTGCCACAACGTGCTGTTCACCGGCCATCAGGCGTTCCTGACCCGCGAGGCGCTGCACGCCATCGCCGATACCACTCTTGGCAATATCCGCGCCATCGAGAGCCAGGGCCGCTGCGACAACGAAGTGGAATAAGGGCTCGCCCTCTCTTCGTCACGCGCCGGGTTGTGAGACCCGGCGCCTTCGGGTAGGCTAGCCCCCCTTTTTTATTCAGGAGTCTGGCGCCCATGTTTATCGGATTTGATTACGGCACCTCCAACTGTGCCGTGGCCGTGATGGAACAAGGTAGCCCCAGGCTGCTGAATCTTGGCGCATCCCGCTATCTCCCCTCCACCCTGCATGCCCCCCACCGGGATGCTATCGCCGGTCTGCTGGCCGAAGGGCTGGCCCCCGCCCAACAGGCGGAGTACCTCAAGCTGCGTGGCCCCGTGGTCACCCGCGCCCAGATGGTTCGCCGCCAGATGCGCGAAGAGGGACTGATCGACGAGCTGAGCTTTGGCGGTGCCGCGCTGGAACGCTATCTGGAAGAGCCGGACGACGGCTACTACATCAAATCGCCGAAATCCTTCCTCGGTGCCTATGGCCTCAAGGCCCCCCAGATCGCCCTGTTTGAAGACATCGTCTGCGCCATGATGCTCCATGTCCGCCAGCAGGCGGAGCAGCAGCTCGGCGCCCCGATCCGCCAGGCGGTGATCGGCCGACCGGTCAACTTCCAGGGTCTGGCGGGGGAAGAGAGCAACCAGCAAGCTATCGCCATCCTGACCGAGGCGGCCCGTCTGGCCGGTTTCGAGCAGGTGGAGTTCCTCTATGAACCGGTGGCCGCCGGGTTTGAATTCGAGGCGCGCCTCACCGAAGACGCCGTGGTGCTGGTGGTGGATATCGGTGGCGGTACCACCGACTGCTCCATGCTGCGGATGGGCCCCAGCTACCGCGATCAGCTGGATCGCAGCGGCGATCTGCTCGGCCACAGCGGCCAGCGGATCGGCGGCAACGACTTCGATATCCGCCTGACGGTGGAAGGGATGATGCCGCTGCTCGGCATGCACGAGACCCTCAAGACCGGCAAGCCGCTGCCCCACCCGCTGTTCTGGGATGCGGCCGCCATCAACGACGTCAGCGCCCAGAGCCGCTTCTACAGCCTCGACACCGCCCGCCAGCTGCAGGATCTGCAGCTCGACAGCCAGCCCAGCAGCAAGCTGGGGCGTCTGGCTAGCCTGCGGGCCCACAAGCTGAGCCACCAGCTGGTGTGGCGCGCCGAGCAGGGCAAGATCGCCCTCTCGGAGCAGGAACTCAATCGCCAGTCGCTGGCCGAGCTGGAAAAAGGGCTGGAAGCGGAGCTGACCCGCGAACAGCTGGCCAACGCCTCGGCCCTGCTGCTGGAGAAGATTGGCGAACTGATGGACGAAGCAATTGCCGCCGCCGGTGTGCAGCCGGATCGCATCTTCGTCACCGGTGGTAGTGCCCGCTCGCCGCTGATCGCCAGCTTTATCCGCCAGAAGCTCCCGTCCATCCCGCTTGAAGGGGGCGATGACTTCGGCTCGGTGGCCGCGGGTCTTGCCCGTTATGCCGAGCGGCTGTTCGCCAACTGAGCCCTGAGGCCGCGTTAATCGATGGCAACATCACCCGGGTGTTGCCATTAAGCGACAGTCGTGCGGGACAAGGGGCGACAGAAGCGGTCGGTCGTCCCCTCTCCCGCCCTGCTCCCGACAGCCCAAAAAGGGTATTCTTGACGCTCCCCCAACCGGAGCCCCCTCATGCCCAGATTGCCCTTTTTGCTGATCCCCCTGTTACTGCTCGCTGGCTGCAGCTCGACCGCCTTTGTTCAGCAAGATCTGCAACACCACCACTGGGTACTGAGCAAACTGGATGGCGAACCGATCGAGGCCCCCCGCGACAATCCCCCCGATTTCGAGATCGGCGAGCACTTCACCGTCAACGGCATCGCCGGTTGCAACCGCTACTTCGGTCAGGGCCATCTGGAAGATGACAAACTGTGGGTCACCAGTCTGGGCAGCACCGAAATGGCCTGCATGCCGCCGCTCGACACCATAGAACAGGCCGTACTGACCACCCTGACCGAGGGTGCGACCCTGAGCGGCACCAGCCAGAACCTGATCCTGCAGGGCAAACAGCACCGTTTGGAATACACCTTGCGCGACTGGGTGTTCTAGCGCTCACAAAGCCGCATCACAAACAGGAACATGTTGTCCGGCTGTGGCACAATATGAGGCAGAGTTCGCAACGGAGGCTGCCTCAGCCATGTCGATGGATCGCCTGTTTGACAAGATCAAACAACTCCCCACTATTCCCAAGCTGCTGCACGAGTTGATGCAGAGCTTCAACGACGAGAATGCCCGCATCGACGAGATTGCGGCCAAGATCGCCATGGATCAGGTGATCAGCGTCAAGGTGCTGCGGATGGCCAACTCGGCCGCCCTGCGCCGGGGCAACGAAGTGACCTCCATCGAACAGGCGGTGATCCGGCTCGGCTTCAACCGGCTGCGCTCCGTGGTGGTCGCCTCCGGCATCATCGGCACCTTCAAGGCCCCGCCCAGCTTCGACAAGAACAAGTTCTGGACCGAGACCTTCCAGGTCGCCACCATAGCCCGAACCCTGGCCCAGGAGGCCAAGGTGATGGATCCCGAGACCGCCTTCACCTGCGCGTTGATCCACAACATCGGCGAACTGCTTATCCAGAGCACCTTGCCGGAGGAGGCCGAGCTCATCAACATGGCAATCCAGAACGGCAGCAGCCGGGTCGAGGCCCAGCGGGAGATGCTGGGCTACGACTATGCCCAGCTCGGTGCCGAGCTGGCGCGGCGCTGGAACCTCTCTGAGGCCTTCGTCGATGCCATCTCCCAGCAGCTTGACCCGCTCTCCCACGATCCGGTCAGCAAGGAGGCGGTGCTGATCCGCCTCGCCGTGTTTATCTCCTTCGCCTGGAACGCGGGCGTGCCTGCCCAGGCCATCATCGCCCGCTTCCCCAAACCGCTCGCCGACCAGTTGGGACTGGATCCCAAGTCGCTGGCAGGCCAGCTCGAAACACTGCATGAACAGGGTAATGCCCTCGCCGATCTTCTGACTCAATAAGCATCATGACCCATCCGTTTCTGTTTCATCCCCAGGTGGCGCCCTGGTTCAAAGAGAGCGCCGACGCACTGCAATTGACCCTCTTTAGCGAGCTGGATGCGCCGATCCGCGAGGTGTGGCTGCGCCACGAGCCGGATAACGAGGAGTACCTGATCCCGATGACAGCGGTCTCCACCCGCGATCGGCTGCAGGTGTGGCAGGCGACCCTGCCGCTCATCAAGGGACAGGATATCCACCTCTACAGCTTCAAGTGCCTCACCGACGAGGAGCAGTGGTGGCTGCACGGTGCGGGCGTCAGCGCGTCCATGCCGCCACGGGAACAGCATTTTCGCTTCAACAGCCTGCACCAGCCACCGGCCTGGGTGCAGGATCAGGTGTTCTACCAGATCTTCCCCGACCGTTTCTGCAACGGCGATCCGTCGCTGAGCGTCAAGCATCACGAGTACGAATATCGCGGCAAAGCGGTGATCAGCAAGGCGTGGGGCGAGCCGGTCAGTCGCCACGAAGAGGGCCACGGCGCCTGCGAATTTTACGGTGGCGATCTGGCGGGGATCGATGCCAAGCTCCACTACCTGCAATCTCTCGGGGTGACGGCGCTCTACCTCAACCCCATCTTCGATTCGCCGAGCAACCACAAGTACGACACTCAGGACTACTTCAAGGTGGATGCCCACCTCGGCAGCAACGAGCAGTTCGCCGAGCTGACCCGCAACCTGCACCAGCGCGGCATGAAGATCATCCTCGATGCAGTGGTCAACCACACCTCTACCGAGCACCCCTGGTTCTGCCCGCCACTGGGAGCCCAGAGCAACCCGGACTCCCCGTGGCGCAGCTTCTACACCTTTGACAAAGAAGGGGATTATGTCAGCTGGAAGGGCATTCGCAGCCTGCCCAAGCTCGACTTCTCCTGCGAGAAGGTGCAAGACGCCGTCTATCGGGCCGACGACGCCATCCTCCGTTACTGGATGCGCGCCCCCTACCAGATCGATGGCTGGCGCTTTGACGTCATCCACATGCTGGGCGAGCGCGGCACCGCCGAGGGCAACCGCAGCCATGTGCGCGCCATTCGCGGGGCGGTGAAGCAGGAGAATCCGGACGCCTATGTGCTCGGCGAACACTTCTTCGAGGCGAGCCAGTGGCTACAAGGAGATCAGGAGGATGGCGCCATGAACTACTATGGCTTCGCCCACCCGATCCGCGCCTTCCTTGCGGGGCAGGATATCGCCTACCACCCCATCAAGATCAGCGCCGAAGAGCTGGATCGCTGGCTCAAGCTGGCGCGGGCCCACATCCCGTTCAAGAACCAGCTGGCCCAGTTCAACCTGCTGGACAGCCACGATACCGCCCGCTTCCTCCATCTGCTGGGAGAGGACAAACAGCGGATGCAGCTGGCCGCCACCCTGCTGCTCACCTATATCGGTGTGCCGTCCATCTACTACGGCGATGAAGTGGGGCTCTCCGGCGGCAACGACCCGGACTGCCGCCGCTGCTTCCCGTGGGATACCACAGACTGGGATCACGTGCTGCACGATCACTATCGTCGGCTGATCCAGATCCGCCGCCAGCGCCCCTCCCTGCGCCGCGGCGATATCCAGACCCTCTACGCCGGGCCCCACAGCTATGTGTTCGCCCGTACCCTGCAAAGCGATCAGGTGGTAGTAGCCTGCAACCGCCACCCGAGCGAGCCGCGCACCATCAGCCTGCCCCTGTGGCAGACCGCGAGCCCCGCCAGCCGCTTCACCGACGCCTTCAACGGCGAAAAATTCGAAATGGTGCAGGGGGAACTGCAGCTGACCATTCCGGCCAACTCGGCGAGAGTGCTGATCTCCAGCTGAGTGGGCAACTGACATGCTGAAAAACAAAACCGGAGCCCAAGGCTCCGGTTTTTTATTCCATTCAATCCACCATGACGTCTGGCCCCTAGCCAGCCACCATCAGTAGTTGATGCTGACGTAGGGCACTTCCGGCACCTGCCAGCGCTGCTTGAGGTAGACGGTGAGCACGAAGAAGAAGTTGGCCAGCAGGTTGGCGAAGCGATAGAGAATGGGATCGAAGGCCACCCCGCTTTCTTCCAGCCTGACCAGCAGCCGCACCACCTTCTTGCTGCCACAGCGGCACAGATGGAGGGTGGGAATGGGCTGCGGCCCCTGCGGCAGCACGAAACCGGTGACGCTGCCGCGACTCGCCTCGTTGTAGTGGTCGTAACGGGCCTTGAGCCACTCAAGGTCTGCATTGAAGATCCCCAGCTTGCCGCGCACCGAGCCGTTGAGGTTGTAGATAAGCCGCTGCAACGCCGCGAGATCCGCCAGCATGGGCTCGGTATCGGCATCCGGCGCAAGGTGTGACAGCACGGCCCCGACCTGACAACAGAGCTCATCGGTGGCGATTTCAAAATCACATTTGAGCGAGGTTTCGAAGATAAAGGGGTAGCAGAGCTCGCGCTTGTCTCTTGGCTTCTTGGGGTTCATGGGGCAACCGGATTGGAGAAAAGGCCAGTTTGCCAGCCCCGGGAAGGGCTGGCAAACGGCAGCTCATTACTTGCGTTACGCGCTGTGGCTCAGGCGTTCTTACTGGCGGGCTCGGTGGAGGGCTGGAACTGGTTGATCATCCGCAGCGCCTCCAGCATCCGCTGGTTGAAGCTGGTGAAGCGATCGACCTGTGCCGGTTCCACTTCCCCTCTCGCGGCCAGCACGGCCGGGGTCAGCGCCTGTTGCTGGGATGGTGGCAGCAGGGTATCTGCCTGTTTCTGCACCTGATCCAGCTTGGGCAGGTAGTCGGCAAACGGCTTGATCAAATCCTGCAGGGAGTGCGCCCCCTGATAGGTCTGGCTCAGCTTGACGCTCTGCTTGAGCTTGAGGGAGTAGGAGGCCAACTGGCTGTCATCCAGTTTCAGCTCGCCCGCCTTGTCCAGCAGATCCTCGAAGTTGCCGGAGAAGAAGTTCCCCGCCAGCTCATCGATTCCTTTGACCAACTTGCCGATGGACTCCATCTCGTCGCTGCTGAGATCCCCCTCCAGCGAGAAGCTGAAGCTCTGGCTCGATTTGAGGCTGAACTGGCTGCCGCTCTCGCTGCTCTGGGACTTGGTCTGCCAGCTATCGTTGAAGCGCAGCACCACCTTGTCACCATCCTTGGTCTGGATCTCCAGATACCCCTGCTGGCGACTGGCCATCTCGGCCTGCCCCATGTCGGTCGGAGAAATCTTGCCGAAGAACTCCTTCTCGAACTCCTCGAGCCCTTTCTGGATCAGCTTGTAGCTCTGATCGATACCGGTTTTGATATCGTCGTTGTCAGTCGCCCACTTGCCGAGCTGCTTCTTCGCCTCGTCAAAACCCTTGTCGACCCCCTTGCGGGCCTGCTCCATCATCCCGGTCAGGTCGTCGTCGGATTTGCCATCGGCCCGCGCGGCACCGAGCCGTCCGGTCACGAACTGCAGCACGTTGTCCGCCACCGACTGGAAGTCAAACAGGGTCTCAGGGGTGATCTCCTCAGGCTCTTTCACCTTCGGCGCCTGATAACCCTGGCCGTTGATCTCCAGCGAGAACTGCAGCGCCTGCTGGATCAGCACTTGCGCCCACTTGGGCGGCTTGTGCAAGGAGACCGCCTCCTCGCTCTTGACCTGTTTCTGCTCCGCCTGTTGCGGCGATTTGGGAGAAACACCCACTCCCTTGGGTTGGGCTGCGCCCACGCCTTCGATCTGCATAATGTGTCCTCCCACCATGCCTGTAGATCAGCTATCGGCCTGACTGAACACTTCTTGACCACAAAATGCTGGACAATCTGCGGCTGGCTTTTAAAATCGGGCCCCTTTGGGTGGCCTGTTGCCTTCCCCCGATTTCGACCCGGCCCGGCCGGTGTGCATGTGAGGTATTTATGACCCAATCCCAACAGCCTTCCGCGAACGCTCCGGCGCCTAGAACCGCGGCCGACTATCAGGCCCAACTCGACGAAAAGCGCGCTCGCCTCACCGAGCTGTTTGCCGGCTTCACCCTCCCGGCGCTGGAAGTGCACAGCTCACCGGCGGAGTACTACCGGATGCGCGCCGAATTTCGCATCTGGCACGAAGGGGATGACCTCTTCCACTGCATGTATGCCCCGGCGACCAAAGAGATCATCAAGATAGACCACTTCCCTACCGCCAGCCGCCTCATCAACCAGTTGATGCCGCTGCTGCTGGAGGGGCTGCGCCCACACCCGGTGCTGCGCCGCAAGCTGTTCCAGATCGACTACCTCTCCACCCAGTCCGGCCAGATCATTGTCAGCCTGCTCTATCACCGCAAGCTGGAGGCCGAATGGCAACAGGCCGCCGAAGCACTGCAGGCCGATCTGCGCGCCAAAGGGTTCGAGCTGCAATTGATTGGCCGCGCCCACAAGCAGAAGATCTGTCTGGGGGATGACTTCGTCATCGAACAGCTCAACGTGGTGGGTCGCCAGCTCACATACAAACAGGTGGAGAACAGCTTCACCCAGCCCAACGCCGCCATCAACGAACAGATGCTGGCCTGGGCGCTGGATGTGACCAAGGGGAGCGAAGGGGACCTGCTGGAGCTCTATTGCGGCAACGGCAACTTCTCCATCGCGCTGGCGCAGAACTTCCGCAAGGTGCTGGCCACCGAAATCGCCAAGCCGAGCGTCGACTCCGCCCAGTTCAACATCGCCGCCAACGGCGTCGACAACCTGATCATCCTGCGCATGTCGGCCGAGGAGTTCACCATGGCGATGCGTGGTGAACGGGAGTTCAACCGCCTCAAGGGGATCGATCTCAAGAGCTACCAGTGCAACACCATCTTCGTCGACCCGCCCCGCGCCGGTTTGGACGATGCCACTGTCAAGCTGGTGCAGGAGTACGACAACATCCTCTACATCTCCTGCAACCCCGAGACCCTGCAGGCCAACATGGCGGTACTGGGCGAGACCCACGAGATCGCCCGTTTCGCCCTGTTCGACCAGTTCCCCTGGACCCATCACATGGAAGCCGGGGTCTATCTGCGCCGCAAGGCCGGTTGATTCAGGCTGACAGGAAAACAACAACAGGGCCGGATGGCCCTGTTTTGTTATTGGCTGAACACCAGCCTCACTCCAGCCGGAAGTGGCCCACGATCTCCCGCAGCCGGTCGTAGGTCTGCTGCATCGCAGCGGAGCTGGCAACCGTCGCTTCGCCATTGTGGGTCAGCTGGCGGATCACTTCGGCGATGGCGCTCATGTTGCGGTTGATCTCTTCGGCCACCGCACTCTGCTGCTCCGCCGCCGTGGCGATATGGCTGATGAGATCGTTGATCTCCACTACTTCTCCGGCCATCAGATCCAGCGACTCGTTGACCCTGGTAGTGTTCTCGGCCGCCCCCTGACAGCTCTGCTTGGTGTTGCCCATGGCATCCACCACCGTTTGAGTGCCCCGCTGCAGACTGGCCAGCATGGTCTGGATCTCCGCCGTGCTTTGCTGGGTACGGGCCGCGAGGGAACGCACCTCGTCTGCCACTACCGCAAAACCGCGCCCCTGTTCGCCAGCGCGGGCCGCCTCGATGGCTGCGTTGAGGGCCAGCAGGTTGGTCTGTTCGGCAATGCTGCCGATCACCCCCAGCACAGAGCCAATCTGCTGCACATCCTGCTGCATCGCCTCGATGGAGCGGGCAGTGGCTTCCACTTCGTCCACCAGCGCCATCACGCTGGCCATCGCCTGATCCACCACCTGACGGGACTGGCTCGCCAGCTGCTGGCTCTGACCGGTGAGCTGGGCTGTGCTGGCCGCACTCTCGGAGACGGAGACCGCGGTGCGGCTCATCTCGTTGATGGCGGTCACCACCTGCTCGGTCTCGCGTACATGATCCGCCAGCAGGGACTGGGCGGCGCCGGTCTGGCTGGCCAACCCTTCTATACCACTGTTGAGCTGGCCGCTCGCCTGCCGCACCTCCCCCATCATCTCCTGCAGCCGCTCGATAAAGCGGTTGATCCCGGCCGAGATCTGGCCCAGGTCATCCTTGCTGGTCACCGCCAGTCGGCGGGTGAGATCGCCGCTGCCGCGGGAGAGCTCCAGCACCAGATCCCGCAACGAGACAATGGGGCGATAGGCCACATTGAGCGCCAGCATCGCCAGCACCATCACCACGATCGCCACACCGAACAGCGCCATGATGATCTGGCCGTTGAGGGCCCGGGTCATGGCCCGGATGTAGTCAAGATCGATGTAACCGGTCAGCGTCCAGCTGCTGCCGCGAATATCCAGCTGGTTGGGGCGCGCTTCGCTCTCCCCCTGCGGCTTGCTGTCATAGAGGTTGTTGCCCTGACTGTCGGCCAACGAGAAGTAGCGGCCATCGCCACTCATCTTCTCCAGCAGGCTCTTGAACTCGCTCATGTCGAGGTAGTAGAGATAGGCGGAATCAGCACCGCGCGGCACCAGAATGGTGATGACCGGCTTGCCATCTACCTGTTGCAGCGGGCTGACGGTGATCTGGTTGTTGGCGGCGGGGATCAGCTTGCGCAGGGCATCAACCTTGGCGCTGTCGTTGATGACCCCGCTCACGTCGAATGCCATGTCGCCGATCACCTTGACGATGTTGTGAAAGCCGGTCTCTTGCAGGGTCTTCTTGACGTTGGTCACCCCGAAGTTGAGGTTGGCGGCCAACAGGATTTTCTGATTGATGTCGCTGGCCAGCTTCTCTTTGACCAGGGTTATCTGCTCGGTGATGTTGTGGGTGGCCTGAGTGCGAATGTAGCCACTGATGAAGTGATTCACGCTGAGCCCGGCGGTGCCGATGGTGACCAGAATGGCCAGTAGCAGCAAGAGGTAAATCTTGACCTTGAATGGCATGGGTTCCCTCCAGAAGAGAGGGCTGACAACGCCAACCCTCTCTGCCAATCGTTATTTCTTCTTGGCGTACTTCATGGAGTCCAGGGCCACCGCCAGAATGATGATGCCGCCCTTGATGATGAACTGCCAGTAAGGGCTGACGCCGATATAGGTCAAGCCATAGTTGATCAGGGTGAAGATAAGTACGCCGGTGATCACACCCGCGACCGTTCCCACCCCGCCGGCAAACGACACGCCGCCCACCACGCACGCCGCGATGGCATCCAGCTCGTACATGAAGCCGAGGTTGTTGGTGGCGCTACCGATACGGCCCGCTTCCAGCATGCCGCCGAAGGCGTAGAAGACCCCTGCCAACGCGTAGATCATTACCAGATTGACCGCCACATTGACGCCGGAGACCTTGGCCGCTTCCGGGTTGCCGCCGATGGCAAAGATATTCTTGCCAAAGCGGGTCTTGTTCCACAGCACCCAGACAAAGACGCTGGCGATGGCCGCGTAGAAGGTAAGATAGGAGAGCTTGAATCCTCCTATCCGGATAAAGCCCTGCGCGAAGCTGGAGAAGCGGGGATCAAACCCGGCCACCGGCGAGGCCCCGACCGAGTCAAAGTAGAGGGAGTTGATACCGTAGACGATGATCATGGTGCCCAGGGTGGTAATGAACGGGGTAACGTTCAGGTAGGCCACAATGAGACCGTTGACCAGACCAATCAGCGCCCCCACCACACACACCAGCAGGATCACCGCCGGAATGGGCACCTCCCCCAGCGTCGGGAACACCTTGTTGACGTTGGTCAGCGCCTGCAACATGGTTGCCGCGATGAGTGCCGCCAGACCGACCTGACGACCGGCCGAGAGATCCGTCCCCTGGGTGATGATGATACCCGCCACCCCCAGCGCTATGATGACCCGCACCGAGGACTGGGTCAGGATATTGCTGAAGTTGGTGAGGCTCAGGAAGGAGGGCTCCTGGATCACGATGACCATGAGCAGCACCAGCAGCACCAGATAGATGGCGTTTTCCTTGAGCGCCTGCATCAGATTGAAATTTTTAGCCGACTCCATAAATGTCTTCCTGTCTCTAGAGGTACAGAGATGCCAGGCGCAGTATCTCGCTCTGGTCAGTTTCTTTGGTATTGACGATCCCGGCGACCCGGCCATTGCTCATCACCATGATGCGGTCGGTGATCCCCAGCAATTCCGGCATCTCTGACGAGATGATGATGATCCCCTTGTCCTTCTTCGCCAGCTCCAGGATGAGCTGGTAGATCTCGAACTTGGCCCCGACGTCGATGCCGCGGGTGGGCTCGTCGAGCATCAGGATCTCCGGCTGGGTCAGCAGCCAGCGACCGATGATCACCTTCTGCTGGTTGCCCCCGGAGAGGGAACCGATCTGGGTCTGCTGGGTCGGCGTCTTGACCCGCATGGAGTCGATCACCCACTGGGTATCGCTCTTCATCTTGTCGTCGCTGAGCAGCCCCATGGAGCCCTTGTAACTGTCCATGTTGGCGATCAGGGAGTTGAAGGCGATATCGAGCCGGGAGTAGATACCGGTGGAGCGGCGCTCTTCCGTCACCAGCGCAAAGCCGTTGCGGATCGCTTCGTGGGCGTTGTGGTTGGCCACCTCTTTGCCGTGCAGCTTGATGCTGCCCTGGCTGCGATCGCGAATACCGAACAGAGTCTCGACGATGTCGGTGCGCTTGGCCCCCACCAGTCCGGCGATGCCGAGGATCTCCCCCTTGTGCAGGTTGAAGGTCACATCCTGAATGGAGGGCTGGTTCTTCGCCGTCAGGTGTTCGATCTCGAGGATCACCTCTTTCGGCTGGTTGGTTTTTTCCGGGAAGCGCTGGGTCAGTTCACGGCCGACCATCATGCCGATAATCTGATCCATGGTCATGCCCTTGAGCGGCTGGGTTGCCACCCACTGGCCATCCCGCAATATGGTGATCTCGTCACAGAGCTGGAAGATCTCCTCCATCTTGTGAGAGATGTAGACGATGCCGCACCCCTTATCCTTCAACTTGTTGATGATTTTGAAGAGGTGGTTCACCTCTTTCTCGGTCAGGGAGGAGGTGGGTTCGTCCATGATGACGATCTTGGCATCGTAGGAGAACGCCTTGGCGATCTCGATCATCTGCATCTGGGAGACCGACAGGGTCGCGACCTTCACCTTGGGGTCGATGTCGATATCCAGCTCATCGAAGATGCGCTTGGTGTCGTCATACATCTTGCCGTGGTCGATAAACCACCCCTTGGTGGGGTAGCGGCCGAGCCACATGTTGTCCATCACGGTACGCTGCAGCACCAGATTAAGCTCCTGATGCACCATGGAGACGCCATTTTCCAGCGCCTCTTTGGAGGAGGTGAAGTTGATCTCCTGCCCCTTGAAGAAGATCTTGCCCTGATCCTTCTCGTAAATGCCGAACAGGCACTTGAGCAGTGTGGATTTTCCCGCTCCGTTCTCGCCCATCAACGCATGCACAGAATGAGGACGGACCCGTAAATTGACATTATCGAGTGCCTTGACGCCGGGAAAGCTCTTACTGACGTCAATCATCTCCAACAGCCATTCTGATTGTTGCTGTGTTGTCATATCAGCCATCACATCTGGTTGAAAAAAGGGCAAGGGGATCTCCCTTGCCCTGGAGGAGGGAATTACTCGAATTGGGACAGGTTGTCTTTATCCACACCGACGTAGGCAACACGTACTACCTTGTCGACGATATTCCACTTGGTGCCTTCACCGGCCGGTTTGCCTTCAGCCAGGTTCTTGGTCAGCTCGAAGGTGGCTTTGGCCTGGTTGGCCGCATCGTTCAGCACGGTACCCGCCATGGCACCGCTCTTGACCATGGCCAGCGCTTCCGGCAGCGCATCGACGCCGAATACCGGAATGGCAGTCTTACCCTGGGCTTTCAGTGACTCAACCGCACCCATTGCCATGCCGTCGTTGTTGGCGATGACCACTTCGATCTTGTTGGCGTTGGGGCCGGAGATCCAGGCATCCATCTTGTCTTTCGCCATGGCGGTATCCCACATACCGGTATCCATGTGCAGTTGCTCGGTCTTGACGCCGCCATCGTTCAGGGTCTTGACCACGTAGGAGGTGCGCGCTTCGGCATCCGGGTGGCCCGGCTCCCCTTTCAGCAGCACGAACTGGATCACGCCATCCTTGTTCAGATCCCACTCCGGATGGGCTTTCCAGTGTTTGGCAATCAGCTGACCCTGGATGATCCCTGACTCCTTGGAGTCGGTGCCCACGTAGTAGGCCTTGTCGTAGCTGGCCAGATCGGTAGCGCTCGGCTCCTTGTTGTAGAAGACCACCGGGATATCTTCGCCACGGGCTTTCTCAATCACCACCGGGGCCGCAGCGGGGTCAACCAGGTTGATGGCCAGCGCCTTCACCCCTTTGGCCAGCAGCACATCGATCTGGTCGTTCTGCTTGGACTGGTCGTTCTGGGAGTCGTTCATCAGCAGCTCCACCCCCGGAGTGGCTGCCGCCTCCTTCTCGATGGCCTTGCGCACGACCGCCATGAAGTTGTCGTCGTACTTGTAGACGGTTACCCCGATACGGGTGTCAGCCTGGGCATTGGCTCCAGCCATCATGCCCATCAGCAGGGCGGCAACTGTGGTCAGTTTTTTCATTATGTGTGCTCCGATGTGTCTATCTGTGTTGTAGGGTGGCGAGCAATTGAGCAAGCGCCAATCAATGTAATCAGTTTGTTGTCATTTCTTCTGTGATCATGACGACAAAATGAAAACGTTTACACTCTGTTACATTGAAACTTTATATTTATTTTTCAAATACATATAAATAAAAATCAGATTTGAGACTCAATCTTTCCCACAGCATTGAGGCTAGTCGTTACTGGTCTGTTGTCAAAATGGCGCACTGGCTCGACAGTCGCTTCAATAGCTGGATTAACGGAGAGTGCAGCTCCAACGGTAACGGCGCTCAAGCAGTTGATACTCGGGACGCACGCTCTGACTCCAGGAGTCATCACCGCCCACCCCCATGTGGGCGCCATCGAGACAGACCCACAGCCCCTCTTCAGCCACCATATCGCTCTGGTGACGGGCGGCGGCCAGCTGCTGCTGACTGAAGCGGCTGGCACTGAAATGGAAGCTGCCGCTCACCGTCGTGCTGCCCAGCTGCAACTGGCGGGTATCGCAGCGCAAGCCGTTGTCACTCGGGAAAACGTAAGGGGTGTGCATGGCCTCCAGCGGCAAACTCCAGCGCCCCAGATCGGCGCCCAGCAGGCGATCCGGATAGTTTTCGTGCGGGCCACGCCCCAGCCATTCTGCTCGCGCTGGCACCTCGGCCAGATGGAGCAGCAGGCCAATCCGCGGCAGCGACGGCAGCACCTGTGCCAGCTCGGTTTCTATCTCCAGGCTCATGGCGCCATCGTCGGTAAAGCGGTGATGCCAGTGACTCACCAGCAGCAGCTCATCACGGTGGAAGTAGCCATGACTGACCCGGATATCCCCTCCGGCGACCGCGATCCCCAGACAGCGGTGCTGCCACTGACCGAGGCCACAGCCCTGCCAGCGAGCAATCCAGGAGTTGGGGTCGGCGTGATCCGCTTCGCTGGTGCCGATGTCGTTGTCGAGCGGCGCCCGGTAGAAGTGATCCATGATCGGCGCCAACAACTGCTCCTGCCCCGATTTTTGCCAACTGGTGATGCGGCCGCTCTGCTTGTCGAGCCGCCACTGGCTGTTTGCGGCAGTGACCAACCAGCCATCCGGCTGCTCGCTCAGGGTAGCGGCAGCGACCGGCGCTGGCAGGGCAAGGGGGCTCGGCAGGGTGAACTGCTGACGGGCGACCTTGTGATCTGCCTGCGACCAGAGGGTGGCCTGGGGCTGAACGATGGCCAGATCGAGCCAGGCCAGTGAGCCTGCCGCAAAGGGGGGCAGTGTCTCGCTCAGGGTCAACTCGACCACCCCTTGCGGCTCCAGCATGAGGGAAACCTCCCCCTGCTGCTGCACATGGCCGTTCTCGCACAACTGCCAGCAAAGCCGCTCGTTGTCGGTTTCCCGAAACAGATATTCGCTCTCGATCCGCACCCGCAGCGGGGTATGCTCAAGCAGAGTGAAGCGGAACGGCTGCTGGGCGCGCTTTGCCTCAAACAGCGCGGGATGGGGGGTGCGATCAGGGAACAGCAGACCGTTGCAGCAGAACTGGCGATCGTTTTGCACATCACCGAAGTCGCCGCCGTAGCCCCAGTAGTGGCGACCATCGGCGGTGTATTTGTCGAGCCCCTGATCGACCCAATCCCAGACAAACCCGCCTTGCAGGCGTGGATGATCGCGAAACGCCTGCCAGTAGTGGGCGTAGCCCCCCAAACTGTTACCCATGGCGTGGGCATATTCGCAGAGGATCAGCGGCCGGTGCTCGTCGGGCAGACCGATCCACTTGGCCAGCGCCCACTTGGGCACCGCCGGGAAGGGCTGATCCTGATGGGTTCTGGCATACATGGGGCAGATGATGTCGGTCGCCGGGGTATCGGCCCCGCCCCCCTCGTACTGCACCGGACGGCTCGGATCGCTGCGCTTGATCCAGCCATACATGGCATCGTGGGCCGGGCCGTAACCCGACTCGTTGCCCAGCGACCAGATGATGATGGAGGGATGATTGAAATCCCGTGCCACCATGCGGGTCGCCCGCTCCAGAAAGGCGTTGCTCCAGGCGGGATCCCGCGCCAGCCGCCCCATGGGGGTCATGCCGTGGGTCTCCAGATTCGCCTCGTCCACTACATAGAGGCCGAGCCGATCGCAGAGGCGATAGAAATCGGGGTGGTTGGGATAGTGGGAACAGCGCACCGCATTGAAGTTGTGCCGCTTCATCAGCAGCAGATCCCGCTCCATGGTGGCGCGATCGATGGCATAGCCCCTGGCGGGATGGTGTTCATGACGGTTGGCACCGCGAACAAGCAGCGGCTGACCGTTGACCCGCAGCAGGCCGCCACGGATCTCCACCACCCGAAAGCCCACATCACATGCCTCGCTCTCGATAACCTGGCCCTGTTCGTCCAGCAGGGTCAGGGTCAGGCGATAGAGATGGGGCGTCTCGGCGCTCCACTTGCGCGGCGCAACCACGTCTAGCCAGCACTCGGCGCGATCGTCATACGCCCCTTTTTCATCAATGGTTTGAGTGCCGATCGGCTGGTGCAGGGCCGCGACCCGCTCGCTGCCGTCATAAAGATTGGCCTCCACCGACAGACCGGCCCCATTAGCCACTTGCAGGGCAATCTTGAGACGGCCATCCCGATAGCAGGCATCCAGCTCGGGGGTCACCCGCATATCCATCAGATGGCGGGACGGTTTGTGCAGCAGGCTGACGGAGCGGAAGATCCCCGACAGCCACCACATATCCTGATCTTCCAGATAGGAGCCATCAGACCAGCGCAGTACCAGCACAGCCAGCCGATTGTGACCGGTGTGCAGATATGGGGTCAGATCGAATTCGGCGGGCAGCCGGCTGTCCTGGGAGTAACCGACCCAGCGGCCGTTGCAGAAGAGGTGGAAGGCGCTGCTCACCCCGTCGAAGATGATCCGGCTCTGACCGCTTGCCAGCCAGCCGGCGGGCAGATCGAACTCGCGGGAGTAGCAACCGGTGGGATTCTCTGCTGGCACCCGGGGCGGATCGCAAGGAAAGGGGTACTTGATATTGGTGTAGATGGGGCCATCGGTGGGCGGCCGCGCAGCCGGATAGGCGGCATCCAGCTGCCAGTTGCCCGGCACTGTAATGGGGCAGGCATCCACCAGATCCTTCGCCAGCCAGCTCTCGGGCACCAATTCGGGAGCGGCAAAGAAGGAGAAGCGCCACTCGCCATCGAGCAAGAGACGGGAGGAAGAGGCCAGATCACCCCTGGCATCCGTTTCGCTGCGCCAGCTGAACATGGGGGTATGGGCTGCCAGCCGGTTTACCGACGTAATGGCCTGAGTCTGCCAATCCTGACGCGCCACTATCTCCCTGAGCATTCACTCTCTCCCTGCTGATTGGAAAACGTATTCAGTCTAGAGAAGTATGACGCAGGGAACGGCGATCTCGCTCACACAGATGTAAACGATTACACTGATTTTGTTAAGTAAAGCGGAGTAAAAATGATTAAAAACAGGTAAAACAATAACTATGCAAGAAACGGCCCCGAACAGGGCCGTAAAAGGAGGCTATCCAGCCCGAACCGGTGCCACCGAGTGGCGATTGATCAGGGTGGGGGTATAGATCCTGCTCTGGGTCGCGTCACTCTCCCCCGCCGCCAGCTGAATGGCCAGCTTGGCCGCCTGGGCCGCCATCAACTCGATGGGATAGCGCATGGTGGAGAGCTTGGGCCTCAGGTATCTGGCATAGATGATGTCATCGAAGCCCACCACCGAAACCTCCTCCGGCACTCGCAGGCCATTGTCCGCCAGCACCGAGATGGCGCCCGCCGCCATGGCATCGTTATAGGCCACCACGGCGGTCACCTTGAGCCCCTTGGCCAACAGGTTGAGCATGGCGCGCTCGCCCCCCTCCTCGTTCGGGGTGCCACTCTCGATAAGCTCGGGATCGGCTGCCAGACCGGCTTCCATCAGCCCATCCTGATACCCCTGCAGACGCAAGGTGGCATCCTCGATGGCGTGATCCGAGCTGATAAAGGCGATATGGCGGTGGCCCAGTTCGATCAGGTGGCGAGTCGCCGTAGCCGCCCCCAGCCGGTTGTTGAGAGCGATGCAGCGTCCCCTGAGGGCCGGAATATCGCGGTTGATCAGTACCATACCGGGCACCCGCATGGCGTAATCGTAAAGTTCCTCGTCGCTCAGCGCCTTGCTGTGCACCACCAGCGCCTCGCAACGCTTGCCGATCAGCAGCTCGATCGCTTCACGCTCCTGACGCGCCTTGTGAAAACCGTTACCCATCAGCAGGTGAAGGTTCTGCTCGACGGCCACGCCGGAGACCCCCTTCACCAGTGCACCGAAGAAGGGATCGGCTACATCACCGACCACCACCCCCATGGTATCGCAAGTCTGGCTGACCAGTGCCCGCGCGTTGGCGTTGGGGGTGTAGCCCAGTTCAGCCATGGCCTTCTGCACCACTTCGCGAGACGCGGCGCTGGCCTTGGGGGAGTTGTTCATCACCCGTGAAACCGTTGCCACCGACACATTGGCCAAACGGGCGACATCCTTGATGGTGCTCATGCTGTTTTCACTTCTTTCACTGTGCAATAGAGCGCCATTATACCCAGCAAACCCATTGAAAACAGGGGTGAAACGTATATCTGCCGTCAGGATGACCATAAAAACTGTGTAATCGTTTACACCGTTTTGCAAGCAAGCTCACAGT
Organism: Aeromonas sp. S13(2024); assembly: GCF_041402405.1. Lineage (NCBI taxonomy): Bacteria > Pseudomonadati > Pseudomonadota > Gammaproteobacteria > Aeromonadales > Aeromonadaceae > Aeromonas > Aeromonas sp. S13(2024). The sequence goes on along the minus strand of NZ_JBGLRA010000011.1, from coordinate 65,090 downwards.
TTGGTCGCCACACCCTCGGCTAGACTGCTTCCAGACACTTTTCAGTGGAGAGCAAGATGAACGTTCTGGTCACCGGCGGTTGCGGATATATCGGCAGCCACACCTGTCTGGCCCTGCAAGCGGCAGGCATGAATCCCGTGGTGGTCGACAACCTCGGCAACAGCAAGCGCAGCGTATTGACTCGAGTCGCGGCTATCAGCGGCCAGCAACCCGTGTTCTATCAAGGAGATATTCGCGATGCCGCCCTGCTGGACCGGATCTTCGCCGATCAGCAGATCGACGCAGTGATCCACTTTGCCGCCCTCAAGGCGGTCGGTGAGTCGACTCGCATTCCACTGGATTACTACGAGAACAATCTCGGTGGCACCCTCACCCTGCTGCAGGCGATGAAACGGGCCGGGGTGCACAATCTGGTGTTCAGCTCTTCGGCGACCGTCTACGGTGATCCCGCCAGCCTGCCGATCCGCGAGGATTTCTCTCGCAGCGCCACCAACCCTTACGGGCGATCCAAGCTGATCATCGAGGAGATCCTCGAAGATCTGCAGCTGGCCGAGCCCCACTGGAGCATGACCCTGCTGCGCTACTTCAATCCGGTCGGCGCCCACGAATCGGGCACCATGGGTGAAGACCCGCAAGGTATCCCCAACAACCTGATGCCCTATATCACCCAGGTGGCCATTGGCCGTCGCGACTGCCTCTCGGTCTTTGGAAACGATTACCCCACCCCGGATGGCACCGGCGTGCGCGACTACATCCACGTGATGGATCTCGCCGAAGGGCACGTCAAGGCGCTGCAACACTGCGCTGGCAAGGGTGGCGTGCACACCTACAACCTGGGCACCGGCCAGGGTCAGAGCGTGTTGCAGCTGGTCGCCGCTTTCTCTGCCGCCTGTGGCAAGCCGCTGCCATTTCGCATCGAACCGCGCCGCCCGGGCGACATCGCCGCCTGCTGGGCCGATCCGGCCAAGGCCGAGCGCGAGCTGGGCTGGCGGGCGACCCGCAACATCGACGCAATGTGCGCCGACAGCTGGCGCTGGCAATCCGCCAATCCAAACGGTTACGAAGAGTAGGCCTGCCTGCTCCCTGTTAATAGACGACCCTATTTTTCAATACCTTATTCAGGAGAGATGATGTTCAACCCCGTCGATCATCCCCATCGCCGCTTCAACCCGCTGACCGGCCAGTATGTGCTGGTCTCCCCCCATCGGGCCAAACGCCCCTGGCAGGGACAGGTGGAGAAGGTGAGTCAGGCCCCCAAACAGGCCCACGATCCCGACTGTTTCCTCTGCGCGGGCAACACCCGGGTCACCGGCGACATCAACCCCGACTACAAGGGCACCTTCGTTTTTACCAACGACTTCGCCGCCCTGATGCAGGATACCCCGGCCGCCGATAGCGCCAGCGATCCCCTGCTGAAACTGGAAGCCGCCCGCGGCACCAGCCGGGTCATCTGCTTCTCGCCGGATCACGGCAAGACCCTGCCCGAGCTGCCGCTGCCCGCCATCGAGGGGGTGATCACCACCTGGATGGATCAGGTCGCCGAACTGTCAGCCCAGTGGGAATGGGTGCAGGTCTTTGAAAACAAAGGGGCCGTCATGGGCTGCTCCAACCCGCACCCCCACGGCCAGATCTGGGGCAGCGACTTCCTGCCCAACGAGATCGCCCGCGAAGAGCAGCACCAGCGCGACTGGCTGGCCGAGCATGGCCGCCCCATGCTGCTGGAGTATGTGGAGCGGGAGCTGGCGGATCGCTCGCGCATCGTAGTGGAGACCGAACACTGGCTCGCCGTGGTCCCCTTTTGGGCCGCTTGGCCATTCGAAACCCTGCTACTGCCCAAGGCGCACGTCCCCTCCATCCTCAACCTGACCAAGGCCCAGCAGCAGGATCTGGCGGTGGCGCTCAAGGAGCTCACCAGCCGCTACGACAACCTGTTCGAGTGCAGCTTCCCCTACTCCATGGGCTGGCACTTTGCGCCGCCCAAGTCGGAGTGCCCCGAGGCGTGGCAACTGCACGCCCACTTCTATCCGCCGCTGCTGCGCTCCGCCACCGTGCGTAAATTTATGGTGGGTTTCGAGATGCTGGCCGAAACCCAGCGCGACCTTACCCCCGAGCAGGCTGCCGAGCGGCTGCGTGCCCTGAGCCCCGTTCACTACACCCAGACCAGCCACACCAATGAGGAGGCCCTATGACCCCCAGCCAACGCGTCAGCACCGTTTTTGCCGAGCAATTTGCCAAAGCGCCCGATCTGCTGGTGCGCGCCCCCGGCCGCGTCAACCTCATCGGTGAACATACCGACTACAACGACGGCTTCGTGCTGCCCTGCGCCATCGACTACGAGACCTGCGTTGCCATCGGCCTGCGCGATGACCGACAAGTGCAGGTGATCGCCGCCGACTACGACAACCAGCACGACCAGTTCGACCTCGACCAGCCCATCGAGCACCACCCCGACCAGCGCTGGAGCGACTACATCCGCGGCGTGGTGAAATATCTGCAGGAGCGCGGCTATACCCTGCGCGGCCTCAATCTGGTGGTCTCCGGCAACGTGCCGCAGGGGGCAGGGCTCTCCTCCTCCGCCTCGCTGGAAGTGGCCATTGGTCAGGCCTTCAAAGAGGCGCTGGGGCTCGACATCAGCCAGGCCGAGATCGCCCTCAACGGTCAGCAGGCGGAGAACAAGTTCGTCGGCTGCAACTGCGGCATCATGGATCAGATGATCTCCGCCAGCGGCAAAACCGATCATGCCCTGCTGCTCGACTGCCGCTCGCTGGAGACCCGCCTCATCCCGATGCCCAGCGATCTGGCGGTGCTGATAGTCAACTCCAACGTGCGCCGCGGTCTGGTGGACAGCGAATACAACACTCGTCGCCAGCAGTGTGAAGAGGCCGCCCGTCACTACGGAGTCAAGGCGCTGCGCGACCTCGATCTGGCCGGACTGGAAGCGGGCAAGGCCGGGCTGGATGAGGCCTGCTATCGTCGTGCCCGCCACATCGTAGGGGAAAACGCCCGCACCATGGCGGCCGCCGACGCGCTGGCCAGCCACGACCTGACCCGCCTCGGCGAGCTGATGGCCGAGTCACATGCCGCCATGCGCGATGACTTCGAGATCACAGTGCCCGCCATCGACGGTCTGGTGGAGATCATCAAGGCCAGGATTGGCACAGATGGCGGCGTGCGGATGACAGGTGGCGGCTTCGGCGGCTGCGTGGTCGCCCTGCTGCGCCCCGACAAGGTGGCCGAAGTGATCGCCGCCGTCGAGGCGGAGTATCCGGCCATCTCGGGCCTCAAGGCCGACTGCTACGTCTGCTCTGCCAGCGCCGGTGCAGGCAAGCTATGAGCAGCGCCATGACCCCGTTCGAGCTGGAAAATGAAGAGGGGCTGCGGCTGCGCGGCCTCGACTTCGGCGCAACCCTCACCTCCCTCACCCTGCCGGTGGCGAGCAAACGGCGTGAAGTGCTGCTGGGCTGTGCCGACGACGCCTATCCCACCCAGCAGGTGTGGCTGGGTGCGGTGGCCGGGCGTTTTGCCAACCGCATCGGCGGTGCCGAGCTGGTGCGTGATGGACAGCACTGGCCGCTGAATGCCAATCAGGCACCCAACTGTCTGCACGGCGGGCAGGCTGGCTTTCATCGCCAGCGCTGGCAGATCAAGGAGCTGGAGGCGGATCGGGTCAAGCTGGCGTTGCTCTCCCGAGCGGGGGATCAGGGCTTTCCCGGCAATCTGCGGGTCACCCTGGAGTACCGGCTGGAGCAGGGCGATCTGGTGGTGGATTTCATCGCCAGCACGGATGCCGCTACGCCGGTCAGCCTCACCAGCCACGCTTACTTCAATCTCGATGGGCAAACCGATGGCGGAGATGTCCGTGACCACCTCATCAGCATCAATGCCGACCACTTCCTGCCGACCGACCCGAGCGGTTTGCCGATCGCCATCACCCCGGTGGAGGGGCCATTCGATCTGCGCCAAGAGCGCCTTGTCGGGCTGGATTGGCTCAGCCATCCCCAGCAGCAACAGGCCAAGGGATACGACCACGCCTTTGTGCTCAACGGCCCGGCGCAGGAGTGGGCAGCTCGCGTGGTGTCAGGTGACAGACAGCTGGCGATGGAGGTCTATACCAACCAGCCCTCGCTACAGTTCTACACCGGCAACTGGCTGGCCAATACCCCGAACCGCAGCGGCCTGTCGCACCGGGATCACGACGGCTTCTGTCTTGAGGCGCAACAGCTGCCGGACAGCCCCAATCGCCCCGAGCTGGGCAACCCCTGGCTGCTGCCTGGCGAGCGTTATCACCACCAGACCCGCTACCGCTTTATACGCGACTGACTTAAAGGTTTCATGATTTTTACATAGCCTCAGCAGTCACTATCGAGCAAGATAAGCCGCCCCGAGACCCTCCTGGGGCGTTTTTACATCAACGAAGTTAAGGATTGTTTGTTCGATGACTGACACTTATAGCCTGCTGGTCGCCTTTATTCTGGGCGTCGTCGAGGGGCTGACCGAGTTCCTCCCCGTCTCCTCCACCGGCCACATGATTATCGTCGGCCATCTGCTGGGCTTTGAAGGGCCCAAGGCTGCCACTTTCGAAGTGGTGATCCAGCTTGGCTCCATCCTCGCCGTGGTCGCCGTCTTCTGGCGCCGCCTGTTTGGCCTGATTGGCATCCACTTCGGCCAGAAGCCGTCCCGGGAGCACGCGACCCTGTCGCTGGTGCATGTCATCCTCGGCATGATGCCCGCCATCGTGGTCGGTCTGGCCATCCACAGCTGGATCAAGGCCAACCTGTTTGGTCCGCAGACCGTAATGTACGCGCTGGTCGCGGGGGGCATCCTGCTCATCATCGCCGAGAAGTTCCGCCCGGCCGTCACAGCCGAAACCCTGGATGACATCAGCTACAAGCAGGCGTTCGGTATCGGTCTGTTCCAGTGTCTGGCCCTGTGGCCAGGCTTCTCCCGCTCCGGCGCCACCATCAGTGGTGGCATGCTGATGGGGATCAGCCGTCACGCCGCCGCCGAGTTCTCTTTCATCATGGCGGTGCCCATGATGGTGGCGGCCAGTGGGCTGGATCTCTACAAGAGCCGCGATTTCCTCTCGATGGCCGACTTCCCGATGTTTGCAGTGGGCTTTATCACCGCCTTCGTGGTAGCGATGTTTGCGATCAAGACCTTCCTGACATTGATCCGCCGCATCGACTTCATCCCGTTCGCCATCTACCGCTTTATCGTGGCATTCGCCGTCTATCTGGTGTTTGTCGCCTGACCGGCAACCAGCAATCAAATGAAAAAAGGGACCAAGCTGGTCCCTTTTTCTATGGCGTCATAGTGCTCAGTAGAGATGCTGGCTGATGCCATTCAGCAGCCGCGACAACCCCTTGGTGAACTGCACCGGCGCATCCTGCACCGTGTAGCAGAGGCAACCGTCCGGCGTATGCGGGCTGTGGGAGTGGCTGGCATCGCGCCAGATGAAATCCCCCGCCTTGTAAAGGGTATCGCCATCCTGAATATTGCCAGCCAGCAGCAAGGTCAGCTCATAGCCCTGATGGGTGTGCTCGGGGATGCGACCGCCCGCTTCGATATGGAGCAAACTGGCGCGCGCGCCCATCTCATCCAGCGGCAGACTCTGCTGACGAATGGCCCCGATATGGCGCCACTTGGGCGAACGATAGCGGGCCAGCACCCGTGGCAAACGGTAGGCGTGACCGGCTACCTCCAGCTCGCCGTGCTGCGTTCGGGGCTGGTCATGTGTTGGCTCGGATAGGGGCTCTGCCAGCGGCTGGGCCAGAATATCCGCCAGCATGGCGTCGAATCCGGCGTCCAGTCCCACTTCATCGCGGGAGTCCAGCTCGGGCTCTGCTGGCGAGGCAAGATATTGCTGCGCCAGCTCTTCTTCGAATGTCTTTAGTCGGGCAGCACAATCGGGGCAGAGTTCACAGTGGGCGGAGAGCCCTACCGCCAGCGGCAGAGGGAGCTCGTCGGCGGCGAAGGCGCGCAGCATAGGGTCGGTCGGATGGGCTTTAATCATGGCCTTGCTCCACTTGCTCTTTCAGTTTCTGTAACGCCAGTCTGAGGCGGGACTTGATGGTACCGAGCGGCACGCCGAGTCGCTCCGCCAGCTCCTGCTGGGAGAACTCCTGCAGATAGATGCCACGCACCACCTGCTGTTGCGGCTCCGGCAGGGTGCCCAGATAGTGGGCCATCTGACGGGTCAGCACCGCATCCTCACCGCCGCTCAGATGCTCCTCTTCGGCCTGAAACTCCAGCACCGGCCACAGCTCCTCGGCACAGAGATCCTCCTTGCTGGCGCGACGACGGCGCAGCATGTCGAAGCACTGGTTGCGCATCACGGTGTAGATCCAGGTGGTCGGCGCCCCCTTCTCGGGGTGGTAGAGGCGCGCCTTTTGCCACACCAGCAGCATGGTCTCCTGCACCAGCTCCATAGCGTTGGCTTCGCTGCCGAGGTGGCGCAGGCCGTAGCTGCGAATACGCGGCGCAAAGTGTTGGAACAGGCGGGCAAAAGCAGCCTTGTCGGCCTGCTCTGCCACCCTGATCAGCAGAGATTTGAGGTCGCCATCCGGGTTATCCATCACGGGCGAGGTCCTGCGTATGGTCGAGTGTGGTTGGCCAGTATATGCCATTGCGCCATCCCTTTGGTGTGCTGTCGAACATGCTGTGGTAATGACTTGTACGGCACTGCGGCAGTGGCGGATCAGCGGGTCAGAAAAAATCAGTGGCTGGCCACCAGCACCCCCTTGAGCAGGGCGATGGCGGGCTGATTGTCGGCAGCGGCCAGCAGCAGCTGCTTCTGTTCGGGGGGGATCGGCAGCACCTCCAGCCAGCGCTGGGCCACCCAGTTGCCATCATCCCAGCGGGGGGCGGGATAGAGGGCGGCATAGTCGGGATAGTCGGCAAACACCTCCCGCAATGCCTCGACCAGCGGTTGCTGATCGGGATGGAGCCGGCGGGGCGGCCAGGCCGTCAGCGGCGTCACCTCGCCGATACGCAGGCCATCCTGCTCCTGCCACAGCTCCTCTATCTGCACCCGCTCCATCCCCTGCACCGTGATCCCCAGCATGCCGTCCGGCAGCCGGTCGAAATCGATGATGGTGACCCGGGTGGCGATGGGCAGCATGTTGCGCAGGGCGTCGGGCTGGCGAGGATCCACCATGCAGAGGGCAAAGCCGGACTCCCCCGCCTCGGCGATCATCCGCTGGTATCTCGGTTCGAAGATCCGCAGCGGCATGACGCCGCCGGGCAGCAGGTGGGCAGATAGGGGAAACAGCGCCAGTCGCATCGCAAACTCCTCGGTTGGGAACCTCTGTTGATACGCCGGGCCAGAGGGAGGAGATCATTCCCGTCAGCGGAAAGGAAAAACCCTTAACAATCAGGGGAAAATAGCCTGGACAAGCCGCTTCGATATGCAGTAGAAATGGATAAGCACCGTAATTTCCGCCCAATATTCTGGAATATGGCGCCAAACGCAGTGAAATATCCGCCCGACAGCGAGCGGCGGGTCATCCCTATAGTTTTCTCGGGCCGATGCGGGTAAAATTCACGCCCTTATATATCAGTCATTTTTCGACGCGCAACCTTGGTGGTCAGTTATGAAAGAGCATATTCATCATCTACTTGAACAAACGGTAGCCAATCTCAAGTCAGCAGGCGTCCTGCCGGCGGACCTGGAAGCCCGCGTGCAAGTAGACCGATGCAAGGAAAAAGCTCACGGCGACCTGGCTACCAACCTGGCCATGCTGCTGGCCAAACCGGCCCGCAAGAATCCCCGTGAGCTGGCAGCGGCCATCATCGAGCACCTGCCTGCCTCCGACCTGATCGCCAAGGTCGAGATCGCCGGTCCCGGCTTCATCAACTTCTTCTTCGACCAGCGCTGGCTGGCCGGTCAGGTTGAGGCCATGGTGACCTCTTCCAACGCCAACGTACGGTTGCCCGCGCCACAAACCGTGGTGGTGGACTACTCCGCCCCCAACGTGGCCAAAGAGATGGCGGTGCACCACATCCGCTCCACCGTACTCGGTGACGTGGCTGCGCGCGCGCTGGAGTTCCTCGGCCACAAAGTGATCCGCGCCAACCACATCGGTGACTGGGGTACCCAGTTCGGCATGCTGATCGCCTATCTGGAGAAGATGTCCAACGAACACGCCAGCGACATGGCGCTCAAGGATCTGGAAGCCTTCTACACCCAGGCCAAGCGTTGCTACGACGAAGACGAAGCCTTCGCCGAGCGCGCCCGTAATTACGTGGTCAAGCTGCAGGGCGGCGATGAGTACTGCCGTACCATGTGGAAGAAGCTGGTCGACATGACCATGGAACAGAACCAGATCAACTACGACCGCCTGAATGTCTCCCTGACCAACAAGGACATCATGGGCGAGTCCATGTACAACGACATGCTGCCGGAGATCGTGGCCGACCTGAAAGCCAAGGGGCTGGCGGTCGAGAGCGAAGGCGCTACCGTTGTCTTCCTGGACGAGTTCAAGAACAAGGATGGCGAGGCCATGGGCGTCATCATCCAGAAGAGCGATGGCGGTTTCCTCTACACCACCACCGACATCGCCTGTGCCAAATACCGTTATGAAACCTTGGGCGCCGACCGTGTCATGTACTTCATCGACTCCCGTCAGCACCAGCACCTGATGCAGGCCTGGACCATCACCCGCAAGGCGGGTTATGTGCCGGAATCCGTCCCCCTCGAGCACCACGCCTTCGGCATGATGCTGGGCAAGGATGGTCGTCCCTACAAGACCCGCTCCGGTGGCACCGTCAAGCTGGTTGATCTGTTGAACGAGGCCGAAGAGCGCGCCGCCGCCCTGCTGGAGAGCCGCAACAGCGACCTCTCTGCCGAAGAGAAGGCCAACGTGGTCAACGCCATCGCCATGGGCGCGGTCAAGTATGCGGATCTCTCCAAGAACCGTACTACCGACTACATCTTCGACTGGGATCTGATGCTCTCCTTTGAAGGCAACACCGCCCCTTACCTGCAGTACGCCTACACCCGTATCCAGTCCATCTTCCGCAAGGCCAACATCGATGCCGAAACGCTGACCGGCAACGTGACCCTGAACGAAGAGGCCGAAGAGGTGCTGGCCCAGAAGCTGATCCAGTTCTCCGACGCGGTCAACGGCGTGGCCGACAAAGGCATGCCGCACCTGCTCTGTACCTACCTGTACGAGTTGTCCGGCAACTTCATGACCTTCTATGAAGCCTGCCCGATCAACAAGGATGGCGTGGACGAGGCAACCCGTCAGAGCCGTCTGCTGCTGTGCGCCGCCACCGCCAAGGTACTGAAACTGGGCCTCGGCGTACTGGGCATCCATACCCTGGAGCGCATGTAATAGATGGCAACCCGGGATTATGTCGGCAGCCGCCCGCGACGTCGGGCCGGTGGCCGCAATACCAAGAAAGCGGCCCCTCGCCGCTTTCCTGTTATTCCAGTGCTGCTGGTCGTGGCACTGCTGGCAGGCTTTGGTGGCTTCCTTTTCATGATCAATGGCAAGGGCAACGATGCCCCCACCATTGAGGAGCAGGTAAAGGCCAACAAGCCAAAAGCGCAGAATAACGGGCTGCCTCAGGAGAAGTGGAGCTACATCGAACGGCTTGAGAACAAGCAGGTCGATATCATAGAGCCGCCGACCCAGCCGGGTGTGCTGCCGCCACCACCGGCAGATACCATGACCCTGCAACCGGAAAAACTGCCGCAACCGGTGCCGACCGACATTCCCCAACCGGGAACGCCCATCGGCCAGCCCAAGCCCTATCAGCCCAATCCGGCGACCACCCCTTCCACCTCGGGTGCACCGGTTGCCAGCGCGCAAGAGCAGGTGATCGACCGCAAGGCCGAACGGGAACGGATGGAGCGGGAGATCCGTGCCGAGCTGGAACGGGAACGCGCCGAAGCGGCCAAGGCCAAAGCAGCCACTCCGCCAGCCCAGACCGCAGCCGCCGACAGCGGTCGCTATATGATGCAGTGCGCCGCCCTGCGCTCGCAGGATTCCGCAGAGTCGCTCAAGGCACGTATCGCCTTCACCGCCGGCCTCTCTTCCAGCCTGCAGGTGATCAATGGCGCCAACGGCACCGTCTACAAGGTGATGGTGGGCCCCTTCAACGGCAAGGCGGCCGCCGACGCGGCCAACAGCAAGCTGCAGAGCTCCGGCATCAGCGGCTGCATTCCCAAGAAAGGGTAATCCGCTTACCGATGACGCAGGGCCGGGTGGCAACACCCGGCCCTGTTCTTTTGGTGTCACTCGCACCCACGCTCTTTACTACCCCGTTTATCCCGACCAAGGGCAGGGTTGAAAAGCCCGTTTGCCATCCCCATCTTTCTTGCCATGCACAGTCAGGCCGTCATTCGGCTCAAGCGAGGTAAGTAAAGTGACTACCATAGTTTCAGTTCGCCGCAACGGTCAGGTCGTCATCGGTGGCGATGGCCAGGTCTCTCTTGGCAACACCGTCATGAAGGGCAACGCCCGCAAGGTTCATCGTCTCTATAACGGCAAAGTGCTAGCCGGTTTCGCTGGCGGTACCGCCGACGCCTTCACCCTGCTCGAACGTTTCGAAGCAAAACTGCAGGCCCATCAGGGTAATCTGGAGCGCGCCGCCGTGGCGCTGGCCAAAGATTGGCGCACCGATCGCGCCCTGCGCCGCCTCGAAGCGCTGCTGGCCGTGGCCGACGAACACAAATCCTTCATCATCACCGGCAACGGTGACGTGGTGCAGCCGGAGCACGATCTCATCGCCATCGGCAGCGGCGGCAACTTCGCCCAGTCCGCCGCCATCGCGCTGCTGGAAAACACCGAGCTGGATGCCAGGACCATTGTCGAGAAGTCCCTCAAGATTGCGGGCGACATCTGCGTCTTCACCAACGGCAACCACACCATCGAAGTGCTGGACTATTCGGCGAAATAAGGCCACCAGCCAAACCCAATTTCCCAAGGGGCGGGCACTGCCCGCCCCGGATACAGGAACACCATCATGTCCGAGATGACCCCGAGAGAAATCGTCCACGAGCTGGACAGACACATCATTGGTCAGGCCGATGCCAAGCGCGCCGTTGCCGTTGCCCTGCGCAACCGCTGGCGCCGGATGCAACTCAACGAAGAGATGCGCCATGAAGTGACCCCGAAAAACATCCTGATGATCGGCCCGACCGGTGTAGGCAAGACCGAGATTGCCCGTCGTCTGGCCAAGCTGGCCAACGCCCCCTTCATCAAGGTAGAAGCGACCAAGTTCACCGAAGTGGGCTATGTCGGCAAGGAAGTGGACAGCATCATCCGCGATCTGACCGATGCCGCCATCAAGCTGGTGCGCGAAACCGAGATGGAGAAGATGAAATATCGCGCCGAGGAAGCCGCCGAAGAACGCATCCTCGACGCCCTGCTGCCCAACCCGCGCAACACCTGGGGTGAGGAAGAGAAAGCCGACAACTCCAACACCCGCCAGATCTTCCGCAAGAAACTGCGGGAAGGTCAGCTGGATGACAAGGAGATCGAGCTGGAGCTCTCCGCCTCCCCGATGGGCGTCGAAATCATGACCCCGCCGGGCATGGAAGAGATGGCCAACCAGCTGCAGGGGCTGTTCCAGAACCTGGGCCAGAACCAGAAGAAGAAGCGCAAGATCAAGGTCAAAGAGGCCATGAAGGCGCTGATCGAAGAGGAAGCAGCCCGTCTGGTCAATCCGGAAGAGCTGAAGCAGAAAGCGATCGCAGCGGTCGAGAACAACGGCATCGTCTTCCTCGACGAGATCGACAAGATCTGTAAGCGCGGCGAGAGCTCGGGCCCCGATGTCTCCCGTGAAGGGGTACAACGCGACCTGCTGCCACTGGTCGAGGGCTGCACCGTCAACACCAAGCACGGCATGGTCAAGACCGACCACATCCTGTTTGTCGCCTCCGGCGCCTTCCAGATCGCCAAGCCGTCCGACCTCATCCCCGAGCTGCAGGGCCGTCTGCCGATCCGCGTCGAGCTGACCGCCCTGACCACAGATGACTTCGAGCGTATCCTGACCGAACCGAACGCCTCGCTGACCGATCAGTACAAGGCGCTGATGGCCACCGAAGGGGTCAACATCGAGTTCACCAAGGATGGCATCCGCCGTCTGGCCGAAGCGGCCTGGCAGGTCAACGAGCGTACCGAGAACATCGGTGCCCGTCGTCTGCACACCGTGATGGAGCGCCTGATGGAAGATATCTCCTATGACGCCTCCGAGAAGTCCGGCGAGACCTTTGTCATCGACACCGACTACGTCAACGCCCATCTCGGTGCGCTTGTCGAGGATGAGGATCTGAGCCGCTTTATTCTGTAAGCGCAATTGATCTGAAAACGCCTCCCCTGTGGAGGCGTTTTTATTTCTCCACCGCCTCTGTCATCTGCCCGAATTCTGGCCCTTATCTGCGGCAACCCATTCAATCCCAGCGCATTTCCAAACCTCCCCTTGCCAACGCCCGTCGTTTTTCATCCCCGCTGAAATCTGCTCAAAAAAAGATCTGTCTACTTCTACACAATTGATTTATACATTCGTATAAACCAGAGCAAATTCTGTGCAGCAGGAAGCTGAAAGATGAATCCAACCCGACAAAAACTACTCGTTACCGGCCTCGCCATCGCCAGCGAAAAGGGGCTGCGCGGCCTGACGGTACGCGAACTGGCGGCAGCGGCCGAGGTGAACCTCGGCTCCTTCGTCTACCACTTCGGCAACCGCGACGCCTTTATCGATGAGCTGGTAGAGCTCTGGTACGCCCCCCTCTATGACGAGCTCAAATCGGTGGCAGCCAAAGGTTCCTACCCCTCTGCCATCGCCATGTTCGAGGCCACCATGGAGGCGCTGATCGGGCTGGTGGCGCGCCAGCGCGGCTTTATCAACCACCTGTTTGGCGATGCGCTGGCGGGTGAAGGGGCGGCCCAGCGTTTTCTGCTCAGCCTGCCGCGCCGCCATCCCCTGCTGCTGATCGAACAGGTACGGATGGCACAGGCGGAAGGGTCGCTGGTCGCGGGTCACCCGCTCCAGCTGATGATCTTCATCATGGGGTCGGTCGGCCTACCGCTGGTTATCGCCGGCAGCGGTCGTCAGCTCGGCTGGCTGCCTGAAGAGGCCGCCCCCTTTCTCGCCCAGATAGACAACCCCGAGGCCGCCAAACAGCGGCTGGTATGGGCCCTGCGCGGCCTGTGCCCCACAAATATGAAAGAAGGAAAAGCATTATGAAACAACGCATTGCAATCGTAGCCCTGCTGCTAACCGTTATCGGCGGCTACCTCTGGTGGCAGGGGCGCCCGGCCGACGGCTCCATCCTCTACGGCAATGTCGATATTCGCGACGTCAATCTGGCCTTTCGGGTCGGCGGCCGCGTCGATCAGGTGCTGGTTGATGAGGGGGATAGGGTAAAAGCCGGTCAACTGCTGGCCCGCCTCGATCCGGTTCCCCTCACCCACAGCCGCGACAGCGCCCGCGCCAATCTGGCCGCGCTCACTGCCGCCAACACCTTGATCCACAAAGGCTATCGCAGCGAAGAGACCGACCGCGCCCGGGCCGCACTGGCCGCCGCCGAAGCCGCTGCACTGGAAGCCGACCAGCAGTGGCGCCGCCAGAGCGCATTAGCGGCCACCGGCGCCATCTCCCGCGGTCAGCTCGATACTGCCCGCTCCCAGCGGGATCAGACCCGGGCGCAGGTACGCTCGGCACGCGAACAGCTCGCCCAGCTCGAAACCGGCTACCGCCCGGAAGAGATTGCCCAGTCCGATGCCCAGCTGGAAGGGGCCAAAGCGGCGCTCGCCAGTGCCGAACTGGCGCTGGCAGATGCCACCCTGACCGCCCCCAGCGACGGCATCATCATCAGCCGCGCCGTCGAGAACGGCAGCATGGTGCAGAGCGGAGCGACCGCCTTCAATCTCTCCCTGACTGCGCCGGTCTGGGTGCGCGCCTATGTGGAGGAGCCCTGGCTCGGCCACTTCCCGAGCGGCGCCAAAGTGACCCTCACCACCGACTCGCGGCCGGACAAGCCCTATCACGGGGTGGTGGGATTTGTCTCGCCGACCGCCGAGTTCACCCCGAAATCGGTGGAGACGCCGGACTTGCGCACTCACCTCGTCTACCGGCTGCGCATCGTGGTGCAGGATCCCGACCCGGCCCTGCGCCAAGGGATGCCGGTCACCGTCAGGCTGGCGCCATGAGCTGCGCCATCTCCCTTGAGGGGCTCACCAAACGCTTTGGTGAGCGGGTCGCCCTCAACGCCATCTCGGCCACCATTCCGGCTGGCGGCATCACCGGACTGGTGGGCCCCGACGGCGCGGGCAAGAGCACTTTGCTACGCCTGCTGGCCGGTCTGCTGATCCCGGAAGCGGGCACCATCCGGGTGCTGGGGCTGGATCCGGTGAGCGAGGGGGATCTGCTGCGCCAGCGCCTCGGCTACATGCCCCAGCAGTTCGGCCTCTACGAGGATCTCAGCGTGCTGGAGAACCTCACCCTCTACGCTGACTTGCGCGGCGTACTGGAGCCCGAACGCACGCCCACCTTCGCGCGGCTGCTCGCCTTCACCGATCTCGCTCGCTTCACCGCACGACCGGCAGGCAAGCTCTCTGGCGGGATGAAGCAGAAACTCGGGCTGGCCTGCGCCCTGCTCGGCACCCCGGATATGCTGCTGCTGGACGAACCGGGGGTCGGGGTCGATCCCATCTCCCGCCGCGCCCTCTGGCAGATGGTGCGCGAGCTGGCCAAGGGGGGGATGACGGTGCTCTGGAGTACCGCCTATCTCGATGAGGCGGAGCTGTGCGACCACGTGCTGCTGATGGCGGATGGCGAGGTGCGCACCAGCGGCACACCGGCCAATCTGATGGGGGCCATGGCCAGCCGCTGCTGGCTGCTGGAGGCGGGGCAGCTGGATGGCCGCGAGCGGCGCGCCCTGCTGCGCCGGGCACTGGCTCACCCGGCGGTGATGGATGGCGCAGTTGCGGGGGAGCGGGTTCGCCTGCTGCTGCACCCGGGCATGACGCCCCCACCGCTGGCAGAGCTGCAACTGACCAACGGCGCCTTTCAACCGGCCCAGCCCCGGCTGGAGGATGCCTTTATCGACCTGCTCGGCGGCGGCCCCGGCGGGGAGTCGAGTCTGGCGGCGGGGATGCGGGAAGCCGAACTGCCGCAGGGGGTCTCCCCCGAGGCGGTGATCGAGGCGCGCCACCTCACCAAGCGCTTCGGCGATTTTGCCGCCACCGATGATGTCAGCTTTGCGGTGCGCCGCGGCGAGATCTTCGGCCTGCTCGGCCCCAACGGAGCGGGCAAGTCCACCACCTTCAAGATGGAGTGCGGCCTGCTGCGCCCGAGCGAGGGACAGGCGCTGGTGACCGGCATCGATCTGGCCCACAGCCCCTCGGCGGCACGTCAGCGCCTCGGTTACATGGCGCAGAAGTTCTCCCTCTACAAGCAGCTTACCGTGGCGCAGAACCTCTCCTTCTTCGCCGGTATTTACGGCCTGTTCGGCCGCCACCAGCAGACGCGGATCGACGCCATGGTGACCGCTTTTGCCCTCACCCCCTGGCTCGATCAGAAGGCGGAATCCCTACCGCTCGGCCTGCGCCAGCGTCTTTCACTCGCCTGCGCCCTGCTGCACGAGCCGCCGCTGCTGTTTCTCGACGAGCCCACCTCCGGGGTCGATCCGGTGACCCGGCGCGAGTTCTGGTCGCACATCAACGCGCTGGCCGACCACGGCGTCACCGTGCTGGTCACCACCCACTTTATGGATGAGGCGGAGTATTGCGACCGCATCGCCCTCATCTATCGCGGCAAGCTGCTGGCCCTCGGCACCCCGGACGATCTCAAGGGGCTGGCCGCCAAAGAGGCGGCGACCTCTTTGCCAACCGGCTCCTTGCCGACCTGTTCTTTGCCAACAATGGAAGAGGCCTTTATCACCCTGGTCGAGCGGGCCAGCGAGGAGGACGCATGAGCATCAACCGTCGGCGACTGCTGGCCCTCTGCCGCAAGGAGACGCTGCAAATCGTCCGTGACCCGAGCAGCATCCTCATCGCCTTCATCATGCCGGTGGTACTGCTGGTAGTGATGGGTTACGCCATCAATCTGGATGTGGACCATCTGCGCCTCGGCATCTGGCGTACCGACAGCGGTGCCCCGGCGGTGCGGCTGGAGCAGGCCCTGCGCGGCTCTACCGCGCTGGAGATCCACAGCGGCCCGAGCAAGGCGTCCCTGCTCGCCAGTCTTGCCCGTGGCGAGATCCGCGGCCTGCTGGTGATCGACGACGGCTTCTCCCGCGCGCTGGCCGGTCAGGGCAATGGCACGCCGCAGGCGCTGCTGCTGACCGACGGCTCCGAGCCCAACACCGCCAACTTCGTCACCAACTATGTGCAGGGGATCTGGCAGGGGTGGCTCGAGGGCGAAGGGGTCGCCATGCCGGTGTCGATAGAGAGCCGCGCCTGGTTCAATCCGGCGCTGGTGAGCCGCAACTTTCTGGTACCGGGCTCCATTGCGGTGGTGATGACCATCATAGGTGCCCTGCTCACCTCGCTGGTGGTGGCGCGGGAGTGGGAGCGCGGCACCATGGAGGCACTGCTCGCCACCCCGGTCACCAAGGGGGAGCTGCTGCTCTCCAAGCTGCTGCCCTACTATGGCCTCGGCATCATTGCCATGCTGCTCTGCCTGCTCTTCTCGGTGGCGGTAATGGGCGTGCCATGGCGCGGCTCCCTGCTGCTGCTCTTTCTGGTCACCAGCGTCTTTCTCGGCAGCGCCCTCGGGCTCGGGCTGTTCCTCTCCACCGTGATGCGCAGCCAGTTCAACGCCGCGCAGGCAGCGCTGATCGCCGCCTTTCTGCCCGCGGTGATGCTGTCGGGCTTCGTGTTCGAGATCGCCAGCATGCCGCCGCTACTGCGGGCCATCACCCACCTCATTCCGGCCCGCTATTTCGCCAGCTCCCTGCAGACCCTCTATCAGGCGGGCAGCGTCTTTTCGATCCTGCTGGTCAACGGTTTCTGTCTGCTGCTGCTGGCCGGTTTCTGGCTGGCCCTGACCGCCCGCAAGACGCGGCGCACTCTGGAGTAACCCATGCTGATCCGACTCTGGTGGCTGATCCGAAAAGAGCTGCAGGCCCTGATGGGCAATACTCAGGGGCGCTTTCTGCTCATCATGCCGGTGCTGCTGCAAACCGCCCTCTTCCCGTTCGCCGCCACTCTGGAGGTGACCGGCAACACGCTGGCCATCTACAACCAGGATGGCGGAGCCCAGAGCCGCGAGCTGCTGGAGCGCCTCACCCATATGCCCGCCTTCACCACCATCATCCCGGTGCAAGGCGAGGCGGGCATGACCGAGGCCATCACCAGGCAACAGGCACTGCTCGGACTGATTATTCCGGGGGATTTCTCGCGCCGGCTGGCGCGGGGCGAACCGGCCAAGGTGCAGCTGATCATCGACGGGCGTCGCTCCAACGGCGGTCAGGTGGCGGCTGGCTACATCAGTCAGGTGATCGCCCGCTGGCAAAGTGAGGGCAAGGGGCAACCCGAACTGGCGGTGCGCAACCTCTACAACCCCAACGTCGAATTCCACTGGCATATCCTGCCGGCGCTGGTGGCCATCATCACCACCACCGGCTGTCTGATTGTCACCGCCCTCTCGGTCGCGCGGGAGCGGGAGGAGGGCACCTTCGATCAGCTGCTGGTCTCGCCCCTCACCGCGGGCTGGATCATGGCGGGCAAGGCGGTGCCCGGCATCATGGTGGCGGTGGGACAAGGGTGCATAGTCGCGCTGGCCGCCCGTTTTGTCTTTCACCTCCCCTTTGCCGGCAGCCTCAGCCTGCTGATGGCGGGCATGGTCTGCTACGGGCTGGCACTAGCCGGGATCGGGCTCTTCATCTCGTCGTTCTGCTCGACCCAGCAGCAGGCCTTTCTCGGGGTCTTCTCCTTCACCGTCCCGGCGGTGATCCTCTCGGGTTATATCTCGCCGGTGGAGAACATGCCGCAGGTGTTCCAGTGGCTGGCGGCCATCGACCCCCTCACCCACTTCATCGTGCTGCTCAAGGGGGTCTTCCTCAAGGGGTTCGACTGGTCGGCCGCTTGGCCCCTGCTCTGGCCACTACTCGCCATCGCCGGCGTCACCCTGTCGCTGGCGCTCGCAATGTTCCGCCGCCATATCGCCTGACGCGCCGCCTTGCTCCGCTGATGCCGGTCTCGCCCAGTGCGAGATCGGCTTTTTCCGACAGAAGTTTTCACTCCCCGGCTTTTGCTAAAGCGCTCTTGCTCTCCACCATCCCTCACTCCAAGCCAGCGCAGAAATCATCAACTGGTATACCTATTTTTGTATATCTTTGAATTTTATCGAATTACCCCTGACGAGATATATAAATAGACACTTGATTTGCATCAATTGCCCGCCCCGACTGACTGGGTAGCCTAGCCCCAGAATGATGTTTTATTACTCCAAACTAGAGGCAATCATGAGCAAAGTCAGACTGGTCGTTGTGGGCAACGGCATGGTGGGGCACCGCTTCATCGAAGAGTTGATCGAGCGGGCCGAGCCGGGCCGCTACGAGATCACTGTCTTCGGTGCAGAACCCCGTCCCGCCTACGATCGCGTCCATCTCTCCTCCTACTTCTCCCATCACACCAGCGAAGATCTCTCCCTCGTCAAACCCGGCTTCTACGACAAGCACGGCATCAGCCTGCTGCTCGGCGAAGCGGTGAAAAAAATCGACAGGGCCAACCGCGAAGTGCACTCCAACAAGGGCACAGTGGTCGGGTACGACAAGCTGGTGCTGGCCACCGGCTCCTACCCCTGGGTGCCGCCCATCCAGGGCTGCCAGCACCACGAGTGCTTCGTCTACCGCACCATCGAGGATCTGAAAGCCATCCGCAGCGCCGCCAAGAGCGGCAAGAGCGGGGTGGTGATCGGGGGTGGCCTGCTTGGCCTCGAAGCGGCCGGCGCCCTCAAGGCGCTGGGTCTCGAGACCCATGTGGTGGAGTTTGCTCCGGTGCTGATGGCCGAGCAGCTCGATGGTCAGGGCGGCCAGCTGCTGCGCCGCAAGATCGAATCCATGGGGGTGCAGGTACACACCAGCAAGAGCACCAGCGAGATCCTGATGCACGGCGGCGAACAGGCGAAACACCGCCTCGCCTTCGCCGACGGCAGCCAACTGGAAGTGGACGTGGTGGTCTTCTCCACCGGCATTCGTCCGCAAGATACCCTGGGCCGCTACGGTGATCTCGCCATCGCCGAGCGCGGCGGCATCGTCATCGACGATCACTGCCTCACCTCCGACCCCGACATCTACGCCATCGGCGAGTGCGCCGCCTGGCAGGGCCGCTTCTTCGGGCTGGTTGCGCCGGGCTACAAGATGGCCCAGATCACCGTCGACCATCTGCTCGGCGGCGACAGCCGTTTCGAGGGGGCGGACATGAGCGCCAAGCTCAAGCTGCTCGGCGTCTCCGTCGGCTCCATCGGCGATGCCCATGGCCGCACCCCGGGCAGCCACAGCTATGTGTTTCAGGACGATCAGGCCGGCGTCTACAAGAAGATCGTGGTGAACGAAGACAACAGCCGCCTGCTCGGCGCCGTGCTGGTGGGTGACGTGGAAGATTACGGCAACCTGCTGCAGATGATGCTCAACGCCCTGCCGCTGCCGAGCCACCCGGATACCCTGATCCTGCCCGCCTACGCCGGTGCCAAGCCGACGCTGGGGGTGGATGCCCTGCCGGAGAGCGCCCAGATCTGCTCCTGCTTTGACGTCTCCAAAGGCGACATCGCCCAGGCGGTGGCCGAGGGGCACACCACGCTGGCCGCCATCAAGCAGCACACCAAGGCCGGTACCGGCTGCGGCGGCTGCGTGCCGCTCATCAGTCAGGTGCTCAACGCCGAGCTGGTGAAGCAGGGCATCGAGGTCAACAACCACCTCTGCGCCCACTTCCCCCACTCCCGTCAGGAGCTGTTCCATCTGGTCAAGGTGGAGGGGATCAAGAGCTTCGACGAGCTGCTGGCCAAGCACGGTCAGGGCTATGGCTGCGAGGTGTGCAAACCGACCGTCGGCTCCATCCTCGCCTCCTGCTGGAACGAGCATGTGCTGAGCCCGCGCAACATCCCGCTGCAGGACACCAACGACATCTTCCTCGGCAACATGCAGAAGGACGGCAGCTACTCCGTCATCCCGCGCATGGCTGGTGGCGAAGTGACTCCGGAGGGGCTGCTGGCGGTGGCCGAAGTGGCCCGCGACTACAAGCTCTACACCAAGATCACCGGCGCCCAGCGCATCGGCCTGTTCGGGGCCCAGAAGGATGATCTGCCCGCCATCTGGCGCAAGCTGCTGGCGGCCGGTTTCGAGACCGGTCAGGCCTACGCCAAGGCGCTGCGCATGGCCAAGACCTGTGTCGGCAGCACCTGGTGCCGCTTCGGCGTACAGGACAGCGTCGGCCTAGGGGTCTTCCTCGAGAACCGCTACAAGGGCATTCGCACCCCGCACAAGATGAAGTTCGGCGTCTCCGGCTGCACCCGCGAGTGTGCGGAAGCGCAGGGCAAGGACGTTGGCATCATCGCCACCGATGCGGGCTGGAACCTCTATGTGGGCGGCAACGGCGGCATGAAGCCGCGCCACGCCGATCTGCTGGCGTCTGACCTCGACCGCGAGACCCTCATCAAGCTGATCGACCGCTTTATGATGTTCTACGTCACCAGCGCCGACAAACTGCAGCGCACCTCGGTCTGGCTCGGCAATCTGGAAGGGGGCGTCGACTACCTGCGCGAGGTGATCGTCGACGACAAGCTGGGGCTGGCCGAGACGCTGGAGCGCGATATCCAGACCCTGATCGACAGCTACGAGTGCGAATGGTCGCGCACCCTCAATGAAGAGGAGGCGCTCAAGCGCTTCAGCCACTTCATCAACAGCGACAAGCGCGATCCGGACGTTCAGTTCGTTGCCGAGCGCGACCAGCACCGACCGGCGACCCCGGCCGAGCGCATCCCCGTCTACCAGATCGAGGTGGAAACCAAATGATGAAACTTGCCTGCCAACTCAACGACATCCTGCCGGGAACCGGCGTCTGTGCACTCATTGAGGGTCGCCAGATCGCCCTGTTCCGCCCGAGCGCGGCCGCCGAGGTGTTCGCCATCGACAACCGGGATCCCTTCTTCGCCGCCAACGTGCTGTCGCGGGGCCTGATTTGCGAACACGACGGCGAGCTCTGGGTCGCCAGCCCGCTCAAGAAGCAGCGCTTTCGCCTGAGCGATGGCCACTGTTTCGACAATCCCGCCATGTCGGTTCAAAGCTACCCCGTTGAAGTACGCGACCAGCAGGTCTGGGTCGCCGTCTAAGCCGATTTCACTCTCTTTCGGGCTGCCTGTGGGCAGCCCTTTCAAGGACTCACAAGATGTATACGGAAACCATTAACAAGTGCGCCGCCAACGCGGCCCGCATCAACCGCTTCGAGCGCAGCGACAAGCTCGGCTTCTGGCTCAGCTCCGCCATGGCGGGGGCCTATGTGGGCCTCGGCATCATCCTTATCTTCACCCTCGGCAATCTGGTGGATCCCGCCATCCGGCCGCTGGTGATGGGGGCCACCTTCGGTATCGCCCTGACGCTGGTGATCATCGCCGGCTCCGAGCTGTTTACCGGCCACACCATGTTCCTCACCTTCGGGGTGAAGAGCGGCAAGATCACCATGGCCGACCTGCTGCGTATCCTGCCGCAGACCTGGGCGGGCAACCTGATTGGCTCCATCGTGGTGGCGCTCATCTACTCCTACGGCGGCAGCCTGCTACCGGATGCAGGCAGTCTGGCCCACAAGGTGGCGCTGGCCAAGACCCAGGCACCGGCCCTGACCCTGTTTATGAAGGGGATCCTCTGTAACTGGCTGGTCTGCCTCGCCATCTGGATGGCGCTGCGCACCGAAGGGGCCGCCCGCTTCATCGCCATCTGGTGGTGCCTGCTGGCCTTTATCGCCTCCGGCTATGAGCACTCCATCGCCAACATGACCCTGTTCGCCCTCTCCTGGTTTGGTGCCCACTCCGAGGCCTACACCCTGGGCGGCATCGGCCACAACCTGCTGTGGGTGACGCTGGGCAACACAGTCTCCGGCGTCCTCTTTATGGGCCTCGGCTACTGGTATGCCACTCCCAAGGCGGAGCGCCCGGTCGCGGTACACGAGACCACCAGCACCGCCAACCAGACCCGAACCGCCTGATCCGGAGGCCCCATGGACTACTTGCCCATATTTTGCCGACTCGACAACAAACCCGTGCTGCTGGTCGGCGGCGGCGAGGTAGCGGAGCGCAAGGCGCGCCTGCTGCTGGATGCCGGTGCTCGCCTCACCGTGGTGGCGCCCGAGCTCGACCCCGAGCTGGCGGAACTGGCTGCCAACGGCAGCATCGAGTGGCTGGCCGGTGAATTTGTGCCGGAACAACTGGCGGGCAAATGGCTGGTGGTGGCAGCAACCGATCGGCGCGAGGTGAATGCGCTGGTTTACCAAAGCGCCAATCAGGCGCGGATCTTTGCCAACGTGGTGGATGACCCGAAACGCTCCAGCTTCATCATGCCGTCGATCATCGACCGCTCACCGCTGATGGTGGCCATCTCCTCCGGCGGCAAGGCGCCTGTGCTGGCCCGGCTGCTGCGGGAAAAACTGGAAGCCCTGCTGCCGCAACATCTGGGGGCCGTGGCGACCTTTGCCGGCAGCCTGCGGGAGCGGGTCAAGGCCCGCTTCGCCACCATGGGGGAGCGACGCCGCTTCTGGGAGCGGCTGCTCGGGGCGGATCGGCTCGGTCAGGCGCTGGCGCGGGGCGATAGCGCCTCTGCCAACCAGCTGGCCGACAGCCTGTTTGCCGACGAAAGCCAGAGCGCTGGCGAGGTGGTGCTGGTGGGAGCAGGCCCCGGCGATCCGGGTCTGCTCACCCTGCACGCCCTGCGCCAGATGCAGCAGGCGGACGTGGTGGTTTACGACCGACTGGTCTCCGACGAGGTGATGGCGCTGGTGCGCCGGGATGCCAAGCGCATCTTCGTCGGCAAGCAGGCGGGCAACCACTGCGTGCCGCAGGAGGGGATCAACCAGCTCTTGCTGGAGGAGGCGAAGAAAGGCCAGCGGGTGGTGCGGCTGAAGGGGGGCGACCCCTTTATCTTCGGCCGTGGCGGCGAGGAGCTGGAGACGCTGGTCGGCAGCGGCATCGGCTTTCAGGTGGTGCCGGGGATCACTGCGGCCAGCGGCTGCGCCGCCTACGCCGGCATTCCGCTGACCCACCGCGATCACGCCCAGAGCGTGCGCTTCGTCACTGCTCACGGCAAGGGGGGCGCCCGGGATCTCGACTGGCCGCTGCTGGCCAAGGACAAGCAGACGCTAGTGTTCTACATGGGGCTCTCATCCTGCGCCACCATCCGCGAGCAGCTGCTGGCTCACGGCAAAGCGAGCAACACCCCGGTGGCGCTGATCGAGCGCGGCACCCAGCCCTGCCAGCGGGTCATTCGTGGCACCCTAGACCAGTTGCCCGCGCTGGCGGTGGGGGTCGAAAGCCCGGCGCTGATCATGGTGGGTTCTGTGGTAACCCTAGCCGACCGGCTCGCCTGGTTTGGCGAGGCACCACAGCGCCAGCGAGCCCTCGCCTGAGGTATCCTCGGCAACTCACCATGAGGCCACCAGCAGGTGGCCTCACCTTTACCTCCCTCTTCTCCCATCACGGTCATAACCTGTTGTTTTAAGTCTGGTATCCTATGGGCATTGAGCCCTTGGCTACCATCTCAGGAATTCATCCCATGTCTCTTCCCATCAAGAACAGCGCCCGGCAGCGCGCGGATGACAGATCCCGCATTCTCACCCTGCTGCTACGCGATGACGCCCTCACCGACAGCCTGCTCGATCCGCAGGTGGTGCAGGATGCCGAGCAACGCGATCAGACCAGCGAACTCACCTCGCTGGTCAACGGGTTGCCCGCCGCCGACGTCGCCGATGCGCTGGAGTCGCTGCCGCCCGATGAGCGTCATGCCCTGTGGGCGCTGGTGGAGGAGGAGAAGCGCGGCCAGATCCTGGTTGAAGCGTCGGAGACGGTGTGGGACAGCCTTATCAGCGGGATGAGCGACAAGGAGCTGCTGCACGCCCTGCGCACCCTGGATATCGACGACCAGATCTATCTGGGCCAGTACCTGCCCCGCAACCTGATGGGGCGGCTGCTCACCTATATGGCCCCTGCCGAGAGGGATCGGGTGCGGGAGGTGATCCGCTACGGCAAGCACACCGTCGGCGCCATGATGGACTTCGAGATCATCACCATCCGCCCCGAGGTGAGTCTGGCCACGGTGCAGCGCTATCTGCGGCTGCGCGGCAAGATCCCCGCCAACACCGACAAGCTGTTCGTCATCGATCGGCGCAACCATTTGCTGGGGGAGCTGGCCCTCACCACAGTGCTGCTGCACAAGCCCGCCACCCTGGTGAGCGACGTGATGGAGCGGGATCCGGTCACCTTCGATCCGGAGGATAACGACGAAGCGGCAGCCCGCACCTTCGAGCGGGATGACCTGCTCTCCGCCGCCGTAGTGGATGGCAAGGGCAAGCTGATGGGCCGCCTCACCGTCGAAGAGGTGGTGGATCTGGTCTATGAGGAGAGTGACACCGACCTGCGCCGGATGGGGGGTATCAGCGAGGATGAAGACGTGTTCGCCCCTGTCTCCAAGGCGGTCAAGACCCGCTGGGCCTGGCTTGCCATCAACCTCTGCACCGCCTTTGTCGCCTCGCGGGTGATCGGCCTGTTCGAGCACACCATCTCCCAGCTGGTGGCGCTGGCGGCGCTGATGCCCATCGTCGCCGGGATCGGCGGCAACACCGGCAACCAGACCATCACCATGATAGTGCGGGCGCTGGCGTTGCAGCACATTCAGGCGGGCAACCTCTCCTTCCTGCTGCTGCGGGAACTCGGCGTCGCCTTTATCAACGGGCTGGTGTGGGGCGGCACCATGGGCATTGCCACCTATCTGCTCTATCAGGATGCGGCGCTCGGCGCCGTGATGACCCTGGCCATGATGCTCAACCTGCTGGTGGCGGCGTTGATGGGGGTGATTATCCCCATGACCATGACCCGCCTCGGCCGCGACCCGGCAGTCGGTGCCAGCGTGATGATCACCGCCATCACCGATACCGGCGGCTTCTTTATCTTCCTCGGGCTGGCGACACTGTTCCTGCTGTAAACCGTGCGTTGAAAACAACAAGGGAGCCACTGGCTCCCTTGTTGTTTCAGGCGCGTTTGCCCACCCCTGCCGTTAGCTGCTTATCGCTTGTCAGCGGTGATCAGCAAGCCATTGGTGTCGGGGAAGCCGATGACCAGCGCCTCTTTTTTGGCATCCGTGGTAAAGGTGGTGACATAGGCGACGCGGTTATCCATCGCCCGGGCCAGAGCGGCATTCCAGAGGTTTTCGATCGGCGTGGCGGCAGCGGATTGCTTGAAGTTGCACTTGCCAAACCCGGTCATGGTCAGCTTGCTCAACCCGGCCGTCGCACTCCCCTCGCCCACCAGCGTACAACCTGCCGCCGGGAACTCGATCGCCACCGTCAGCTTGCCGCCGTTGTTGGTGGTATCCACCTTGCCCACCATGTCGCTGCTGAAGCCATCGCTGTCCGTGGCACTCCAGCTGGCCGTGGTCACCGCTTTGGTGGCCAGGGCCGTCACCGCCACATGACCGCTGAAACCGGAATAGATGGGGGAGTTGTCGGAGAACTTGGTGCCGGTCCGGGTGAAATCAAAAACCCAGCGCTTGATCTCCTTGCCCTGCAGATCGATGACCGGCTGATCCTGGAAGGTGATGAGGTTGTGGTCGTTGGTCACCGAGCTGAGCGCCGTGCTGGTGCCGAGCCGCTCGCTGTTGCGGATCAACTGCACCGGGTAGATCCCGTCTTTGTCGGCTTTCTGGTCAGCCTGACCCAGCCACTGACTGTTGGTCTCGACCTTGCCCACCTGATGATCCACCCAGACACCCCAGTACTGCACGGTTTCACCCTTCGGGTAGACCAGCGCCAGACCATCCAGATCCTTGATCATGCGCGGCGTCGCCTTGTCGCCATCGCGGCTCATCAGATTCGCTTGGTAAAGACCCGCCTCCGGCAGTGCCAGTGGCACCCGTTTGGCGATGCTGTTGGCAGCTTTTTCGCTGTCACAGGCAGACAGGGCCGCAGCGCAGGCGATGGCCAGCAGCGCTTTGTTGTGCATTTTCATGAGGTTTTATTCCTTGCTGTCGCTTTGTAATTTTTAGATGCAATCAATCGCCGCTGAATTTAAGGGAAAGGTCATCTATCAGTCGAATGGAGATCTGTAACCAACCATTACAGCCTCGCAGGAGCGGCAGACCGCGCCGCTTGCTCCGACCGCACAGCGGTGACGACAACAGGGTGACTAACAGTGAAAGAGCATTGAGGGTGGAGGCCCTGAAGAAAGACAAAAAAGAGATTGAAATCAGAGCCATAACTCTATTAACAGGAGGGTAATTAGCCCGAATTGCCAGCCTGCTCACAATCGGATTCTTTTGCTGTCGATAGAATGCACCACGCTGGCATACCCATAACAAGAGAATCCAACAATGAAAACCACCCTCAAACTGAGCGCGGTGGCAGTTATCTTTTTGCTGTCCGGCTGTGATGACAACAACTCTCAGGCCCCCGGTGATCTCACCCTGCGGCTGATCGAAACCTCTGATATCCACTCCAACCTGCTGAGCTACGACTACTACCAGAACAAGCCGGATGCCTCGCTGGGCTTTGCCCGCACCGCAGTGCTGATCCGCAAGGCCCGCGAAGAGAACGCCAACAACTTGCTGATCGACAACGGCGACCTGATCCAGGGCACCCCGCTGGCCGACTATATCCACGACCAGCAGGTCAAACAGCAGTGGCTGAGCAAGCAGACCCATCCCGCCATCAAGGCGCTCAACACCATGAGCTATGATGTCGGCAACCTGGGCAACCACGAATTCAACTTCGGTCTCGACTTCCTCTCAGAGACCCTGAAAGGGGCCAACTACCCCTACATCAACGCCAACGTCTTCCAGGCCGATGCCTTCAGTCGTGATGGCAAGGGCACCATCGACTGGAGCAAGCAGAAGTTCAAACCCTATGTGGTGCTGGATCGTCAGGTGAAGGATGCCAACGGCAATACCCAGACCATCAAGGTCGGGGTGCTGGGCCTGACCCCGCCCCAGATCACCCAGTGGGACAAGCGCAATCTGGAAGGCAAGGTGGTGGTGGCCGATATGGTCGAAACCGCCGAGCACTATGTACCCGAAATCCGCGCCAAGGGCGCTGACATCGTCGTGGTCGTGGCCCACACCGGCATCATAGGTGACCCGCGCGAACCCATGATGGAGAACGCCGCCCTGCCGCTGGCCAAGGTGAAGGGGGTCGATGCCCTGCTGCTGGGCCACGCCCACCGCACCTTCCCGGGCGATTACCCCAACATGACCGACGTGGACAACGAGAAAGGGACACTAGCGGGCGTACCGACCGTGATGCCGGGCGTCTGGGGTAACCACCTCGGCATCATCGACCTGCACATGACCTGGAAAGAGGGTCGCTGGGAAGTGGCCTCCAGCCAATCCCAGCTGCGCAAAATCGACAGCAGCGCCAGCAGCACCGAAGATCAGGCGGTAGTCGATCAGGTCATTGCCGAGCACGAGCAGGCCAACCAGTGGCTGGACGAGCCCCTCAGCAAGATCACCAAGCCGATCCACAGCTTCTTCGCGCTGGTGCAGGATGACCCCTCCATCCAGATCGTCAGCGACGCCCAGCTGTGGCACGCCAAGAAACTGCAACAGGATGGTCAGCTCAAGGAGAAATGGCCCATCCTCTCCGCCGCCGCGCCATTCCGTGGCGGTCGCAACGGTCCGACCGACTTCACCTATGTACCGGCTGGCGATATCTCCCTGCGCAACGTGGCCGACCTCTATGTCTACCCCAACACCCTGCAGGTAGTCGCCATCAATGGCGCGACCGTACAGGAGTGGCTGGAGAAGAGCGCCGTCCAGTTCAACAAGATCGATGCCGCCAGCACCGCCACCCAGTGGCTGGTGAACGAGAAGTACCGCACCTACAACTTCGACGTGATCGACGGGGTGAACTATCAGGTCGATGTGACCAAACCCGCCCGTTACGATGTGGATGGCAACAAGGTGAGCGACAGCTATCGCATCACCAATCTCACCTATCAGGGCAAGGCAATCGACCCGGCCCAGATGTTCTACGTGGTGACCAACAACTACCGCGCCAGTGGTGGTGGCAACTTCCCGGGCATCAACGCCAAGGTGATCGTCCATGAAGATCAGTTCGAAACCCGCGAAGTGCTCTCCGAATACCTCAAGGATCTGGCAGAGAAGAATCCGGCCGGTTTCGAGCCTCCAGCAGACAACAACTGGCAGCTGGCCCCCCTGCCCGCCAATCTGGATCTGCGCATCTACAGCTCGCCACGCAGCGAGGCGCAAGCCCTGACCGGTGGCAAGCTGAACTATGTGGAGACCCTGCCACCCACCGATGCCAAACACCCCGGCTTTGGCGTCTACAAGCTGGTGCTGGCCCCCTGAACCTCAGGGTTAATCCGGCAATAACCTCTGCAACCCCCTCCTGATACGAGGGGGTTTTTAATGGTACTGGCAGCGGGATATGCACCTGTAAGCCAGCCGCTACCTGCGGCAACTCGCGCAGCCCGTTTATCCCTTCACGCCATCGCCTCCCTCTGTCGAACCATCCAGATCCCGGCTGGTCTGCCCCATACCGCCCATAAAAAAACAGGCCCACCGAAGTGGGCCTGCTGTTATTTGCTTGGGTGGGAGTATCGCAATAAAAGGCGCTACTCCCGCTCCTTCACATAAGGTGTACCAAGTGCCTTGGGGGCCACGGCACGGCCGATAAAGCCGGCCAGCAGGAACACGGTCAGGATGTAGGGCAGTGCCTCGATGGCCTGCACCGGAATGGCGAAGCCACCGATGCTGACCCCTTGCAGGCGGATGGCGACTGCATCGAGGAAACCGAACAGCAGGCAGGCGGCCATGGCATTCCAGGGGCGCCACTTGCCGAACACCAGCGCCGCCAGCGCCATAAAGCCCTTACCCGCACTCATGTTGGGGATGAACTGGGCCGTCTGGGCCACCGCCAGATAGGTGCCACCGATACCGGCCAGCAGGCCGCCGATGAGGAGCGCGGTGTAGCGCATCCGCACCACAGAGATACCGGCGGTATCGACCGCTGCGGGCGCCTCGCCCACCGCCCGCAGACGCAGACCGAAGCGGGTACGAAACATCACCCACCATGCCAGCGGTACGCAGACAAACGCTACGTACTCCAGCAGGGAGTGGCCGCTCAACAGCTCGCTGTAGAGCTGGCCGATCACCGGCACATCCCACAGCTCCTTGGCATAGGGCAGATCGATGGGGGCGAAACGGGCATCACCGGAGAGTGCCGGTGTCTGGCCACCCTGATCGAACCAGTAACGGCCCAGCGTCACGGTCAGACCGGCCGCCAGAATGTTGATGGCCATCCCGCTCACCACCTGATCACCCCGGTGGGTGATGGTGGCAAAGCCGTGCATCAGGGCGAACAGGATGGAGACACCCACCCCGGCACCCAGACCTATCCAGGCAGAACCGGAGACCGCCGCCGCCGCACCACTGGCGAACGCCGCCGCCAGCAGTTTGCCTTCCAGCGCGATGTTGACCACCCCGGAGCGCTCGCAGAACATGCCAGCCATGGCGGCGAGAATGAGCGGCGGCGCAGTACGAATGGTCGCATCCAGCATCAGGATCAGAATTTCAAACATGATCAGACTCCTTTAGCTTGCGCGGCTGAGCGGTTGGCAAACGCCAGATAGAGCTGCTCGATGCGCGGACGCATCATGTGCTCAAGGGCGCCACAGAACAGGATCACCAGACCCTGCAACACCACCACGATGTTGCGGTCGACACCGAACTCGAAGCTGAGCTCGGCGCCCCCCTGATAGAGGAAACCGAACAGCAGGCTGGCGATGATGACGCCGACCGGGTGGTTGCGCCCCATCAGCGCCACCGCGATACCGGTGAAGCCGAACCCTTCCACGAAGTTGAGCTTGATCTGATGCAGCTCACCCTGCAGTACGTTGAGGGCAAAGAAGCCCGACAACATGCCGGAGATGACCATCGCCAGGATCACCACCTTGGGATAGGAGATACCGGCGTAAGCGGAGGCGCTTTGGCTGGCGCCGACCGAGCGGATCTCGTAACCCCAGCGGGTGTGCCAGATAAAGACCCACACCAGCGCCGCACAGATCAGCGCCCAGAAGAAGCTGATATTGAGCGGGCTGTTGGGGATCTCCATCCCGAACAGGTTCGCCAGCCCGCTCATCTTGGGCAGCCAGCTTGCCTCGGCAAATACCTTGCTCTCGGTCGCCATCGAACCGGGCGGCTTGAACACCTCCACCAGCAGATAGGCCATCAGCGAGGCGGCGATGAAGTTGAACATGATGGTGGTGATCACGATATGGCTGCCGCGCTTGGCTTGCAGCCAGGCGGGAATAAAGGCCCAGGCCGCACCGAACAGACCACCGGCAACGATGGAGAGCGGCAACAGCAGGGCAAACGGCAGCACATCGCCAAGCATCAGACAAACCAGACCGACACCGAGCCCGCCGATATAGGCCTGACCTTCACCACCGATGTTGAACAGACCGGCGTGGAAGGCGACCGCCACCGACAGACCGGTAAAGATAAAGCCGGTTGCGTAATAGAGGGTGAAGCCGACCCCTTCACCTGTGCCGAACGCGCCGTACCACATGATCTTGGCGGCATCGACCGGGTTGATGTCGAGGTAGTAGAACAGAATGGCCGACACCAGGAAGGCCAGCAGGATGTTGACCGCAGACAAGACGCCTACGGAGACCCAGGCAGGAATACGTACTTGGCTCATCAGTGGGCCTCCTTGGCAACTTCGTCCGGCACTATGTTCGCCATCATCAGACCAATGGTGCGCTCATCCGCCTTGGCACCATCCAGCTCGCCGACGATGCGACCATCGGCAATGACCAGAATCCGGTCAGCGAGGCTCATGATCTCGTCCAGCTCCACCGAGACCAGCAAGACGGCCTTGCCCTTGTCGCGCATGGCGATGATCTGCTGGTGGATATATTCGATGGCGCCGATGTCGACCCCGCGGGTCGGCTGGCCGATCAACAGCACATCCGGGTCCTGCTCCACTTCACGGGCGATCACCAGCTTCTGCTGGTTGCCACCGGAGAAGTTGGCGGTCTTGTGATCGGGATGGGGCGGGCGCACGTCCCACTTCTCCATCTTGGCCTGACAATCCTGCTGGATCGCCTCCTTGTTCTGCAGCCAACCCTTGTTGTATTGCGGGCGACGGTGATAACCGAGAATAAAGGCCTCTTTCGCCTCGAAGCGGTTGATCAGCCCCATCTTGTGGCGATCTTCCGGCACATGGCCGAGGCCGTAGTTTCGCACCAGCTCGGGATCGGCCGGGTGCTCCGCGCTCACCTTGTGCACGCCGCTGCGGCTGCTGATGGTAAAGCCCCCCTTGCTCGGCTTGAGAATGCCGCCCAGCAGGCTGAGCAGTTCGGACTGACCGTTGCCGGAGACCCCTGCGATGCCGACCACTTCACCGGCCCGCACCTCGAAGCTGACCGATTTGACCCGCTCCACCTTGCTGGCGTCGAAGTAGCTGAGCCCTTCGATCTTCAGCTTGGCTTCACCGGGCTGGGTTGGCCCTTTGTCGACCTTGAGGCGCACCTTGCGGCCCACCATCAGTTCGGCCAGCTGCTCCTTGTCGGTATCCTTGGTGGCGACGTGTGCCACCATCTCGCCACGGCGCATGATGGAAACCTGATCGGTAATGGCCAGGATCTCCCGCAGCTTGTGGGTGATAAGGATGATGGTCGCCCCCTGATCCCGCAGCTTTTTCAGCACCTCGAACAGGTGATCCGCCTCTTGCGGGGTCAGTACCCCGGTCGGCTCGTCGAGGATCAGGATGCGGGCGCCGCGATAGAGCGCCTTGAGAATTTCGACCCGCTGTTGCAAGCCAACCGGCAGATCTTCGACCTTCTCGTGCAGCGGCACGTCGAGGCCATAATCCCGCGCCAGTTCGCCCAGCAGCTTTTCGGCTGACGCCACGCTCTGCTGAAGGTGCCAGCCGTTCTCAGCGCCGAGGATGACGTTTTCCAATACGGTGAAGTTGTTGACCAGCATGAAGTGCTGGTGAACCATGCCCACCCCTGCGGCAATCGCATCTTGTGAGCCATGGGGTTTGAAAGGATTCCCGTCGATCAGCATCTCGCCTTTGTCGGCATGGTAGAAACCATAAATGATGCTCATCAGGGTGGACTTACCGGCGCCATTTTCGCCGACAATGCCGTGGATACTGCCTTTGCGAACCTTAAGGTCGATCAGCTTGTTGGCGTACACTTCGCCGAACCGCTTATCGATACCTCTTAATTCGATGGCATAGCGATCTGTCTGGTCCATGATGCAGCCCTGCGTTTCATGAAATAAGACTAAAAACCGGCCCGTGCGGGCCGGTGGTGCGTTGAGAGTCGTAGCAACTATCTAATTAGTATTTGCAGGTGTTATCGCTCATGTAGTCATGAACCTTGACCTTGCCAGCGATGATTTCAGCCTTGATGGCATCTACCTTGGCTTTCATTTCCGGGGTGATCAGCTTCTCGTTGTCCTTGTCGAGCGCCCAATCCACACCGCCTTCGGCCAGACCCAGGTTCTTGATACCCGGCTTCCACTCGCCTTTGGCAGCGTCATCCCAGGTCTGGTAAGCGGCCAGACCCACAGACTTGACCATGGAGGTCAGCATGGTGCCCGGTTGCAGGTGGTTCTGGTTGGAGTCCACACCGATGGCGAACTTGCCGCTGTCCTTGGCTGCCTGATAGACACCGATACCGGTACCGCCAGCGGCGGCGTAAACCACGTCAGCGCCTTTGGCGAACTGGGACTTGGCCAGCTCGGCACCTTTGGCCGGGTCAGCAAACGCGGCCGGGGTAGAGCCCGCCATGTTCTGGAACACTTCGATCTTCGGATTGACGAACTTGGCACCCTGCTCGTAACCGCACTGGAATTTGCGGATCAGCGGGATATCCATGCCGCCCACGAAGCCGACCTTGCCGCTCTTGGAAGCGATGGCAGCCAGCGCACCCACCAGGAAGGAACCTTCATGCTCCTTGAAGATGACGGACTGGACGTTCGGCTTGTCGACCACCATGTCGATGATGGTGAACTGGGTTTTCGGGAATTCGGTCGCCACTTTTTCTACGGCAGAGCCCATGTTGAAACCGACCGCCACGATCGGGCCGTTGCCACGGCTGGCCAGACGACGCAGACCCTGCTCGCGCTGGGCTTCGTTCTGGGGTTCAAACTCTTTGACCTTGACGCCCTTGTCCTTGTTGTAGAGCTCGACGCCGTTACGGAACACGGCTTCGTTGAATGATTTGTCATACTTGCCCGCGGTGTCATAAATGACGGCTGGCTCGGAAGCAGCCTGAGCAGAGAGAGCAGCGAGAGTGAGGGAGGCCACGGTGGCCAGCTTGAGCACTTTAGTCACGATCGTATCCTTGATTGTTATTAAGTGAGGGAACTTGCTTGCCTGTCAGAGCAGGCTATCTAGCACGCAGGCTTACTCTAAGTCAGCCCCGATGCGGGTCAAGCAAATGATAAGGGAAAAACGTTTGCGTTAACGGTTTGAATTCTAAGCAAATAACCTTATAAGCAGTTGTTTTTTAGCTACTTTTCAGTTTTTTATGCTAACAACCAAAAGACCCAAACGACATTTCTCTTATTGTTCAGCAAGTTACTGTAAACCGTTTTCCCCTGTTATTCATCCAGCCCCCCGGCAAGCCCGTGATCCGGCTCGCAAAATCCCCACAAACCGCGCGAGCAAGGATTGGCTACAGCTGGAGACCTCCCCGTCCCGTTCTCTCTGCGCCAGCCAAAAATGGCCGCACTGGCGCCCCCGCAACCCCCCATCTCGCCCCTCACCCCGAGTTTGGATTTGGTCTGGCAGGGGGGATGGCCGTATAATCCCCGCCTGTATAAATAAACAGGAGTGGTGATGGACGTTTCAACCCTGCTCGACGGGCTCAACGACAAGCAAAGAGATGCCGTTGCGGCGCCCCGCAGCAACCTGCTGGTGCTGGCCGGTGCCGGTTCAGGCAAGACCCGGGTGCTGGTGCACCGTATCGCCTGGCTGATGCAGGTGGAACGCTGTTCACCCTTCTCCATCATCGCGGTCACCTTTACCAACAAGGCGGCGGCCGAGATGCGCGGCCGGGTCGAAAAAGTGATCGGCGACGGCGTGCGCGGCATGTGGATCGGCACCTTTCACGGTATCGCCCACCGATTGCTGCGGGCCCACCATCTGGATGCAGGCTTGCCGCAGGATTTCCAGATCCTCGACTCCGACGACCAGTACCGGCTGATCCGCCGGGTGCTCAAGGCGCTCAACCTCGACGAGAAGCACTGGGCCCCGCGCGCCGTGATGGGCTACATCAACGGCAAGAAAGATGAAGGCTTGCGCCCCGGCGACATCGACCTCTACGGCGACCCCGTCACCCGCACCTATCAGCAGATCTACAAGACCTATCAGGAGACCTGCGATCGCTCCGGTCTGGTGGATTTTGCCGAACTGCTGCTGCGCGCCCACGAGCTGTGGCTGAACAAACCGCACATCCTCGAGCACTACCGCGACCGCTTCCAGAACATTCTGGTGGACGAGTTTCAGGATACCAACGGCATCCAGTACGCCTGGCTGCGGATGCTGGCGGGCAACAGCGGCAAGGTGATGATCGTCGGCGACGATGACCAGTCCATCTACGGCTGGCGCGGCGCCAAGATCGAGAACATCCAGCGCTTCCTGACCGACTATCAGGGGGCCGAGACCATCCGCCTCGAGCAGAACTACCGCTCCACCGCCAATATCCTCAAGGCCGCCAACAGCGTCATCGCCAACAACGCCGAGCGCCTTGGCAAGGAGCTGTGGACAGAAGGGGCCGAGGGTGAGCCGATCTCCCTCTACGCCGCCTTCAACGAGGTGGACGAAGCGCGCTTCGTGGTCGGCCGTCTCAAGGATTGGAAGGAAAAGGGCGGCCTCCTGGCCGACTGCGCCATCCTCTATCGCTCCAACGCCCAGTCGCGGGTGCTTGAAGAGGCGCTGATGCAGGACGCCATGCCCTATCGCATCTACGGCGGCCTGCGCTTCTTCGAGCGGCAAGAGATCAAGGACGCCATGGCCTACCTGCGTCTTATCAACAACCGTGGCGACGACGCCAGCTTCGAGCGGGTGGTCAACACCCCGACCCGCGGCATCGGCGATCGCACCCTCGAGATCCTGCGCGGCAACGCCCGCGATCAGGGGCTCAACCTGTGGCAATCGGCCAAGTCCCTGCTCAATGACAAGGTGCTAACCGGTCGCGCCGGCAACGCGGTGCGCGGCTTTGTCGAGCTGATCGACACGCTGGAGGAGCAGGTGTCCATGCTGCCGCTGCACCAGCAGGCGGATATCGCCATCCAGAACTCCGGCCTCAAGGCGATGTATCTGGCAGAAAAGGGCGAGAAATCCCAGGCGCGGGTAGAGAACCTGGACGAACTGGTCACCGCCTGCCGCCAATACCAGCGCCCGGACGAGCTGGAAGACATGAGCGATCTCTCCGCCTTCCTCGCCCACGCGGCGCTGGAATCCGGCGAGAATCAGGCCGACGAATATGCCGATGCAGTGCAGCTGATGACCTTGCACAGCGCCAAGGGCTTGGAGTTCCCGCTGGTGCTGCTGGTCGGCGTCGAGGAAGGGATGTTCCCCAGCCAGCAATCCACCGAAGAGTCGGGCCGGCTGGAAGAGGAGCGGCGGCTCTGTTACGTCGGCATGACCCGCGCCATGGAAAAGCTCTACATCTGTTATGCCGAGAGCCGCCGCATCTATGGCCGCGAGATGTTCCACAAACCGAGCCGCTTTATCCGCGAGATGCCCGCCGAGTGTCTGGAAGAGATCCGGCTGCGCACCCAGGTGAGCCGCCCCACCCAGTACGGCCGCTTTAGCCAGAACGAGGTGCAGCAGAGCTTTGACGCCAGCGGCATCAAGCTCGGCCAGCGGGTGCTCCATCCGAAATTCGGCGAAGGGGTGGTACTCAACTTCGAAGGGGTCGGCCAGCAGAGCCGGGTGCAGATCCAGTTCGACGACGTCGGCGCCAAGTGGCTGGTGACGGCGTATGCCCGCCTTGAGGCGCTGTAAGGCGCAGCGCACCCACCATCAATAGAAAAAGGAGCCGTTGGCTCCTTTTTTGTCAGGACTGTAGGTTCGATTAGCGAAGCGTAATCGGACGTTCGCGTCATGGGTATATGGTGTGGCTGGCTGTTGGCAGCACGGCTGGCGCCGTGCAGGAAGCAAGGGTGTGGCAATCGACGGGGTTTCGCCCACCCTGCGGGCTTGGGCGAGTAACTTACTCGTATTCTAATGTAATCAACCCGGCTTTAGGCCGGGTTGGTTCTACTGGGGCGATAAATACAATCCGCTCACTCCGTAAGGTTGCTCACAAATTTCCACAAATCTTCGTCTGAACGATCTAACTCAACAAGGATCTTATCCACCACCCCCTGCATTTTTCGTACTGGCTTATATATGTACTCACCATTATCCTTACTTGTTTCCAAGAAGTTTCTCTGAATAAGGTAGCGAATTATTTTACCAACACTTTTTTTGTCTACATGAGTCAATCCTTTTGTCAATGTATGCTCTAGCCGTCCATTACCTGCTTGCCGATATACCTTAATTAAGATGGAAACAAGGATTGTTTGAGGCGCAGTAAGACCAGATTTTTTAATAGCAGTTAATGTATCTATGGACTCGTATGAGTTGACATCACAGTTGTCTACCCACTCGGGTACACCGCGACCTGAAGATACCCCAATTAATTTATCAATGTGACAATCTTTTATGAAAACATTTTTTGGATCTATTTTGCCAAGAGTTATAGACTCGAATATTCCATATTGGAACATAATATTACTGATATTACCCCCCTCAAAGTTAATGTAACCAAAATGTGGTTCATTAAAATTTATGCTCTCAAAGTCAACACTGTGAACACCAATTTCATTAATGGCAGATATAGCATCAGATATAGATATTTTATTGGCCTTATCTCTATGAATAGACTGCTTTATATATGTTATAAATAAATTGGCTGAATTGTTTGTTTTTATCTCATTTGCTAAAACAGATACTCCAAGCTCCTTGAGTGGGTTGACCCATTTTAGATCTGATAGTTTCTTGTCGTTTGAATGTATTCTGTTTGCTATATCTAAAGCCCTTAGCCCATCTAATATGAAATTGTCAACAAAGTTTCTATCACTAGTTTCACTACTTACACGTCCTAATCCAGGTAAGCGTTGTAACATAACCGTTGATTGCTCATTCGGATAAGTCCCTGTGACGTCATGAAAGGCATTAACAACTTCAGACTCAATTATTGGACCAACATTCTGCCCTTTTGTTCTTGTTATACTAGCTAGTTTAACCAACACTTGTTTAACCGTTTCAGGGTCAAGTATCGGATGTATTTTCGCATCCCTGCTGCACATTGAATCAATGAATTTAAACCAAAACTTGATCTCATCACCATTTGATGAACTAAATAATGATGTGATTTCATGTGCATCCAGAGATGCTATTGTTTTTAAAATTAGTGGTTTTTTAGGAAGCCAGCTAGGCAATTCAACATTGATGCCATTCAACTCCAAGTAGCTCGTAAACTCCTGATAATTAAACTCATTTTTACATTTAGCCACTATGGCATTTTCTTCGTTTATCCCAAGAGCTAAAAACATTTCCTTGTTGCTATTAAAATAATGCTCTCTGCCAGAAATCAGAAAGCCAGCACCTGTTTTTGAGAGTAGGTCCTTCACACCTTGTAAAGCATGCCGTCTTAAATTCTCTAATGTTTTCTTATCTTCACTCCATGGTCTAGAGCCCAGTTCATCAAATCCATCCAACAAAAAACAAATTCTTTTCCCATTATATGCTTTGATTATACTGTTAGTATCATCTTCATTAATACCTAGATGACTGAAATGTCTTCTAATTATCTCAACCGAGTTTTCTAACCCCCACGTTTCTTTTAAATCAATTGCGATTGGGTATAACAAAGTACTCTCAGAGTGCTTTGAAAGTATGTTGAACACTTCTCTAAAACAGCGGCTTTTACCTGTCCCATAATCACCAAGAAGTATTATTTTCTTGTTTTCTATGATTTTTTTTGCTATTTCCTCAGCATCGATTTCTGTTCCGTTAGAAAGTTCATACCCAACTGGGGTATAAGCTGCACTATCATTTTCACCTGTAATTGGATCTACTGCGCTACCAAATCTTTTATTTGATCGAATGTGATGATATGTCGGGAAATTGAAAAACATTTTCTGAAAATCAGAAAATGATATAACAGTAATATGATTCTCCGCCCCTGCATCCTTCATTCCCGGAGTCAGTTCAAAGTCACAAACAATAAATCCTCTAATCATGATGTTTTCACACATCATCTTAACTCTTATGGTTTGTATCTTAGCTATATCACTTCTTATTTTCTCCAGAGATCTATTTTCAGTAACCTCTATGATAACTTTTTCAATAGGACTAAGTCCTATCACACAATCAAAGTTAACGCCCGCAATTCGTTCAGCTGAGGCATGTCGATCCCATATATATTGAGCGTATTGTTTAACATTACGCTCAAGAGTTTCCCAACTATGCATAATAAACCTCGATTCCAATATTTATAGAACTTGCTCAGGAGTATCCACGGCTCTAATACTGGTGTAGCTAAGCCATTTTTTAACCAAGAGGGGAGGAGTCCCCACATAAACTCTTTATCTGAAATCCAAGATAGGTGGAGCTAGAGCTAATCACTTAATCCGCTTGCTCTCCATCACCCCTTGCTTGCCCTCCTCTTCACTGACCTGACTCAGCTTGGAGCGGGCCATCAGCAGGCCCATCTTGACCTCCTGCCAGACGTAGTAGTTTTTACCCGCCTCGGTGCTGAGGGTCAGGGTGGCATCGTTCTCCGACTTGGAGGTGATAATGTGGCTGCCCGGCGTTACCTGCTTGAGGATATAGCTGTGGGCCACGGTGTCGCCTACGGCAGAACCATCCACCAGCAGCGGCATTTTGACGGCCGCCCCGAAGGTCTCGTTGCGATAGATATAGAGGTTGGCCGCATCCTTGGGCGCCACAAACTGCTTGGCCTGCGCGTCTGCGGTGGCATCGGCCATGGGTACGGAAGCACAACCGGAAAGCAGCGCCGCCGACAGCAGGGCGGCACTCATCATTATTTGCCTGAACATAGTCGTTATTTTTTAGTGAGTTAACGGGACTAAAAGGTTCGCATGAGCCTGCACTGGCTGACAATCGCTCAAATCGAGCGAGGTGTGACCCGGTTCAATTTTCCAGCATTTGGTGGGATGAAGGGGGGAACTCAGAAACCCGGCCGCCAGATGGGCTCGGCGGTCGGGTGAATTGTAAAGAGTAGGGTGACAGGGAAAGGGATCAGCCTAGTCTAATCAACTCGATGGGGGCGTAGCGCTCACCGGAGTTTGCCAACAGCACGCACTTCTCATGCTCCGCCTGATAGGGAGTCATGTTGTCGGTGTGGGCCTCTTTCAGAAAATCGACTGCGCCAGTGGCGGCAATCATGACGCGCTGCCCCAGGTTCAGCACATTGCGGTTACGGTCATAGATCTTCATTTCATTCTCCTTTTCTTGTGTCCTGGCGAATGCGCAGGCGCGTGTCCAGGACAACGACATTCAGCCTACGCCCCTGAAAAAAGGTGATTTATGTCACAGATCAAAAAAGGGGCGATAAGGGACTCACTGGTTCAAAAAGCGAGCATGGTCGCTTGGCCAGCGGCTGTCGCGCGAAGTAGCGCTGCCCTGCCCTTTCGTCGCGGCGGGCTCGAACCCGGCAGCGGTTGGGGTATATTGGTGGCCGATTAGCCAGTCTCATTCACTGTGGCCGCGCAAGCGGGCCGCTGTTTAAACAAGATGGAGAGTGCTCATGAATCGCGACATTACCGCCCAGTTCATCAAGATGCTGACCAACCTCGACCACTGTCTGGTCAAGGCCGAGGCTCACGCCGCAGCGAAGCAGTTCAACGTGGAGAACTTCTTCGGCGAGCGGCTGATCGTCGATATGCTGCCGCTGTCCAAGCAGGTGCTGATCTGCTGCGACTCGGCCCGCGCCGTGGTCGCCACCGCCAGCCACAGCGAGCTGCCGGCCATGGGCGATGAGCCAAAAACCATGGCGGATCTGCGCGCCCATATCGGCAAGACCATCAGCTATCTGCAAGGCAAGCTGGACGCGGACTACAGCCAGTACGCCAGCGGCCGTTACGTGCCCCACTGGGCGGGCGGCAAGGGGATGGATGGCCATACCTGCGTCCATGAGTACGGTATTCCCAACTTCTACTTCCATCTCACCATGGCCTACGCCCTGCTGCGCCGCGCCGGGGTCGATCTCGGCAAGCGCGACTATCTGGGCGGGCTCAACCTGCAATAAACACTGCACGCCACAGGCGGCAAACAGATAGCAAAAGCCTGCCAAGCGGCAGGCTTTTTTATATCGGGTGGTGCAGATCTGGTGCGCAGAAAGGCTGCGCCCTAGAAGGGGCCATTGTTCTCGCGCAGCTTGTCGGGCAGGCCATCGTGATCACCCAGCTCGCGCTCGGGCACGTCATCCCAGTGCAGCTTGCCAAGGGTGATATTGCGCTCGGGGTGCACGGCGTAGTGGATGCGGTTGTCCTCCCGATCGGTATCGCCAATGCAGAGCAGCCGGACAGTCTCTTCGGTGTTGTTGATAAAGGCGTGGGCCAGCCCGTCACCGGCCTTGAAGCCCACCGAGTCACCCGGTTGCAGGCGATAGAGGATACCATCGAGCCAGACATCCGGCGTCCCTTCCAGCACGTGAACGAACTCATCCTCGGTCTTTTCGGCATGGGGCCAGCTGGTGCGATGGCCGGGTTCGACAATCTCGTGGTGAATGCCGATGCGGCTAAAGCCGAAGTGCTTGCCGAGGGCGCAGCCGCGAGAAAGGGGCTCCTGACTGCCGGAGTAGTAGCGCGGCGTCTGCTCTTGCAGCTCGCTCCAGTGTTTGATGCAGGGGTGGCGATTCATAGCGGTTCCTTTTCTATGAGGATGCAGTCACGGGAAGGGTCATCCTAACTGCCTGAATGCGGCAGAGAAAAGCAGAAATCGGCTGCCGGTTTCACCGCTGACTGCGAGATGGCTGGCTCGGCTGCGGGTCGATTCCCATCCTGCAAGGGCTGCGCGGCCATGCCAGCGGCAGCGGTGCGGACAAAAATAGAGACAAAAAGAGGGAGCCCCTGGCTCCCTCTCTCGATCTGTCTGCACCCGTTTTCTGAGACTGATTTTCCGCTCTTATTTCCCAAGATTGTCCGCCAGCTGTTTGGCACGGCTGGCCGCCCACAGGTCGATCATCTTCTCCATCTCCCCGGCGGTGATGGGCTCATCCTTGTGGGTGGTATCCGTGCTCTCACGGGCATCCATCACCCGCACCAGCAGCTTGCCGCTCTGGGAGTCGAGCAACTGGGCCATGCTGCCCACCTTGAGCAGGTAGGGCTCCTTGCCGATCACTTCGCGGGTGACATTGATGGCGATCTTGGCGGGCAGCAGGTCACGCAGCTTGGGGTCTGGGCGGGTCA
Organism: Aeromonas sp. S13(2024); assembly: GCF_041402405.1. Classification (NCBI taxonomy): domain Bacteria; kingdom Pseudomonadati; phylum Pseudomonadota; class Gammaproteobacteria; order Aeromonadales; family Aeromonadaceae; genus Aeromonas; species Aeromonas sp. S13(2024). The sequence goes on along the minus strand of NZ_JBGLRA010000011.1, from coordinate 23,416 downwards.
GGTCGAAGTTGGTGACGGCGGCCTGGATCCGCATCACTTTCGGGCCGGGGGCAGTGGCGATCTTGACGCCCTGCTTGATCAGCTCGCTCTGGAACTTGTCGTGGTAATAGCGGCCAATCTGGTTCTGTTCGTTGGCGGTCAGCAGATACCACTGACCGTTCTCCTGCCGGATAAACTGCAGCGGATCGAGCAGCACCTCGTTGTATTGGCGCAGGTCAGTACCCGGCTCCTTGTAGACCCGCTGATTGGGGTTGCTCTCGCTCTGCTGGAAGGCAGTCAGCGGGATCGCCTGCAAGCTGTGGGATACCTGATTCTTGACGGCGCAGCCACCCAGCAGGGCCGCAGCCACGGCAACCATCACGACCTTTTTCATATTTGCTCCTGCATTTTACTGTTTGTTTTTGCTGTGGATTTCGCACCACATGGCTGGAGAACCCGTGCCGGATGCCGCCAATGTCACAGAGAAATAACCTATTCATCACCTTCCCACAAGGGACAGATCAGGATTGTTCAGCTCACATCCAAGTTGTCACAGTTGCGGCACTTTTGTACAGGGTCAGCCAGGGTATGAGCGGCAGTCTGGCGAGGGTTCGGTTGTTTAATCCGGCTAAATGGGACTGCGGTAAGCGCACAGTTTTTTCAAACGATGGGGCCCGCGAGCGGCGTGAGTTGAACGGGGAAATGCCCAGGAACGCACGATGACCGATCATCAGCCATCTTGCGCAAACTTGCCTGCCGCCGGAGAAGCGGCAGGCTCATTCATCAGTTATCGAGATCCCAAGGGCACTGCTTGACCAGCCCCTCTTTGCCACTGGCGACGATCGCCTGCTGCACCATCCGTTTGTAGCGATTCTTGATATGGGCGGGCAACGCGGGCACCAGCAGCCGCTCGTCAAACTCCGGCAGCGGGCGATCCGGCAGCACCGCCTGCTCCTGCGGGCTGAGGGGCGGCCGGGAGGCCATATTGCTGGCCGAGATGGTGGGCGTGCCCACCAGCATCTGGCGTTGCAGCGGCGCGCTCAGCAGAAAATCCACCAGCAGGTAGGCGGCCTTGAGCCGAGCGGGATCATCGCCGACATGACGGGCGATGGAGATCGCATCGAGGGCATAGATGGCCCCCTCCTGCACCATGGCGATCCGCCACTGCTGCTCGTTCTGCTTGTTGCACTCCACCAGTTCCAGCCCCCAGGTGGTGGCAAAGGTCTGCTGGCGCAGATCCTCACAGCGGTTGGCCTGATTGAACCAGAAACCGCGACTGGCTCGCAGCCGCTGCGAGAGCTGCTGCTCCACCTCTTGCTGCAAGGTCTTGTCGGCCAGCATCTCGCCGCTGGCAAACAGGGCGGGCGACTTGCCCAGCGAGAGCAGCACTGAAAAGAGCAGCGGCTCGAACTGGTCGCAGAACTCGGCAAACTGGCCCGACGGCGAGCTGTTGGCAAGCACCTGCCAACTGGTGGGCGCTTGCGGCACCTGCTTGCTGTCATAGGCGAGGCTGAACATGGCGTAGGAGAAGGGCACCGAGTAGTTGCGCTCCCCCTGCTTGTCATACTCGGTGTTCTTGAGGGCGGGTTTCACCTCGGCGTAGTGCTGCAGGCGACTGAAATCGATGGGGAGCAGCAGCTTGAACAGCGGCTGGTGATGGGCCTTGTAGAAGTAGCTGGTCGGCAGCACCACATCGGCGCTGCGGGTGCGCAGGGCGCGGTAGACGCTGTCGAAATCGGTCAGCAGCGGCTCGATCCGGCTGACCGTCGCCTCCACCCCATGGGCTTTGGCGTAGTCGGCAAACTGTTGTTCATAACCCGCAGGCAGATAGCCCCACTCCAGCAATTTGAGCTGAACCGGAGCCGCCAGCGCCGGGGTCATCCCCAACAACCAGCAAAGAGGCAGTAGACGCATGGCCGGGTACTCCTGACAGGTAAACCTTGTTGGAGTATAGGCCCATGCGCCGACTCGTCAGGCCACCAGCTCGGCCCCCATGCTCACCAGAATGGAGAGGCTGACCACCGCAAACAGCACGCCGGTCACCAGATTGAGTGGCCGCTGCACCCGCAGCAGCAGGCGCTGGGCGCGATCGGTGGAGAGGCTCCACGCCAGCAGCCCGAACCAGCAGAGGGAGATGATGAAGAGCTCGCCCACCAGCAGGCTGCGGGTCATTCCATCCACCTCTGGCGTCACCATGGCGGCCAGCAGACCGATAAAGAAGACCAGCGCCTTGGGGTTCAGCAGGTTGGTGGCAAGGCCAGTGCGCACGCCCCTGCCCCAGCCGCGCAGCTCGTTGGCGGCGCTGGCCATCAGGGTGCTGCTCTGCTGGCGAGCCGCCATCAGGGCGCCCCACCCCAACCAGCCCAGATAGAGGGCGCCGCAGCACTTGATCACCATAAACAGCAGCGGGTGACTGGCGATCAGCATGCTGATCCCGGTCAGGCTGAGGGTGGCGTGCACCATGATCGCCAGCGAGATGCCCAGCGCCGCGCCAAGGGCGGTCGGCCGGTGCAGGCTGGTACGCAGGATCAGGGCGAAATCAGGGCCGGGGCTGGCCAGTGCAATCAGGTGCATCAGGCCGAGGGTAACGAACAGACTGGTCAGCATAACAACTCTCGCTTTAACGACGGAGAGCCAGCATGGCGGATCAGCGGGGGGCGCGGCTTGTAAAAGATTGCATCTGGGCACGAAATTCGGCGGGTGTCAGACCGAATGCCTGGCGAAAGCCGTGGTGGAAGTGACTCTGATCGAAGAAACCGACCGCCAGCGCCACCTCGCTCACCGCCATCCCGCTCGCCAGCAGCCGTTTGCCCTGCTCCAGCCGCAGCCGTTTCAGCCAGGCGTAGGGGGTCATGCCGCTGCGCTTCTTGAACTGGCGCAGGAAGGCGAAACGGTCGAGCCCGAGCAGCCCCGCCAGCTCTTCCAGCGAGTGGGGCTCGTCGAGGGCGGCCATCAGGTAGTCGCGCAGGAATCGCAACTGGGGATCGGCCAGTTGGTGTACCTCGGGGGCCAGATGCAGCAGCTCCCCCAGCAGGGCAAGCAGCTGGCTCTCGATCAGCAGGCCATCGGCCTTGGGGTTGTCGAGATAGCCGTGCAGCTGGGCAAAGCCCTGATAGAGGTCGGGGCGACTCTGCAACCCCTTGTCGAAGAAGGGTTCCGGCTGCTCCGGCAGCCAGAGCGCCAGCTGCTGCGGATCGATGGCAAAGACCCGCACCTCGTACCCTTCCGGCAGCAGGCTGAGGCCGTCGTGCACCTCATCCGGGTTGACGGTAGATAGCACCCCACGTACCAGATGGTGGCTGTTTCCCTTGTGGATAAACTTCTGGCCACCCCGCTGCACCAGCCCGATATGGTAGTCGAGATGGACATGGCGGCCATAGCTGAACGCCCTGTGGTGGGAGTGTGACAGCTCGACCCCCGGCAGGTGCGGGGATTGCCAGTAGCGGATGAGGGAATCGGTGGTATTCATGGGTTATAGATACACCAGAAGCGGGCCTTGGACTTGTAGATTATTGCACGCAACCCCCTCTCAACGCCCCCACAGCCTCGGGGTTGGCTCCACCAGCGAGGCGAGCGGCACCCGCTCCACCATCTGACGCATACGCTGCACCAGTTCGGGATTGCCATCCCCCAACGACTTGTTCAGCACGATATGCACCTGCAGCGGGGTGACCGGCAGGTAGATGAGGCGGGTCGCCGCAGGGAGCTTGGCACGAAAATGGTTGGCGGAAATATCGTTGGAAAAGAGCGCGGCATCAATCCGTCCGCGCAGCAACTTCTGCATGTTGCCATGCTCCCAGCTGAGCTGGGAGAGGGTGTCGATATGGATCTGCGGATGCTGCAACAGCGGCGGCACGATCGCCTGACTCGACCAGCCGATGGTGGTGCCGAAGAGATCTTCTTGCCGTTCGACCGAGTGAAGTCGCGATGGCACCAGTACCACCAGCACTGGCCGCAGCAGCAACAGGTGGGAGTCGATATAGAGAAAGTGACGAGCACGCTCGGGACTGTAGCTCAGCAACGGGGTCAGATCGCACTCGCCGCTCTCAAGATTGCTGAGCAGCCGTGCCACATTGAGCCCCTGCCACTCAATGGTACGCCCGATCGCGGGTTCGATATGACGGTGAAAGTAGTCGATCACCGGCCCGGAGACCTTGCCCTGCTGATCAATGGTGACCAGCGGCGCCAGCTGAAAGACGCATCCCCGCAGTGGCGCGTTGATCGCCACAGCCTGGCTGATGGTCATAAGAGGGAGAAGAAGTGCCGATAGCAGTAATACCAAACGCGTGCCCGAACGAGAGATGCCCATAAGTGCCGACCCGATGCCCTGATAGCCATCAGCATGGCACAAGGCAAAGGGGCGGGCTATCCGCTCCTGCCGCGCTTCGACCTCTCGCATCCCCTACGCCCATGACCAATGGGCCCCGTTTTATTGCGATGAAAATCAATAATCCCGCGGCTTTGATGGATTTTGGTCTCTTGAGATATAGTGCGGCCCCATTCATCAAACCGGCGGATGAGCGCCCCGCCGGACAGGTAGATTCATGAGACTGTTTTTGCTGTTGTTGTCGTTGTTTGCCACGACTGTAAGTTCTGATGAAAAGCCGCGCCTGCCCTATTACGACTGGGGTCGCTGCCCGTTTGAAGGTTGCACCTATAAGACATGGACCACCAAGCAAGAGGTGATCGTCAGAGCCGAGCCATCCATGACTGCCAAAGCGCTGTTCCGTCTACCCCGCGGCCAGCAGGTTGAAGGACTGACCGGGGTCGTCATTACCGAACAACCGGGGATCGTCGAGATACTCAGGTCGGTCAAGCTGGGCTATAGCAAGGAGGGAAAAGGGCCACTGTTGAATATGAAAGCAGGGGAAACGCTTTATATCCTCGGCGGACTGGGCGAAGGCAATAGCCTGTTCTGGTACAAGGGCAAAACCTACATCCTCGATTATGACTATGCGCGCAAAGAGATCAGATACGGCCGGTCACCGCAAAATCAGTGGTGGGTAAAAGTTCGGGACAAGCAAGGGCGTGAGGGTTGGGTTGCCGAAGCCAAAAACTTCGCCCATATGGACCGTTTCGAATAGTGACAGCCAGCCCCTCAAGATCGGGGAGCTGGCCGTGGATGACTCACTGCTTGGGTTGCAGCTTCATCTCGTGCAGATACTCCAGCACCTGGGTTTTGTAGTCCGCCTGATAGGAGAACTTGGTGCTGTCGCACGCCGCGATCAGGTTCACCGCGGTGCAGAACAGAGTTGCCGCCAGCAGCCCCTTGCCAACCCACTGCGGATAACGACGGCTCCAACGCACCAGCAGTAGCAGGATCGGGAACAAGGCGTAGGGGAAGATCAGCATCAGGTGCCAGTAGTTGAAGATGATGGGCGAGAGCGCCGCACTCACCAGCACCGCCAGCACAGCGGCCAGCGCATAGAGACCGAGCCAGCTCTCGCCATCCACCTCGGCCCGATCACTGCGCAGCAGACGCGGCTTGAGTTCACGCCACAGCTGCCAGTTGGCCTTGGCCGCCAGCAACACAGTCGCCGAGCCTACCCCGTAGATCACCACCCGCCACAGCCAGACTGCCGCCATCTGCAGGTATTCGTGCCCAGCCAGCCAGATGAACTGGGTATCGTTGACCAGCTTGCTGGCAAACAGCCAGGAGCCGTAACGCAGCCAGTAGAGCACTGATTTCAGCACCGGATAGACATGCACCAGCCCCCAGCCGATATAGCGCTGGCGCGCCTCGGGATCGACGTTTTGAGTGATATGGCTGTTGCTCATCACTTCCATCGCGTAAGGGATCAGGGAGGCACCGATCAGCAGGGTAGCCACCACCACCCCGCTCCAGCTCACCTTGAGAATGCGGCGCCAGAACAGATAGGTGGACATTACCGCCAGCAGCGGCCAGGAGTAGTGCAGTTGCATCGCCATACCGATAGCCAGCAGGTGAACGATCATATGCCAGAAGGAGGCCCGCTCGCGCATATGCCAGGCCGACCAGCAGTGCATGGCCGAGAAAAGGAACAGATAGGAGGGGTTGTAGAGCAGACTCTCGTACTGGAACCAGGGGTTGAGCCAGCAGAGCACCAGAAACAGCAGGCGCACCCTGTCATCAAACACCTGACGGATCACCGCATCAAACAGCAGGAATCCGACCAACCGCATCGCCAGCAGCAACACCATGGGGGCATAGGGAGAATCCCACAGCAGCAGCGGCCCGCCAATCAGCCAGGCCGACAAACTCCCCGGCACATTGCCCACCGCACTCGCCGCATTGCCATAGCTGAGCCAGACCCCCTCATAAGCCCCAAGGTAGCCCTTGTAAAGCATCTGGGTCTGATCGCCGGTGAGGAGTTGGTGGCTAAAGAACAACCAAGATAACATCAGCCCAGACAAAATAACGGCCCCAAACATCATCTTGCTGTAGCGCTCACTAAACACAACCATCAAATTCATACCAACCAGAAAAATTTGACTAGAACTTTAACAGTTATTCACCAACGTTTCCCAACTGCAACTCACATTTTATCATCGACATCAAGCGTTAAGAATGAATGCAAAAAGCGTATCATTCCTTAACTCCTGAAGCGAAATAGCTCTTTTTGATATTCATATAGAAACCCCAACATACCCTTATGTTTTGATTTCAGGAATACTAATCCGTTTGAGCGTTTCCAACTATGTTGAAACCAGTGTGTTACATATCTATCTGGGTGTGGAGTGTAATTTATTTTTTCGCCACTATAATCATAAAAATAATGTTTATCAAAAACCCCAACATTTTCCACAATCGACTCACTTTTAAGAATATGGGTCATAATATCAGGCCCCATATAGAGCTCTGACTTCATGATTTCATTCTCGTAGAAATGGATCAACCGTGCTAATGTAGAAGAATCCTGCTTGGCGTAAATTATTGCCGTACCAATTCTATCACCCTCTTCATAACCAACCCCAAAATTATAGCCATGGAAAATACCAAACGGATTTTTATTTATTGTAACATCCGTATCCATATATAGACCGCCCTCTTCAGCAAGAATTTTCAAGCGAAGATAATCAGTCACAAAAGCATAGAGTCCCTTTTCATAGCATCGCCTTGAAAATTCACACCCAGCTATCCAATCTTTTATTTTAGGGTCGCAATCTAACCATATTTTATATTCATACCCCTGCTTACTCCAATCATCAATACATACATGTGCAAGTGGTGGCAAGCGGTCACCCAACCATATTGCATGTATTTTATCACAACCTATTCCTGTATTATTTTTTGAAGCTTTCATGTTATCCCTTCTGATTTTTATATTTTTTATTCCAAAAATACATTCTTACAAAGCGATAAAACCTATATATCTCTCGAGATGCCTTAAAAAGTAGCGGCACCTTAGCCAAGGCCACCTTGTTTTGAATTCCACTCTCCATATCACCAGGGCTATATATTGCATATGGCAGCACACCGACTGACTGGACTTTGTGTCGATATGACTCACCAATAAAGTTATCTACTGAACATAGCCATCTGCTACTGCAACCAACCAGCTTTCTGGCTCCATTAGGATTAATACTATATCCCGTCGTCCACCTAACATTGTTATGCCAGAGCATTGTTTGTATTCCATGCTCATATTCCAGTGCCGTCGCGTCACCGATCTGCGGCTCCAGCTTCAAATACTCATATTTTTCATGTAGTTTAGGTAGGGCTTCGAATATATCACAGAAATATCTTGTCGGTAGAAAATCATCCTCAAGGACAATTATCGGCTCATTTAGCTCTATGCATTTCTCCCATAGTAAATAATGACTTGCATAGCAGCCTTTCTCACCGGGAGTCAGTGGACGACTTCTTAATAATTTTCGGTGCATATCATCCGGACACCCTTGTAATCTTTCGGGCAGTCCAGCAAAACCATTTATTGCATCAAAAAATTCAAACTCAACAGCAAGTTCTGCCAAAACTCGCTTAACTCGCTCACGGCGAGACTCAGCATTTTTTAAGCTGACAATAAAAATTTTCATATATTATATTCGTCCAATTTATTTCGGCGAGATTGATATTCAAGAAAGTCACTATATAATGCAAATGAATACACTGTTCCCATAAAGGTGTTGAAAACCCATTGACCTGAACGCATATATAAGAACGATTCAAAATTGTTAATTATTAGCCAATAGATCAAGAAACTAATGGCAATACCTTTTATTAAGGTAGGAGCATTACTCCTCACAGCCTTGTATACAGGATAGAACATCAGTACATAGGTGAATACGAGCCCCATTGCACCATAAGAAACTGCAGTTTCAAAATTTGAATTATGTAGATGTCTAAATTCCGCCTTAATATAGTCAGGCAAAACATTTGACTGAGTAATCACTAAAGAACGGCTGCCATCACCAGTACCAAAAATAGGATGAGAATAAAACCAATTAATCGCCTCCAGCCATGTCTGTAGCCTGACACCGATACTTATATCTTTCACCTCTCGCCAGTTCCCTGATAACATGTTATGTAAATCACCTGGATGTGAAAAGCCAGCATAAATACGATTATTAACAAAATCAACATGATATATGAGAATTCCGATGACGAATAATATACCATAGAGCATGATAATCTTTCTGAGTGAAACCCTGCCTCTAAAATAAGCATATAACAATGGTATCACAAATATAGATATGAACACTGCCAGCCAAGATTGTCTTGACTGTAACATCATCAACAATGCCCCTAAAAGAACCAAAAACAAACATGATATTGAAACAACAATACATTTATTATTTATTTTCTGTGGCACAACAGCATATATAAACCAAAGTGTACAGATGAAAGCTGCGCCTATTATCAAGGAACCATGCTGCGCATTTCTATAGCCAAAGTCTACTCGACTACCGTGCATTCCAATTATAAATTGTTCAAAAAAATCAGAATAATAAAACAACGTAAAAACACTACCAACAGAAAATGCAAGTAGTGTCACGATAGATCTCTTAAGTGACCCCTTTAGCCAAAAAGCCACGACAAGAAACACCATTAAATAAGAAAACGGTTTGAGATTAGGAGTCGGCTGTGCGAGTTCAGGTATAGTTCTAGTTGACATAAACCAGCTTACGAACTGAATTACTCCTCCAATTACTAGCAACCAAAACACTACATTTCTGGAAAAAAAATCCCGATAAACTGCTATTGCTCCCAAACCACCAATAATCATAACGGTTTGAAAGAAATCGCCAACAACCTGAAATGAATCTTTGAACATCACGTAGCATATAATGGAGATAAACATTAATGATGAGCAATGCTCACTCTCCAAGTATCGCTTTATAGAGTCTGTCATACCTATTAATTACCTTGAGTATGGCAGGAAGCTATCAGTTCACTTCCTGAACACATAATTCCCACGAATTTTTCGCCACAGCCCGAATACATCAGTGCGGGGGAAGATGGCGATCCGGCGGATCTGGTAGGGGTCCTGGTGCATCGCTTTGGGGCCGCTATTGGTAGCAACGGCAAAACGATACCCGGCAGCGATAGCCTGCTCCTTGGCACTCTCGTTCATATCTCCGTAAGGGTAGGCAAACGAGAGCAACGGATGGCCAAGCAGGGCCTCCAGTTGGCGTTTATTCTCCTGAATTTCATGGGCTTGTTGTTCGGGTGTGAGCTTGCTCAAGCGGGGATGGGTCAGGGTATGACCACCAATTTCCACATGACCGCTGGCGGCCAACGCCTTGACCTGCTCACCACTCATCAATGAGACCTTGGTGTCCGGATTGGTCGGATGCTCCACATCCCAACGGTTATAGCCTTCACCGGTGACCACGTACACCACAGCTTTATAACCATATTTTTCCAGCAGCGGCAGCATGCGGGTCAGGTTGTCCTGATAGCCGTCATCGGCGGTGATCATCAGGTACTTCTTGCCGTATTGCAGACGGTGGATAAAGCCTTTGTCCGCCAAATCGCGGAAAGTCAGGGTTTCGTAGCCGAGCCACTTCATCAGTCGCAGATGCTTCTCGAACATGGTGATCGGCATCCAGGTGCCATGCACCCCTTTCTCGCTATCCTGTTCGATAAAGCGGTGGTACATGATGACGGGCATCTCGCGGCGCAGGGTTTCGACTACGGCATCCTGATAGATGGTTTCGAGGCCGGATACTACCCCCTGCAAGCCATACTCATCTTGAATGCGTTGCCGAATGGCTTCCGGCACCGTCTTGCTGGTCAAAGCGGTCTCGATTTCTCCCTTAAGGGCAGCAAAATCGATAGCCAGATCCTTGGGGCCGATATCGCCAAAATTGCTGGCCAGCGCCTCGTCCAGATTTCGTTCCGTCACCAGCCCGATGGCCTTGGCCTCGCCGATGGCAAACGCCGGACGACCGCACAACAGGGCTTCCATCGCCACCCGACCGGCACCGATCACCAGATCGCAACTCGCCAGCAGAGCGGGCACATCATCGACATAACCAACAAACTCGGCGCGTCCTTCGAAACGGGCAAAGCGCTCCGGAACCTTGGTACCGCTGACAATCCGCACCCGACAGGTATCCAGGTCGAGCACTTCATCGAGCAGACGGTAGCAAAGCTCCCCTTTGGGGCCACTCAAACGGCCAATGATGGCGATCACCGGCTTGTCATTATCCGGCACCGGCACGGGCTGGAACTTGTCGGTCTCGATACCGTTGCGCAGCACCTGCACTATCGCGGGATCGACCCCCAGATTGTCGACAATCTGATGGGCAATATCCTCACAAACGGCAACCGCCCGATAGCCGAGTGCATGGAAGGCCTTGCGCGAAGCGTGCACCGGCTGGCGACCATGAACCGTGGTGATCATCGGGGTGCCAGTCAGCTTGCAGGCCACATAACTGCTCCAGCCGGAGGCGCGGGAGTGAGCATGCACCAACTGGATATGGTGCTTCTTGATGAGATAGATAAGGTAGAAGACGTGCCAGAAGCGGCACAGAATGCTGCGCTTGTTGAATCTCAGCTTGAAGATGGGGCCAAGGGTCGGCTTGGTCAGGGTATCTGACACATAAAAGACGTTGTGACCACGCCGGGTCAGTTCGTTACCGACCGTGGTGGCATAGACCTCAGCTCCCGTTACCTCGAGCTGGGAGAGTGCCATCAATATATTCATCGCGCGGTTACCCGGTAGATAAGAGAGGAACGGCAAGCAGCCACAGAGACCAGAAACCGGAAGCAGGCGAGTGCCCACTTCCGGTTTTGCGCTCAAACTGCCGCGTTGTGCTCACCTGTTAGCGGTTGAGCCAAGCCATGTAATCCGCTACCCCTTCGGCAACGGTTTTAAACTCGGCGTCATAACCCACGCTGCGCAGCTTGGTCATGTCAGCCTGGGTGAAGCTCTGGTAGCGACCCTTGAGGTGATCCGGGAAGGGGATGTATTCGATAGAACCCTTCTGATGATGCTTGATCACCGCTTCAGCCACGTTCTGGAATGGCTCGGCACGGCCGGTACCGCAGTTGAAGATGCCGGAGTGCTGCGGGTTCTGCCAGAACCAGAGGTTTACCTTGCAGACGTCGTCGATATAGATGAAGTCACGCATCTGACCACCGTTCGGGAAGCCATCGCAACCTTCGAACAGCTTGGGATTCTCGCCCTTCTTCACCTGGGTATTGAGATGGAAGGCAACGGAGGCCATGGAGCCCTTGTGCTGCTCGCGCGGACCGTAGACGTTGAAGTACTTGAGGCCAACAACCTGAGAGTTGATCTCCGGCATCCAGCGGCGCACGTACTGGTCAAACAGCTGCTTGGAGTAGCCATAGACGTTGAGCGGCTGTTCGAACTTGGGATCTTCGATGAAGTTGTCGTTGCGGCCACCGTAGGTCGCGGCAGAAGAGGCGTAAATGAATGGAATTTCACGCTCGATGCAGTAGTGGAACAGATCCTTGGAGTACTCGTAGTTGACCTCCATGATGAACTTGCCGTTCCATTCGGTAGTCGCAGAGCAGGCGCCTTCGTGGAAGATCACCTCGATGCCGTTGTCCCACTCTTCAAACTCGTCACCGGAGACGATGCGAGCCTGAAACTCGTCTTTGTCCATGTAGTCAGCGATGGTCAGATCGACCAGGTTGACGAACTTGGTGCCGTCGGTCAGGTCATCAATGACCACGATATCGGTCCGTCCTTGAGCGTTCAGCTGCTTGACCAGATTGCTGCCGATAAAGCCAGCACCGCCAGTTACTACGATCATGGAGTTTGCCTCTCGTACGTTGATGGCTACATGTGACTGCTTGTTAAAGCTGTGTATAGTGAGCCAATTTGAAATTGCCGAAAAGTTTATCACGGGCAGTCCGGGGATTCGACCTTGTTCAAAACTGCCCCGAGCGGAACCTGTTGGAGGAATGAGTGATGAAAACCAGAGACAGGATCATTCACAGCGCGACCGAGCTGTTCAACGATCAGGGTGAACGCAACATCACCACCAACCATATTGCGGCGCACATGGGTATCAGCCCGGGCAACCTCTACTACCACTTCCGCAATAAAGAAGACATCATCCACTCCATCTTCGACCAGTATGCCCGCCACCTGAGCGAGAGCTTCGTCCCGACCCGCAACCGTGAAATTACCCTGCAGGATCTGATGGGCTATCTGGATGCCATCTTCTATCTGATGTGGCAGTTCCGCTTCTTCTACGCCAATCTGCCGGACATCCTGAGCCGTGACGAGCCGCTGCAACAGAAGTACCTCAAGGCCCAGGAGCAGATGCGATCCTCCGTGGTCGCGCTGCTCCGGAGCCTGCGCGAAGGCGGCATTATCGATGTCAGTGATGAAGACCTGCCGGATCTGGGACAGACCATCAAGATGGTGGTGACCTGCTGGATCCCGTTCCAGATTGCCCAGGCCCCCAACACCCGCATCACCAAACCGCTGCTCTATCAGGGCGTGTTGAAGGTGCTGTTCCTGCTGCGCCCCTATGTGCAACCCCAGGTGGCCGGACAGATCCAGCAGTTGGAGCAGCACTACCGCCAGCTGGCCCAACCAGCTGGGTGAGATCTGTTTCACATTTGTTGAATATCAGCACAATCATTTGAATTTACCGCAACAGATTGCAGTAAAATGTCGCCCTCTGTTGATATGCAGCTGAAATAGCCACTAAGGATCGAGGATGTCTAACGGATTCTATCGTCACCTGACCGAGCAACTGAATCAGGTGCAAGCTGAAGGGTTGTACAAGCAGGAGCGCATCATCACCTCCGCCCAGCAGGCCAGCATCGCCGTCGGCGGTGAGCAGGTACTGAACTTCTGTGCCAACAACTATCTGGGGCTGGCCAACCACCCGGATCTGATTGCCGCCGCCCATCAGGGGCTCGACAGCCACGGCTTCGGCATGGCTTCTGTGCGCTTCATCTGCGGCACCCAGGATCAGCACAAAGCGCTGGAGCAGAAGATGTCTGCCTTCCTCGGCACCGAGGACACCATCCTCTACTCCTCCTGCTTCGATGCCAACGGCGGCCTGTTCGAGACCCTTTTCGGCGCCGAAGATGCCATCATCTCCGATGCCCTCAACCACGCCTCCATCATCGACGGCGTGCGGCTGTGCAAGGCCAAGCGCTATCGCTACGCCAACAACGACATGGCCGAGCTGGAAGCCCAGCTCAAGCAGGCTGACGCCGATGGCGCCCGCTTCAAGCTGATCGCCACCGACGGCGTCTTCTCCATGGATGGGGTCATCGCCGACCTCAAATCCATCTGCGATCTGGCCGACAAATACGATGCGCTGGTGATGGTGGATGATTCCCACGCCGTCGGCTTTATCGGCGAAAATGGTCGCGGCACCCACGAATACTGTGGTGTGATGGATCGGGTCGACATCATCACCGGCACCCTGGGCAAGGCGCTCGGCGGCGCATCCGGCGGCTATACCTCCGGCAAGAAAGAGGTGATCGACTGGCTGCGTCAGCGCTCCCGCCCGTACCTCTTCTCCAACTCGCTGGCCCCCTCCATCGTTGCCGCCACCATCAAGGTGATCGACATGCTGGCGGAAGGTCACGACCTGCGAGCACGTCTGAAAGAGAACAGCCGTTACTTCCGCGAGCGGATGAGCGCCGCTGGCTTCACTCTGGCAGGCGCCGACCACGCCATCATTCCGGTGATGCTGGGGGATGCCAAACTCGCCTCCGAAATGGCGAGCCGCATGCTGGCAGCCGGCATCTATGTGGTGGGCTTCTCCTTCCCGGTCGTGCCCAAGGGCCAGGCGCGCATTCGCACCCAGATGTCTGCCGCTCACACCCGCGAGCAGCTGGACAAGGCGATCGACGCCTTTATCCGCATCGGCCGTGAACTCGGCGTTATCTGATTTGAATCAAGGGGCAGCAGCCCCTTTTTTCTGCATTCATATTGAAGGAACAGCCATGAAAGCACTCTCCAAACTGCACAAAGAGGTCGGCATCTGGATGACGGATGTGCCAGCCCCCGAGCTCGGCCACAACGACCTGCTGATCAAGATCCGCAAAACCGCCATCTGCGGCACCGATATCCATATCTACAACTGGGATGAGTGGTCCCAGAAGACCATTCCGGTACCCATGGTGGTCGGCCACGAATATGTCGGGGAAGTGGTCGCCATCGGTCAGGAGGTGCGCGGCTTCGCCATCGGCGATCGGGTCTCCGGGGAAGGGCACATCACCTGCGGTCACTGCCGTAACTGCCGCGCTGGCCGCACTCACCTCTGTCGCAACACCATTGGCGTTGGCGTCAACCGCCCGGGTGCCTTTGCCGAGTATCTGGTGATCCCCGCATTCAACGCCTTCAAGCTGCCGGACAACATCCCGGACGAGCTGGCCGCCATCTTCGACCCGTTCGGCAATGCGGTGCACACCGCCCTCTCCTTCGATCTGGTGGGTGAAGATGTACTCATCACCGGGGCAGGCCCCATCGGCATCATGGCAGCCGCCGTCTGCCGCCATGTGGGTGCGCGCCACGTGGTGATCACCGATGTCAACGAATATCGACTGGAGCTGGCCCGCAAGATGGGCGCCACCCGCGCGGTCAACGTGGCCAAGGAGAAGCTGGCCGACGTGATGAGCGAGCTGGGCATGACCGAAGGCTTCGACGTGGGACTGGAGATGTCCGGCGTCCCGAGCGCCTTCCAGGAGATGCTCGACAAGATGAACCACGGTGGCAAGATCGCCATGCTCGGCATCCCGCCCTCCACCATGGCCATCGACTGGAACAAGGTGATCTTCAAGGGGCTGTTTATCAAAGGGATCTATGGCCGCGAGATGTTCGAGACCTGGTACAAAATGGCCAGCCTGATCCAGTCCGGGCTGGATCTCTCCCCCATCATCACCCACAGATTCCACATCGACGAATTCCAGCAGGGGTTCGATGCAATGCGCTCCGGCCACTCCGGCAAGGTGATCCTGAGCTGGGACAAATAACCCATTTCACCCCTTGGGTACCCGAAACCCGGCGATGCCCGGGTTTCTTTTTATCTCCACCACCCGAATTGCCGTGATATTGACCAAAACTTTGTACGCAGAGTGTTTAACACTTCACACACAAGCGTTTAAATGGCTGTAACTATTCGGTTATAATCCCGTCGTTTACATGGATAATAAAAGACTGCTGGGAGTATATGAGCGTGTTGAAAAAACTGAGCTATTTGCTGGCTGTCGGGATGACGGCCGCCAGCTTGTCTGGGGCAGTGCTTGCTGCCGATGAGATGTCACCGGAGGCCATTGCCGAGCGGATCAAACCAATCGGTCAGGTCTATACCGCCAAGGATCTGGAAGGTATTGCCGGCGCGAGTGCTGCACCGACTGCGGCCGCCTCTTCCGGTCCCCGCGATGGCGAAACGGTATACAAGGGCGCCTGCTTTGCCTGTCACGACACCGGCGCCGCTGGTGCCCCCAAACGGGGTGACAAGGCCGCCTGGGATCCTCGCATCGCCCAGGGCATTGATACTCTCAAGAAACATGCCATTGAAGGCTTTACCGGCAAGTCCGGCATGATGCCTCCGCGCGGCACCTGTGCGAACTGTAGTGATGAAGAGATTGAAAACGCCATCCACTACATGATCGACAAGCTGTAAGTATTTGAAAGGGCCGCAATTGCGGCCCTTTCAATCTATCGGCTTCCGACTACTCTTGTAAGGTAGACATATCGGGAGTTGCACATGTCGTCCCAATCCATCGAACCCCATTACTCAACTCCTCTGTTGGCGTTGGTCTCTGCCATTATGGACTTCCCGGCGCCACAAACCGCCACGTCTGACGATTACGATTCCCTGATCCAGCAGATTGACCAACTCTGCCCACTGCAACATTTCGGCATGCTGGGCCTTTCCGATACCGGTCTGAACTGGCTTTACGCCTACAAGGTCAGCGACATCTTCAAGCAACAGCTGGGCCGTGAGCAGTCCCGCATAACCGATCAGCTCACCCAGCTGGATGAGGCCGAAGGGTGGTGCGTCTTCCCCATCGAGCATGGCCAGATACAGTGGTTGCTGGCGCGTGGCACACCAGCCGACCTGCCGACCCTGCGTCTGCTGCTGGAGTGTCTGGCCAAACGGCTGACCGAAACCCAGGCGGGATCCCATCTCACCGAGCTCCCTTCACCGCTGATCCGCAAAGACCCGAACTGGAAAAAGAAAATCGAGAGCATCAGCCGCATCATGCGGCTCGCCAATACCCTGCCGGCCCAGGCACTCTTCTCCCAACTGGAAGCGGTACTGCGCCAGATGCTCACCATCGAGGACATGCTGCTGGTCAGGCTAACCAGTCAGAAGCTGGAAAAGATCTACCCCGCACATCCCCATCAGGGAGACGAGTTCATCAGCGGCTTGTGCCACAGCACCAGCAATATCGAGGTGAGCAGGGAGTCCCGCTACTGGCACAGCATGCCGCTGCGGCTGCAACAACAGTACTTCGCCCACTTCATCATCAGCACGGCTCAACCGCTGGAGACCGACGACAAGCTGTTTCTCGACTTTCTGCGTGGCCAGCTCACCCTGCTGCTGGAGCTGAGACGGATCCGCCAGCAGCTCAACGACATCAATACCGAAGACTCCATCAACCAGCGGCTGCAACAGCTGCGTCAGACCAACCTCAGGCTGCAAAAGCAGCTCAAGCAGCATCAGGAGCTGGAACGGCGGCTGCAATTCGATGCGCTTCACGACCCGCTGACCCAGCTGCCCAACCGCGCGCTGTTGATGAACCACCTCAACCACGCCATGACCCACTACAACCGCTACAAATCGCCGGGATTTGCGGTGATTTTTATCGATGTGGATCACTTCAAGCAAATCAATGACACCCTGGGCCACAGCGCAGGCGATCAGCTGCTCAAGGAGGTGAGCCGCCGCCTGCAGACCTGCATCCGGCAAAACGATCTGGTGGCCAGACTGGGGGGCGACGAATTTGTCATCTATCTGGACAGCAGCAAGAGCGACGATGACATCAGCCCGGTGCTCAACCGCATTATCAGCCGTCTCTCCTACCCGTTCCGGCTACTCGGCAACGAGTTGAGCATTACCGTCAGTCTGGGGGTATCGAGCGTTTCCGAGCAAACCTCAGATATCAGCCAGCTGCTCCATCAGGCCGATCTGGCCATGTATCAGGCCAAGCGCAATGGCCGCAGTCGCATCGTCAGCTACTCGGATGATTGCATCAACCAGAACTGGAATTCGCCGGAAGAGATGCTGGCCAGAGCCCTGCGGGAGGGGCGTATCGTCCCCTATTTCCAACCGGTGATCCGGCTGCAGGATAGCCGCCTGACCGGACTGGAGGTGATGGCGCGCTGGCTGACCGAGGAGGGGATTCTGAAGGATGCGTTCGACTTTATTCCGCTGGCGGAGCAGTGCGGCCTGATTCTGGAGCTGGATTACCAGATCCTCCGCCACACCTGCCAACAGCTGAAGAACTGGCTGCCAATCTCCGGGCAGGGCAAGTTCAAGATCGCCATCAATCTGTCGGGCAAGCATCTGGTCAACCATGACCACATCATGCGGCTGATGGGAATTATCGAAGAGGAGGGGGTCGCCCCCGGCTATCTGATTTTTGAATTCAACGAGCGGGAGCTGTCGCGGCAAGATTCCGATGCGCTGGCATCCCTGCACGAGCTACGCGCCAAGGGTATCCAGATCAGCCTCGATGATTTTGGGACCGGCTTCTCCTCCCTCAACGCTCTGTTCCACTTCCCGGTGGATTACATCAAGGTGGATGACAGCTTTACGCAGCGGATGCTGCAATCACCCAAAGATTTGGCGCTGATCCGCGCCATGCGGGATATCTGTCAGGATCTCGATTACACCCTGGTCGTCGAGGGGATCGAGAACCAGCAGCAGTTGCAGAAGCTGATTGATATCGGCTGCCGGATGGGGCAAGGGCGCTATATCTCTCCGCCCATGCCGGGAGCAGACATAGTACCGCTACTGACCCCGGCCAATCCTTAGGGTTAATCCTTCTTGAACAACGCCCGTAGGTTGGCAACACCGACCTGCCCCTTCTGCTGGCGCTCCTCGGCAGTCACCTTCTTCTGGTTTTCCCATTCAAGATCATCCTGTGGCAGCTCCAGCAGGAAGCGGCTTGGCTCCGGACGTACCGACTCGCCAAACTGGCGCCGCTCCTTGCAGAGGGTGAAAGTCAGTTCGGTCTGAGCCCGGGTGATCCCCACGTAGGCGAGACGCCGCTCCTCC
Organism: Aeromonas sp. S13(2024); assembly: GCF_041402405.1. Classification (NCBI taxonomy): domain Bacteria; kingdom Pseudomonadati; phylum Pseudomonadota; class Gammaproteobacteria; order Aeromonadales; family Aeromonadaceae; genus Aeromonas; species Aeromonas sp. S13(2024). The sequence goes on along the minus strand of NZ_JBGLRA010000011.1, from coordinate 4,780 downwards.
TCCACATTGTCCTCGTCAATGCTGGTCTGGTGGGGCAGCAAGCCCTCCTCCATCCCCACCATGTAGACATAGGGGAACTCCAACCCCTTGGAGGCATGCAGCGTCATCAACTGCACCTGATCGGCGTCATCCTCCCCCTCGTTACGCTCCATCATGTCGCGCAGGGTGAGGCGAGTGACCACCTGTGCCAGCGTCATCGACTCCTCCAGCTCATCCCCTTCCAGCATCTCGGTGATCCAGCGATAGAGGGTGGAGACGTTCTGCATCCGCATCTCGGCCGCTTTCGGGCTGGGGGAGGTCTCGTAGAGCCACTCTTCGTAGTGGATCTCCTTGATCATGTCCCGCACCGCCTCCACCGGATTGCCACGCAGCGCCTGATCGCCAAGGCGAACCAGCCAGTTGGTAAATGCCTGCAGGGCCACGAGGCCACGGCCTGAGAGGTGCTGCTCCAACCCCAGCTCGAAGCTGGCGGCAAACAGGCTCTTTCCGCGTTGATTGGCATACTGCCCCAGTTTTTCAAGGGTAGTGGGGCCGATCTCGCGACGCGGCAGGTTGACCACCCTCAGGAAGGCGGTGTCCTCATCCGGATTCACCAGCAGCTTGAGGTAGGCCATGATGTCCTTGATCTCGGTGCGGGAGAAAAACGAGGTGCCGCCCGAGATGCGGTAAGGAATCCGGTTGGTCATCAGCGCCTTCTCGAAGATGCGCGACTGATGGTTGCCCCGATAGAGGATGGCGTAATCCTTGAACCGGGTGCGGTTCATAAACTTGTGTCCCATCATCTCGGCGGCTATCCGCTCCGCTTCGTGCTCCTCGTTCTTGGCGAACAGCACCTTGATCTTCACCCCCTCATCAAGCTCGGAGAAGAGCGCCTTGTCATAGACGTGCGGGTTGTTGGCGATCAGGATGTTGGCGCACTTGAGGATCCGCCGCTTGGAGCGGTAGTTCTGCTCCAGCTTGATCAGCTTGAGGCTGGGGAAATCTTCGCGCAGCAGCACCAGATTCTGCGGCTTGGCACCGCGCCAGGAGTAGATGGACTGGTCATCATCCCCTACCACGGTAAAACGAGCCCGCTCGCCGACGATCTGCTTCACCAGCTCATATTGGCTGGTGTTGGTGTCTTGGTACTCATCGACCAGCAGATAGCGGATCTTGTTCTGCCAGCGCTCACGCACCTCCTGATTGCTCTTGAGCAGCAGGGTCGGCATCACGATAAGGTCGTCAAAATCCAGCGCGTTATAGGCCACCATCTGGCGGTGATAGCGCTCATAGAGCTGAGCCATCAGCACCTCTTCGGGCCCGCGGGCGATACGCATGGCACGGGCAGGCAGAATAAGGTCATTCTTCCAGTTGGAGATTTGGCTGATAAGGGCCGAGAGCTTGTCCTTGTCGTTGTCGAGCTCGTCTTCAGTCAATTCTTTCAGCAGCGCCAGCTGGTCGGTGTCATCAAACAGGGAGAAGTTAGCCTTGAGATTCAGGCTCTTGTGCTCCCGACGAATGATATCGAGACCCAGTGTATGGAAGGTGGAGACCATCAGCCCCCGCGCCTCCTTGCGGCCCAAAGTCTGGCCGACCCGCTCCTTCATCTCCCGCGCAGCCTTGTTGGTAAAGGTGACCGCAGCGATGTTGCGCGCACTGTAGCCGCACTGCTGCACCAGATAGGCAATCTTGTTGGTGATGACGCGGGTCTTGCCCGATCCGGCACCCGCCAGCACCAGGCAAGGGCCGGAGACATACTTGACCGCTTCGTTCTGATTGGGGTTGAGCTTCATGGGCCGGATCTCTTGGCTTATGATGAGGGGCGGCATTGTACCAGAAATCACTCGATGAGCCGTACCTGCTGCACGGCAGGCAACCGCCAATCGGGCTTATCGCGCCTTGTGTTCGGGCGCTATTTTCAGGATCATGGCCGACCTTTCGAGATGATGACTTTTTCCAGATGATGAGGGGAGCATGAATCAGCAACAGCACGACCAACTGCGCAGCCAGTTTCCGGCCTTGGCGCAGGAGGTAAACGGCCACCCTCTGGTCTATCTGGACAACGCCGCCACCACCCAGAAGCCGCGCGCGGTACTGGATGCCATCGCTCACTACTATCGGGCCGACAACGCCAATGTGCACCGTGCCGCCCATGCTCTAAGTGGCCGCGCTACCCGCGCCTTCGAAGCTGCCCGCGAGACGGTCGCCCGCTTTATCAATACACCCCGCAGCCAAGAGGTGATCTGGACCCGCGGCACCACGGAGGCGATCAATCTGGTGGCCCAGAGCTGGGGGATGAGCGAGCTCAAAGCGGGGGACGAGATCATCCTCAGCACCCTGGAGCACCACGCCAATATCGTCCCGTGGCAACTGGTCGCCCAGCGTACCGGCGCGGTGATCCGGGTGATCCCCCTCAATGAGCGGGGCGATCTCGATCTGGCCGCCTATCACGCCATGCTGGGGCCACGTACCCGATTGGTGAGCGTGGCCCATGTTTCCAATGCCCTCGGCACCGTCAATCCGGTCACCCGGATAGTAGAGGCCGCCAAAACGGTTGGCGCCGTGACGCTGATCGACGGCGCCCAGGCGGTGGCTCATCTCGAGGTGGATGTGCAAGCCATCGGTTGCGACTTCTACGCCTTCTCCGGTCATAAACTCTATGGCCCGACCGGCATCGGCGTGTTATGGGGCCGCACCGAGCTGTTGGAACGGATGCCGCCCTGGCAAGCCGGTGGCGAGATGATCGATCGGGTCAGTTTCAGCGGCACCACCTTCAATACCCTGCCCTTCAAATTCGAGGCGGGCACCCCCCATATCGCTGGCGCTATCGGCCTCGCCGCCGCCATCGACTTTGTGATGGAGCAAGACCGGCAATGGCTCGCCAAGCATGAGCAAGCACTGACCGACTATCTGGTCGCTGGCCTGCAACAGGTGCCGGGGTTGCGTCTGGTCGGCGAGCCCGGCCAACGCGCCGGTGCTGTCTCTTTCTTGCTCGACGACATCCACCCGCAAGATGCTGCTACCCTGCTCGACATGCAGGGGATCGCCCTGCGAGTCGGCCATCACTGCGCCATGCCGCTGATGGAGTCGCTCGGGATCGGTGGCACCATGCGCGCCTCGCTGGCTTGCTACAACAATCGGGACGATGTCGACGCCCTGCTGGCCGCCCTGCACAAACTCAGTGACTTCTTCTAAGGCAGACAACCGAATGAGTGACCTCGCAAGCTATACCCAGATTGGCCTTGAGCCCAACGCCGACACCATCCGCCAGCAGTTTGCCGCCGCTCATGGCTGGGAGAACCAGTACCGGCTCATCATCCAGCTCGGCAAACAGCTGCCGGAGCTACCCGGCGAATGGCAGCAGGAGGCATTCCGTCTCAAGGGGTGTGAAAGCCAGGCCTGGCTGAAGGGAGAACAAAGCGAGAATGGCTGCTGGCACTTTGCCTGTGATTCCGATGCCCGGATCGTGCGGGGCCTCATCGTCATCGTGCTGGCGGCACTCAACCACCAATCGTCTGCGGCGATCCAGGCTTTTGATATGGAAGGGTATTTCACCGAACTGGGACTTGAGAAACACTTGAGCCCGTCACGAGGTAACGGGCTCAGAGCGATCGTGCTGGCGATCCGGGAGCAGGCAGTATAATCCGCCTTGTGCAGAGGTCGATTAGGCTTCGCCAATCGACCCTGCATTTTCATTCCCTTCCTCTTTCTCGGCGCGGGCCCCCCGCTCGGCAATCTTCTTCAATACCCGGGACGCGGCAACCAGCCCAAAGGTTGCCGTCACCGGCGTCACAGCGCCAAAGCCGGAGGCGCAATCCATCTTCATATTGCCGTCGCTGGCCGCCTTGGCCTGACAGGTACCGCCATTGCCATCCGGATAACTCAGCTGCTCGGTTGAGAAGACACACTCCACACCGAATTTGCGCGCCGGATTCTTGCTGAAGTTGTGCAACCGGCGCAGGTCGGAGCGCACCTTGGCCGCCAACGGGTCTTGAATAGTCTTGGCCAGATCGGCCACCTTGATTTGAGTCGGGTCCATCTGCCCGCCAGCACCACCCGCTACAATCACCGGGATCTTGTTGCGCTTGCAGAAGGCAATCAGCGCCACCTTGGCCTTGACCGAGTCGATGGCGTCCACCACATAGTCAAACTCCCGCTTGATATGCTCGGCCAGGTTATCAGCGGTGACGAAATCATCCACCTCGATCACCTCGCAATCCGGGTTGATGGCGCGAATACGCTCGGCCATCACCTCGGTCTTGAGGCGACCAACCGTCCCCTGCATAGCGTGGATCTGGCGATTGGTGTTGGTGATGCAGATATCGTCCATGTCGATCAGGGTGATCTGGTTGATACCGGCACGGGCCAGCGCTTCTGCCGCCCAGGAGCCCACGCCACCGATCCCCACCACACAGACCTTGGCCTGGCTAAAGGAACGCAGTGCGCTCTGACCATAAAGACGGGCAATGCCCCCGAATCGCTGTAGATACTCTGCTTTCATACCACCACCTTGCTTGAGGGCGGCCATTATAGCGACAACCACCGCCAGCGGCGATGCAGAACCGGAGAAAATAGGAGAGGAAAAACAGAGAAAACGGCAGGAAAGAGGGAGTAAAAGGTCAATTATCAGGCTATTTGCTGATTTTCAGGCAATAAAAAACCCCGCTCGATGAGCGGGGTTTCTTTTATTGGTGCCTGGCAGTGTCCTACTCTCGCATGGCGAATGCCACACTACCATCGGCGCTACCGCGTTTCACTTCTGAGTTCGGCATGGGATCAGGTGGTTCCACGGCGCTATGGC